>DCFT01000177.1 GCA_002319885.1 Bacteroidales bacterium UBA1797
CCATTGAACTACGGGACCAATACTTTAAACCCAAACCTTCAATGGAATCTGTCATTCCCTGCCTACCGGCAGGCAGGTATCCATTGAACTACGGGGACCGGATCAATACCGCAAAAGTATAACCAAAAGCCGGGTTTTACAACTTAATGATAAGAATAAAAATGAAATCCATTAACTACAAAGAGCACAAAGAATTCTCAAAGGTCACAAAGAAACTGAACTTTGAGTACTCTGCGGTTCCCTTTGTGTACTTTGTGGTTAAATGCTTTCATCCCCAATGATAATTGCCAAAGATTTTCTATTTTTGCCATCTTAAAATCCGGGTTATAACTTTTAAGCTAAGAGCAAGATGGACTACAATTTTCACGAGATCGAAAAAAAGTGGCAGAAATACTGGGAAGATAATAAGACATTTAAAACTCCGGAAGATTTAAGCAATCCAAAGAAGTGCTATATCCTCGATATGTTCCCCTATCCTTCGGGAGCAGGGCTTCATGTGGGTCATCCTGAAGGATACACTGCAACGGATATTTTCAGCAGATACAAGAGGATGAAAGGGTTCAATGTCCTGCACCCTATGGGTTGGGATGCATTTGGCCTTCCGGCAGAACAATACGCAATTCAAACTGGAACACATCCGTCAATTACTACAAAGAATAACTGTGATACCTTCAGAAGGCAGATTAAAGAACTTGGATTAAGTTATGACTGGGATAAAGAGATAAATACCACCGATCCAAAATATTTTAAATGGACACAGTGGATTTTCATCCGTCTCTATAATACCTGGTTTGATGAAACTTTGCAGAAAGGCAGACCAATATCCGAATTAATAATCCCATCAGAATTAATTGATAAAGAAAAAGTAAAATATATTAATTCAAAAAGATTAGCCTATTACGATAATGCCCAGGTATGGTGGTGTCCACATTGCTGCACAGTTTGTGCAAATGAAGAGGTTTTGAATGATGGTTCTCATGAGAAATGCGGTAACAGGGTTGAGAAGAGAAACCTTAAACAGTGGATGCTGCGCATACCTCAATATGCAGAAAGATTGCTGAAAGGCATAGATAAGCTTGACTGGCCTGAAGGAATTAAAGATATGCAACGTAACTGGATAGGTCGTTCAACCGGTGCTGAAGTTGATTTTAAAATTGAGGGACTGAATTCAGACCTGACCGTCTTCACCACAAGGCCCGACACCCTGTTTGGAGCAACCTATATGGTAATTGCACCTGAGCATCCTCTGACCGGTTCAATTACAACAGACGACTATAAGAATTCTGTTAAAGATTATATAAAGGCAACATCTCTTAAATCGGACCTTGACAGGACTGATCTTGCAAAAGAAAAAACCGGTGTTTTTACAGGGAGATATGCTATCAATCCTGTAAATAAAAAATTGATCCCTATCTGGGTAGCTGATTATGTATTAACAGGTTACGGGACAGGTGCGATTATGGCAGTACCGGCTCACGATACAAGAGACTTTGAATTTGCGTTGAAATTCAAGCTCCCGATAATTTGTATCCAGGATCCTGATGTTACTGATCCCGAACAAAAAAAGAAGATTATTGAAGGCCGTGAATGCTGGACTGAAGACGGTAAATATATTAACTCCTCCGATACTGCAACAGGTATTGACATAAACGGGCTTAATAAGGAAGCCGGGATCGCACGAATAACCAGCTGGCTTGAGTCAGAAAAGCTGGGTAAATCAAAGGTCAACTATAAGATCCGAGACTGGCTTTTCAGCAGGCAGAGGTACTGGGGAGAACCATTTCCTGTAATTCACTGGGAAGATGGTGAAGTTACTGTGATGACCGATGATGAGCTTCCTCTGGAACTCCCTATGCTTAAAAACTATCTTCCGTCAGAAACAGGAGAATCGCCTCTCTCCAACTCGGAGGAGTGGCTAAACGTCACAGATAAAAAAGGTCGGAAAGGAAGAAGGGAAACTAACACAATGCCTCAATGGGCAGGGTCGTGCTGGTATTATCTGCGCTTCATTGACCCAAAAAATAACAAGCAGATTTTTGATAAGGAAAAAGAAAATTACTGGATGCCGGTTGATCTGTATATCGGTGGCGCTGAACATGCTGTTCTTCACCTTTTATACAGTCGTTTCTGGCATAAGGTATTATTTGACCTCGGGATTGTCTCAACTGATGAACCATATCAGAGATTATTCAACCAGGGAATGATCCTTGCCTCTGCCTATGAATCAGAATCCGGTTCTAAAATATCAGGAGATCTGGTAGTGGAGCGTGATGGCAAATACTTTCATAAAGCCACAGGAGCCGAACTGAAGCAGATCGTCGCAAAAATGTCAAAATCACTGAAAAATGTGGTAAATCCCGACGATGTTACATCAAAATATGGTGCTGATTCCCTGAGACTCTATGAAATGTTCATGGGTCCTCTTGATGTCACAAAACCCTGGGATGAGAAAGGGGTAAAAGGCGTTTTTGGATTTCTTGGAAGAACTTTCAGGTTTATTTCCAATCCTGAAAATATTTTTAACGGACCGGAAGATCCGGAAATACTTAAAGGACTTCACCAGACTATCAAAAAGGTTGAGTGGGATATTGAGAACCTCCATTTTAATACGGCAATCTCTGCAATGATGATCTTTCTAAATCTTGCGACAAAGAAGGGCAAAATCTCATCAGATTCAGCCAGAATTTTTACTATGATTCTATCACCGTTTGCACCACATGTAGCCGAGGAACTGTGGCAATATCTTGGCAATGAAAAATCTCTTGCTTATGAACCCTGGCCACAGTTTAATGAAGAGTATCTGAAAGAAGATACTTTCAGTTATCCTGTCTCATTTAATGGAAAGATGAGGTTTAACATTGAACTGCCTGTAAGTATGACAAAAGAGGAGATCATAAATATTGTTATGGCTGATGAAAGGACAAAGAAATGGATAGGAACTGCCACTCCGTCGAACATAATAGTGGTTCTTAACCGCATTGTCAATATTGTCATAAAATGTTAATCATTGATCCGCAAATTACATAACAGACAATTTTTTAATTCCTTTGTGGACCTAAGTGTTGGTCATAATGCCCCCTTGTGGTAAAACAAGATAATACTTTACTACAAAGGATCTCAAAATAAGGCACAAAGTAACACAAAGGGTAAAAAAACATTTCATGCCTTTTACTGATTTCCGGCAGAAGATGGTAAACAACCAGTGAAACTAATGAATTTCATAAAAAGTCATCAACAAAGAAAAAATCGAATAAAATTATGTATATCAACTCGAGAACCTTAATATTTCTGCTATTCGTTTTTATTTTAATTTCTTGTCACAATTCAGTTAATGAAAAATCTGATTCCCTTCAGGTTGAGGCAGATACATTAGCAAGGCAACAGCCTGACAGTTCGGTTTTTATGTACGGTATTCCAATTGATTCCTTCGAACTTATATCAGGTAATATTAAAAGAAACGGATTCCTTTCAGAAATTCTCCTCAAACATGGTGTTTCCATGCAGGAGATCGACCAGGTCACACGAAACTCCAAATCAGTTTTTGATGTAAGAAAAATCAGGTCAGGAAACAATTATATCCTTTTTTGCGACAGAGACAGCGATGCCAGGGCAAGGTACCTTGTTTACGAGCATGATCCGACGACCTGTTACATATTCAGTTTTAATGATTCATTGAATATTACACCATTCCGGAAAAAAATTGTAAGTGAAATCAAATATTCATCTGGTACTATTGAAACCTCACTCTGGGATGCTATGGTCAACGGGGGACTACATAAAGAACTAGTCGGTGATATGTCAGAGATCTTCGCCTGGACAGTAGATTTTTTCGGATTGCAGAAAGGAGATAACTTCAAGGTTATTTATGAAGAGTTTTTCATTGACGGTAAATCATATGGCACCGGGAGGATCTATGGAGCTCAGTTTAACAGGACCGGATCCTCAATAACTGCGATCCCTTTCATTCAGGATGGCAAGGAATCATTTTTTGATGTCGACGGGAACAGCCTGAGGAAGGCATTTCTTAAAGCGCCATTGCAGTTTTCAAGAATAAGCTCTCATTTTTCCTCAGCCAGAATGCATCCTATTCTGAGGATCGTTCGTCCACATTATGGAGTTGATTATGCTGCTCCGGTTGGAACTCCTGTGCATTCAATTGGTGATGGAAGGATTATTTCAGCAACTAACGAAGGAGGTTCAGGTAGAATGGTCAAAATACAACACAATAGTGTTTATGCCACCGGATATATGCATTTGAGCAGATTTGGAGAAGGCGTTGCACCCGGTAAATTTGTTAAACAGGGTGATATCATAGGTTATGTTGGCAACAGCGGGCTGTCAACAGGACCACACCTCGATTTCAGGTTTTATAAGAACGGATCACCTGTCGATCCTCTGAAAGTTGATGCGCCACCGGTAGAACCGATTTCTGAGGAAAATAAGGAAAAATTTGAGAAAATAAAAACTGTTGTTTTAGACCTCCTCGGGACCTTTAATTAAAAAATCAGGCAACTTTTCCACAAGTCCTTCGATTACCTTCGGATAGTGCAAATATTCAAGAGCATGAATTTTTTCTGCAAGCGAAGCAGGTGAATCAGTAGGATCAACTTTGCAACGGGTCTGAAAAATTATGTCGCCCTTATCGTAAAATTTATTTACGTAATGTATTGTGATACCTGATTCATTATCGTGGCTTGCAATTACTGCCTTATGAACTGTTTCCCCATACATCCCCTTACCTCCGTAAGCAGGTAAAAGAGCAGGATGAATATTAATTATTCTGCCCTGATACTTATCTATGATATTTTCAGGTACAAGCCATAGGAATCCGGCCAGTACAATAAAGTCTATTTTATACAGTAAAAGGTATCGAAGCACTTTCCCTGTGACATAAAATTCTTTGTGTTCGAAAAAAACAGTACGGATATTATTTGCTTCAGCCCTTTTTAAAACCGGAGCCTGACGCTTATTTGACAAAACCAGACTTACTTTGGCTGTATTTTTGTTCGAAAAGTATTTAATTATGTTTTCAGCATTGGTTCCTGTACCGGAGGCCAAAATAGCTATGTTCCTCATATTTTGATAATTAGCATATTTGTCAACTATTTTTAATAATCCCTTAAAGTAAGATTATTTTTCTAATTATCAACACATTAAACTGTTTCATAAATAAAAAAACATCAAAACTCTTGAAAAATATGGTACAAATATATTTCTTTGCATGTTCAAAAATTAATATTAATTAAAATTTATTATTATGTCGGACATTGCCACAAGAGTAAAGGAAATTATAGTTGATAAACTTGGAGTAGACGAATCAGAGGTTACTCCTGAAGCCAGTTTCACCAATGATTTAGGTGCGGACTCCCTTGATACAGTAGAGTTAATCATGGAGTTCGAAAAAGAATTCAATATCGGAATTCCGGATGATCAGGCAGAAACCATCGGCACAGTTGGTGATGCAATCAAGTACATTGAAGAGAATGCAAAATAATTTGCATCTTTAAAAAATCATTTATGAGAAGAGTTGTAGTAACAGGACTAGGAGCCTTAACTCCTTTAGGTAATAATTTGCATGAATATTGGGATGGATTAAAGAATGGTGTCAGCGGATCAGTGATGATTACGCGGTTTGATACTGAAAAGTTCAAAACAAAATTTGCATGTGAATTAAAGGACTACGACTCTGCAAAGTATTTTGACAGAAAGGAAGCTAATAAACTGGATTTATATTCACAGTATGCACTCATTGCTACTGATGAGGCGCTGATTGATTCAGGGTTAAACCTTAGTACAATCGATAAAGACAGGGTTGGCGTAATATGGGCTTCAGGTATCGGGGGAATTGAAACCTTTTTTCAGGCTATCAAAAGTTATGTCCTTGGGGATGGGACACCCCGATTCAGTCCTTTCTTTATCCCTAAAATGATTGGAGATATTGCTGCCGGGGCAATCTCCATAAAATATGGTTTTCGTGGACCAAATTTTGCTACAGTATCGGCATGTGCTTCTTCCACAAACTCTATAATTGATGCCGTCAATTATATAAAATTGGGGAAAGCAGATATTTTTGTTACCGGTGGTTCTGAAGCCAGTATAAATGAACCGGGAATTGGTGGTTTTAATGCCTTACAAGCTCTCTCCACTAATAATGCTGAGTTTCAAACTGCGTCACGACCTTTTGATAAAACCAGAGACGGATTTGTTCTGGGAGAAGGTGCAGGTTCTTTAATTGTTGAGGAATATGAACATGCAAAAGCCAGAGGTGCAAGAATATATGCTGAACTGGTTGGAACCGGGTTAACTGCTGATGCTTATCATATGACAGCTCCGCATCCTGAAGGACTTGGGGCGCGTAATGTAATGAAACTTGCCGTTGCTGATGCCAACCTGAGGATTGAGGAGATCGATTATATCAATGTTCATGGTACTGCAACACCTTTGGGCGATATTTCTGAGGCAAAGGCTATTGTAAATGTTTTTGGTGAACATGCATACAAACTTAATATCAGTTCGACAAAATCCATGACCGGGCATCTTCTTGGTGCTGCCGGTGCTATTGAAGCTATTGCTGCAATAATGTCTGTTGTTCATGATATTGTTCCTCCTACCATAAATTACAAGGTTCCTGATCCGGATATTGATCCGAACCTGAATTTAACACTCAACAAAGCACAACACAGGAAAGTTAATGTTGCAATAAGTAATACTTTTGGTTTCGGTGGACATAACGCTTCTGTCGTTATAAAAAAAGCTGAAGTTTAGTGTCGCTATTCGGGAAAAAAACAAACGGTACCTACTTACTGAATAAACGCGAATTTGGTTCCCGTTTACAAAAGATTCTGGGATTCAGTCCCGGTAATCTTGAATTATATGAAATTGCTTTCATCCATCGTTCAGCAACATTTATTCTCCCAAACGGCAAAAAAGTGAATAATGAAAGGCTTGAGTACCTTGGAGATGCAGTGCTTGATGCAATCCTTTCCGATTATCTGTTCGAAAAATTCCCCGACGCCAATGAAGGTTTTCTTACAAAAATCCGCTCACGAATAGTAAATCGTGACGTGCTTAATCAGCTAGCAGTCTCCATGGGGATTAACAAAATCCTCATAAGCAAAATCAGTTCACAACATATTACAAATAATCTTTACGGAGATGCCTTTGAAGCGCTTATCGGATCAGTATTTCTTGACAAAGGGTTTAGAAAGACCAAGAAACTTTTTATAAAACAAGTACTTAATAAATACCTCGACCTGAATCTTATAGTTAAAACAGACTCTGATTATAAGAGTCTCGTTTTTGAATGGGTTCAAAAGCATAAATCAAATCTGATCTTTACATATAATGAAGAATATGATTTCAATCTAAAAAAATCAGTCTTCTCAACCACTCTTTTTATCGACAGACAGGAGTTCGGTGAAGGTCACGGATCATCGAAGAAAGAGGCTGAACAGGAAGCAGCCAGTGAAGCCTGGAAAAAGCTAAAAGATAATTTCAGCAGTTAAGTATCTCCGTCTCCTTTTTTTCATAACTTTATCATTTTCAGTAAGGAGAGATGAAGAGCACTCAAAAGGTCACACGGGTAAAACTTGATGTTGAACAGAATAATGAATACATCCTGCTTGGGATTGTTTCTGCCGAACCCGATTACAAGATATCACTCTCACTAAATAATAAATTCAGGATTTCTCTGAAAAACATATCCCCTATCAGACTCTTTGGGGCTGACAAATCTGAACTTTCGTTCAGCAGGTTCTCATATAATGAAGATAATTCGGATCTCAGAATTACCCTTATTTCAAATCGTTCTGACAAAAACTTTTTTCTGAATAAACTAAAAAATGTCGATTATCTCTTGCAGATACAGACTTCTGAAAAGGATGTCAACTTTAACTCTATTACCTCAGATCTAAGGGAAATTGATACTATTACTGCAATTTTTAACATTGATATTAGTAAAATAAAAGATAAGAACTTACATCACTTAACTCAATAGAGTATGGAAAGCACATATTACAATCTGTCAGAAGAGGAGTTTTCTAAAAAAGGAAAAATCCTTTTATGGATTTTCGCTGCACTATTCTTTGTAGCTGGAGGATACATATTGGTAGTAAATCTCCTGTTAGGACAAAAAAGCATTCCGGTTATCCTCTCGGTTGCGCCTTTCGGAATAAGTCTTGTTGTTGGCATAATAGCCATATTAGCCACTTTCAAGGGATCAGGTATGTTCTTTTTGATTGATAATGATAAAATAGAGTATAAATACGGCGTAATTAAGCCGGCTGATCATACATTTCCATGGAATAACATCAAAGAATTGGTAATGCCTTCAAGACAAAAAAAGGTAAAACTGATTTTTAAGGATGGTTCCTCATTTGTAATAAATCTAACCTGGATTCAGGGGAGTAAATCAGGTTTTATCAGAAAGCGCATCTATCATACTGCGAGAGAAAAAGATCTTAATGTTATAAAAGTTATAACTCTCAGCAGTAAAGAATAAAAAAGAAGTGGGCCGCGATTGCGGCCCACAGTTTTGATAACCCTAAAACTAACCTAACCTATGAAAAAAACCTATATCTTTTGTAATTCAAATATCGTGCCAAATCCTTTACAAATATAAAACGCATTCACGGAATAAAAAAATAATTTTCCCTAAACAGTTGAGAATTAACAATAATTTAATGAAATGTTAAAATTTATTTTTTATCATACTACTCTGTTTTGAGGAAGAATCGGCAAATCTGCTTCAGTTGTTAAAGAACGTTAACAAGTAACAATATAAAATTTATACAAGTACTTTTGTATTTGCATGAAACGGATAACCATTGTATTGCTGGCCATCTTTTTCTTTCTGGCTATTTCGGGCCTGGTATTAATACAACTATACTGGATCCGCGGCGCAATTGCTATGACCGATCAACAATTCCGTTATCTTGCTAATAAAGCTCTTGAGTCGGTTGTTCTTAATCTCGAGGAAAAAGAATTAATAAATAATATCGTCGAGGAAATTGATCCTGAATCGACAGATTCAGTCACTGCAATTGTCCCTGCCAATTCTCCCCTGGCAAGAAAGCTACAGGGTTATCAACCCAATTCAGCACTCCTTGAGATGTACGGTCTGAATAATCCTAATGAGCCAATTGCTATAACCAGCTCAGGGCATAAGATATTCCTTTCATCAGAAAATGCCACTCCCTTCCCCGGTGACGAATCAACTGAGCCTTCATCGCAAATCACAAATTCGGAAATAAAAGGCCGGGTTACCAATAAAATCGTTTTCCTTGAAAAGATAATGGACAAAATTCTTCGCAATAAACCCGATATAAGAGAAAGAATTAATCCCGAAAAGCTCAAAAATGAACTTCGGACCGCACTTAATAATGTAGGAATATATCTCGATTTTGAATTTTCAATACAATCGGGACGATACGGAAGTATATGGAAAACAAAAGGATTTAACGATAAGCCCGGAACAAATAAGTTTATAATTCAACTTTTCCCAAATGACCCGGTACCTAGTCAGAATCAGCTTGTTTTATATTGTCTCCAGGAGAATCAGTATAAGTTTGAGAAGATAGGAAAACTCGGAATAATAACTTTGCTCTTTTCCTTCTTGCTGCTTATTCTTTCAACCGGAACATTCATAGTGATCTTCCGCCAGAAAAAGATCTCAGAGATAAGAAACGATTTCATTAATAATATGACTCATGAACTTAAAACACCTATTTCAACAATATCTCTTGCTTCCCAGATGATGGCAGATAAATCCATTGCCGATAAAGATAAAAACATTGACAACTTGTCAAAAATCATTTCAGATGAAAGCATGAGACTGAAATTCCAGGTTGAAAAAGTTCTTCAGATGGCTATATTTGAAAGAACAAAGATGCGACTTAACCTTGTTGAAATGAATGTTCATAGCATTATTGAGAAAGCTGTGGAAAATTTCGCTCTTCAGATCCGGAATCGTGAAGGAAGAATCACAACAGATCTTCAGGCAGAAAGAACTGATGTTTATATCGACGAGGTTCATTTTTTAAACGCAGTTTCAAATCTCATTGATAATAGCATTAAATATTCGAGGGATAAGCCTGATATAACAATCTCAACGCGGAATAATAAAAAAGGTATTTTGATAACAGTTGAAGATAAAGGGATAGGTATCAGTAAAGAAAACCTGAAAAGAATTTTTGACAAGTTTTACAGGGTACATTCAGGAAATGTGCATAACGTTAAGGGGTTTGGTCTCGGTTTAAGTTATGTAAAGAAAATTATCGAAGAACATAACGGATCAATAAAAGCTGAAAGTCAGGTAAACAAAGGAACAAAATTCATAATATTTCTTCCGCTTAGCAGATTAAAATAATATCTGTATATACCAGTTATTATGATTAAAAAAATATATCCAGTCTAGCGTTCACAGTGTTTTGGTTCATGTTTAACCCGAACAGTTAAAATTAAAATTAATCTAAATGGCTAATATCAGAATCCTACTTGCAGAAGATGACAACAACCTCGGCATCTTATTACGGAATTATCTTACAGCTAAAAACTATGAGACTTCTCTGTATGTAAATGGCCTACTTGCTCTTGAAGCCTTTCTGGCAGGAACATTCGGTCTTTGTATCCTCGATATAATGATGCCGGAAATGGATGGTCTCACTCTCGCAAGAGAGATTCGTCTTAAAAAGCCGGAGGTGCCGATTATATTTCTCACAGCAAAGAACCAGAAGGAAGACATCTTTGAAGGTTTCAAATCGGGAGCTGATGATTACATCACAAAACCCTTTTCAATGGAAGAACTTCTTTACCGCATTGAAGCCATTCTAAGAAGAACGACCGTTTCTCGTGTAAATAAAAAAGATGATTCATACACTATAGGTGAATATTCGTTTAATCCTTTGAAACAAATGCTTGTTTTCAAAGACCATGTTTTAAAACTCACTACTAAGGAATCAGAACTTCTGGAACTGCTATGCCGTCATGGGAATGAGATACTGGAACGGAATTTTGCATTAAAAACCATCTGGATTGATGATAACTATTTTAATGCAAGAAGTATGGATGTGTATATTACACGATTAAGAAAATATTTAAGGAAAGACCCTTCGGTAAAAATCCTGAATGTTCACGGCAGAGGCTATAAACTAATCAGTTAATTACCATGTAGGGACGTTGCATGCAACGTCCCTACATGCCAAATATTTAATCAAGTTTAAGAACCGCAAGAAAAGCCTGTTGCGGAACCTCAACATTGCCAACCTGTCTCATGCGTTTTTTCCCTTTCTTCTGCTTCTCAAGAAGTTTTCTTTTTCTTGTGATATCACCTCCATAACATTTGGCAGTAACATCCTTTCTGACTGCTTTAACGGTTTCACGGGAAATAATTTTAGCTCCGATAGCCGCCTGTATTGCTATATCAAACTGCTGACGAGGTATCAGCTCTTTTAATTTTATGCACATCTTACGGCCAAATTCGTATGCATGTCCTCTGTATATAAGAGTGGAAAGAGCATCTACCATTTCACCATTTAAAAGTATATCAAGCCGGACGAGATCAGCCTTTTGATAGTTTGTATAATAATAATCAAATGAAGCATAACCTTTAGAGATACTTTTTAGTTTGTCATAGAAATCGAATACAATTTCTGCAAGTGGCATCTCAAATGTCAGTTCAACCCTGTCGCGTGTAAGATAGACCTGGTTTTTAAGAACTCCTCTTCTGTCAATACAAAGGTTCATAATGGAACCTACATATTCAGATAAAGTTATTACCTGTGCAATTATATATGGCTCTTCAATACGCTCAAGGTGATTTACTGGTGGCAGTCCCGACGGATTATGTACATCTATTTCTTCTCCTTTTGTTGTATAAGCCTTAAAGGAAACGTTAGGAACAGTGGTTATAACATCCATATCGAACTCTCTGTCGAGACGTTCCTGAATTATTTCCATATGAAGCAAGCCCAGGAAACCGCATCTAAAACCAAAACCTAAGGCAGCTGACGATTCGGGGATAAATGATAATGAAGCATCATTCAATTGTAACTTTTCAATGGAGATCCTCAGATCCTCGTAATCATCTGCATCAACCGGGTAAATTCCTGCAAATACCATGGGTTTAACATCTTCAAAACCGGAAATAGCTTTATCGCAGGGATTCTTTACCTGTGTAATTGTATCACCTACTTTAACTTCAGTTGAAACCTTTACTCCTGTAATAATATATCCAACATCCCCTACACTCATAATCTCACGGGGATCGGGTTTAAGCCTTAGAATTCCTATTTCCTCAGCATTATATTCATGACCGGTATTAATGAATTTTACCTTGTCTCCCCTGTGGATAGTCCCGTTCACAATTTTTATATAGGCTATTATGCCTCTGAAGGAGTTAAATATAGAATCAAAGATGAGGGCCTGCAAGGGAGCATCAGGATTGCCGGAAGGATGTGGAACGCGTGTAACGATCTCCCGCAGAATTTTTTCTACGCCCATCCCAGTTTTAGCACTTGCTTCAATAATATCTTCCCTCTTACAGCCTACCAGATCGACAATCTGATCCTTTACTTCCTCTGGCATGGCACTGGCCATATCCATTTTATTAAGAACGGGAATTATTTCGAGGTTATGGTCAATAGCCATGTACAGATTCGAAATTGTTTGTGCCTGTATCCCCTGAGTAGCATCAATTACCAGAAGAGCGCCTTCACATGCTGCAATCGAACGCGATACCTCGTACGAAAAATCAACATGTCCGGGAGTATCGATCAGGTTAAGGATATATTTCTGACCATCATGAAAATATTCCATCTGAATTGCATGGCTCTTGATAGTTATCCCTCTTTCTCTCTCAAGATCCATATCATCAAGTACCTGTGCCTGATATTCCCTTTCGGTTATAGTATTTGTCTTCTCAAGCAACCGGTCAGCCAGTGTACTCTTACCATGATCAATATGAGCTATAATACAGAAATTACGGATATTGTTCATTCAACAGGCTTTCTTTAAATCAGGTGCAAATATATGAAAATATATAATTATGTAAACAGTCATAAATACGTAGAGACGCCTAAATTGGGCGTCTCTACTATAATGAATTTATGATAATCTTACATCATTCCCGGCATACCGCCACCCATTCCCTGTGGTGGGCCTGCAGGAGCATCTTCTTTTACATCAACGATGACAGCTTCGGTAGTCAGAAACATACCTGCAACTGAAGCAGCATTCTCGAGAGCAACGCGGACAACTTTGGCAGGATCAATCACACCTGAAGCATAAAGTTTTTCATATTTATCGGTCTGGGCATTGTATCCATAGTCGCCTTTGCCGGCTTTAACATTCTGAGCAACAACAGCGCCTTCTTTACCGGCGTTAATTGCGATCTGACGTAAAGGTTCTTCAATTGCACGTTTAATAATCTCGATACCTGTTGTCTGATCCTCATTATCACCCTTTAAGCCTTCAAGAACACTGATTGCACGAATATATGCTACACCACCGCCAGGAACAGTACCTTCTTCAATGGCAGCACGGGTTGCATGAAGGGAATCATCAACCCTGTCTTTTTTCTCTTTCATTTCAACTTCAGATGAAGCACCGATATAAAGAACTGCCACACCACCAGCCAGTTTTGCAAGGCGTTCCTGTAGTTTTTCCTTATCATAATCAGAAGTTGTTGTTGTCATCTGCTGTCTGATCTGTGCAACACGTGCTTTGATCATGTCTTTGTCACCTGCACCGTTTACTATTGTTGTGTTTTCTTTGTTAACAGTAACTTTCTCAGCTGTTCCAAGCATGTCGAGAGTTGTATTTTCAAGTTTCAGTCCCTTTTCTTCAGAGATTACTGTTCCCCCGGTAAGAATTGCTATGTCTTCAAGCATCTCTTTTCTTCTGTCGCCAAATCCGGGAGCTTTAACAGCACATACTCTCAGTGAACCACGTAAACGGTTAACTACAAGTGTTGCAAGAGCCTCACCTTCAACGTCTTCTGAAATAATTAAAAGAGGACGTCCAGTTTGTGCAGTAGCTTCAAGAACAGGTAACATATCCTTCATTGTGGAAACCTTCTTATCATAAATAAGGATGTATGGATTCTCCAGATCTGCTTCCATCTTCTCAGCATTAGTTACGAAATAAGCTGAAATATATCCACGGTCGAACTGCATACCTTCAACAACTTCAACCGATGTTGTTGTTCCTTTTGATTCTTCAACTGTAATTACGCCTTCTTTATGAACTTTGCCCATAGCTTCAGCAATGAGTCTGCCTATCTCTTCATCATCATTGGCAGAAATTCTTGCAACCTGCTCAATCTTCTTCAGATCATCGCCGATTACTTTAGCCTGCGACGCAAGATGTTTCACAACTTTGTCAACTGCTTTGTCAATTCCTCTCTTAATATCCATAGGATTTGCGCCTGCAGTAATATTTTTGAGACCTACATTAATAATGGATTGTGCAAGAACTGTAGCTGTGGTAGTTCCATCACCTGCAATATCACCGGTTTTTGATGCTACTTCTTTTACCATCTGGGCACCCATGTTTTGATAAGGGTCGGAAAGTTCGATGTCTTTTGCAACAGTTACTCCGTCTTTGGTGATTTGTGGAGCTCCATATTTTTTCTCCAGAACCACATGACGACCTTTTGGACCTAATGTTACTTTTACTGCGTCAGCCAGCTGATCAACGCCTTCTTTAAGAAGTGCACGCGCATCAATATTGAATTTAATCTCTTTTGCCATATTATTTGATTTTTAAAAGTTTGCTAAAATTAAGCTATAAAAAGGATATCTGTCTGTGAAACAAGAAGATAATCTTCTCCATCTATGGTCAGTTCTTGTCCTGCATATTTACCATAAAGGACAACATCGCCTTTTTTTACTTCCATCTCTTCATCTTTCTTAGCTACGCCAACAAGAATTACTTTTCCCTGACGTGGTTTTTCTTTTGCGGAATCAGGTATTATTATTCCACTTGCAGTTTTTTCTTCAGCTTCATTAGGTTTAACAAGAACCTTACCTGCCAAAATTTTTCCTTTTAATTGTGCCATTTTATCTAGTTTTAAAGTTAAACATCATTTTCCGACTTCCTCTTTGATCATATACCATGCCAAATTGAAAAAAATGTCATTTTGTGTTTCTTAATAAAAAAAGAGTGTCAGTATGTGACAAACTGACACTCTTAAGTATTTTTTTACACAATCTATTTACCAGGTTTGGTCTGACCACTCGGAGGAGGAGTAGAAGATGCCGGTGGAACTGCTGTTGGCAGAGTCGGAATTGCGTTCGGGTCAACAGTATTTTTTATCTGGTTTTCAATTCTGGAATGTTCCGTAACAGAGCCACGAGGTATTGTAGCAGTTGCCACAACGCAAAGAATGAGGATCGCACCGGCAAGTGTCCAGGTAGATTTCTCAAGAAAATCTGCTGTTTTACGGATACCCATCGACTGACCGGTTGACGTGAAGTTTGCAGCCAGACCACCTCCTTTAGAGTTCTGAACAAGTACGATCAATACCTGTAGAATGCATGCTATAATAATTAATACTGAAACAAAAATATAAATTCCCATCTGTTCACTTTTTTATATATTCTTTAACCTTTTCAATTTGAAACGCAAAGTAACTGCTTTTTTCCGGAAATTTCAAACTTAATTTTTCATAAATATCGATTGCCTTTGAGTAGTATCCCTGACTAACATAAATTTTAGCCAGGGTTTCGGTTACCAGACCTCCTGATTCTTCTATAAAAGGTTTTGAGATATCATCTGAGGAAACATCAGTTTTGTCCTTTTGTGGTTCGATCCTGGGATTTGCAATTATGAATTTATCAATAAGCTCGGTCTGCAATTGTTTACTTGAAACGTTCCTGCCCTCATCGGGAGGTTCCTGAATTAATTCAATATCCGGTGATAAATTGTTTTCGTCTGCTTCAGTATCAATTTCCAGAAGATCTGAACGTTCAGGAATGGAAAAGCCAGGGTCCATATAAAATATCTTTTCTTCAGTTGAAGAAGTATCTTCTTCCATAAGAAATATAACTTCTGCCGGTTCAAAGTTATCAGGTTCCGTTGCAATCATTACGGAATGCATTTGAGACTGACCTTTAATATCGGGTGTTTCTCTTAATTCGATCTCTTCGGCATTTTTTTCAATTTCATTTATCATATCCTCACTGTTCTTTGCCGATTCAATAACAGTTTGCTGAGTGTCTGTAACTATTTCTTGCTTTATTTCAATATTCTTATTGATCCCTTCAGCGTTTGTGTCAGAAGAAGCCGGTGATTTCAGGAGCCAGTACAATACTTCCCTGTCACCGGTATGAATTGCAGAATTCCTAAGCTGATTCTCGAATTTTACATCTGCATTTCTGTAAAGACTCTTCAACAACAGCATATGTGCAGTCTGGCAATAGGGGAAAATATCGACCAGCTCATATACTTCCCTTATCATCTGGCTATTTACAGTGACAGTGTCTTCAATCATATTTAAAAAATCATTTCTGTTCATACCTTCTACCAGTTAACAAAGGCCTGATTGAAAATATCTTCAACAAGCATACCAACTATTTTAGCCGACAGATCTGATTCAACAGCACTGAGGTCGAGATTGCTGCTATAATCTTCATACCTGGTAAAGGACTGATCGAAACTTTGGGTAGGATCAATAGAATTTGTGTATTTAACATGTACCGTTATGGAAAACCTGTTAGTGGCAGCCTGTGCATCTGCAGCAACAGTAAGTGGTTTTGTACCATAATCCTTTATTTCTCCTTCAAAACTGGCATCACCGATATCGGTAACATATTTCATACTTGTCTGAGCCTTGCATTGATCGATAAGAGCATCAGTCAGGGTTTGGCTGAGATTAGGTTGAACGATAGGAGCCCGGTTTTGAAAGTACACTACATTGAATGTCTTTAAGCCCTGAGTATGTGCTCCTGAAAATGAATACTTTACTGTGCAGCCCGACAGAAGGGTAACAATTGCTGCTAAAAGAACTGTTAACAGCTTGTATGAATTAAGTCTTACATTATTTTTACGATTCAATACCATATTCTTTAATTTTTCTGTAAAGAGTTCTTTCTGATATTCCCAGTTCTCCGGCAGCCATTTTTCTTTTGCCATTGTATTTCTCAAGAGCTTTTTTAATCATTTCTACCTCCTTATCGGCCAGAGACAGTGATTCTTCAATTATCTCTTCTGTATCCTGTATATTATTTATTGTCTTGTGCAATGAGAAGTCATCTGCAGGTACGTCATCTGAATTATTAGTTTCCGACTCTTTCTTAACCTCTCTGAAAAGATTCTTGATTGTTCTTGAGTTGGTCTCCTCGAAACTAACATCTATGTCTCCGTGTCTGATAAGATCAAATACAAGTTTCTTAAGGTCATTCATATCGCTTTTCATCTCGAAAAGAATCTTGTATAATATTTCTCTTTCGGAAGAGAATGACTTGTCATCATTTTTCCTTATAATAGCAGGAAGCTTAACGCCTCCATAATCAGGAAGATAGGTGCGTAGATTGTTAGCTGCTATATCCCTCTCATTCTCAATTATTGATATTTGTTCAGTAATATTTTTAAGTTGCCTGACATTCCCGGGCCATGAATAATTAAGAAGAATATTTTTGGCTTCCGAATCGAGTCTTATAGCAGGCATTCTGTATTTTTCAGCAAAATCTACTGCAAACTTTCTGAAGAGAAGAAAGATATCTTCTCCCCTGTCTCTTAAGGCAGGAACCTTTATTGGAACCGTATTGAGCCTGTAAAACAGATCCTCTCTGAATTTACCATTATCAATTGCTTTTGGTACCTCAACATTACTTGCTGCTATAACCCTCACATTTGTCTTCTGAACCTTCGATGACCCAACACGTATAAATTCACCTGTCTCCAGTACTCTGAGAAGCCGGACCTGTGTAGATAACGGCAACTCCGCAACTTCATCAAGAAAAATTGTACCACCGTCTGCAACCTCAAAATAACCTTTTCTGCTATCAGATGCTCCAGTAAATGATCCTTTTTCATGTCCGAAAAGTTCAGAATCTATAGTTCCTTCAGGTATTGCGCCACAATTCACAGCAATATACTGACCATGTTTCCTGGTACTATAGCTATGAATTACCTGAGGGAAAATTTCCTTTCCTGTTCCGCTCTCTCCGGTAATTAATACTGAAAGATCAGTAGGTGCCACCTGTACAGCTATGTCTATTGCCCTGTTAAGACCTTCATAGTTGCCGATTATTCCAAACCTTTGCTTAATATTTTGCAAATCTTTCATTTCGAATTTTACAATGCTGCGAATTTAACGTTTTTTTAAAACATTGGGAAATGCATTATTCGTAAATTCGCAATATGAAAAAAGATCCTCATCCGAAATTTACAGGAATTATACCTGCCCGGTATGGTTCTTCACGATTTCCCGGAAAACCCCTGGTGCTTATTGGTAATAAACCCATGATCCAACGTGTCTACGATCAGGCTAATAAAATACTCGAATCAGTATGGGTCGCCACAGATGATAAAAGGATTTTTGATGCTGTCTCAGGTTTTGGTGGAAAAGTTATTATGACCTCTCCTGATCATCTGAGCGGAACAGATCGCTGTGCAGAAGCTGTAACAAAGATTAACAGACAAACAGGCAATAAAATTGAGGTAGTAATAAATATTCAGGGTGACGAACCATTTATTAAACCTGAACAGATCGCTCTCCTGATGAAATGCTTCTCCGATGAAACAGTAGAGTTAGCTACACTGGTAAGAAAGGTAGAACCGGGAGAGGATATTTTTAATGTCAATCAACCAAAGGTGATTTTAGATTTTAGAGGTGATGCAATTTATTTCAGCCGGGCTGCGATACCTTTTATAAGAGACTGTGAAAAGAGTGAATGGTCAAAGAGCAATATTTTTTACAAGCATCTGGGTCTTTACGCCTACCGGAGTGATACACTGAAAAAGATAACTTTACTCCCCCGAAGCTATCTTGAGATCTCAGAATCACTTGAACAAAACAGATGGATTGAAAACGGCTATCGTATAAGAACAGCAGTAACAACATGGGAAAGCATAGGGATTGATACTCCTGATGATCTTGAAAAAGCAAAAATACTTTTAGAACATTTTTTTTAAATTATTACTAACTTTAGCACAATATTTGTTAGATGTTAGCAAATTGCAATCTATGAAGAGAAGTCTACTCATTTTCTTCTTATTAATTTTCACCTTAATCCTTCATGGTCAGAAGGATTCTGTTAGTATTGCAAGAGCTCTTGCTCAGAAAGATTTCTTAAGAGAAACTGTTAATATTAATGTAAGCATTTATCCTGTACCGGTAAAAGACAATACCTTCACTATTAAAACTGATAAGGATATGTCATTTATTAAAGTCACCAATATCATCGGACAAGACATTTTCAGATTTCAATATAATGATCCCCAGCAACTTATTAAAATTTCTCTCGAAAATCCCAAAAGGGGAATCTACCTTGTTACGATAATCTTCAGCGACGGGATCAGAGTTGTAAAAAAAATATTGGTAGAGCCTTCTGAATAAACCAAATTTTATTATTTTCGTCTTTTGTTGGAAATTTTTTGGGAAAGATTCCGCAGATTATAACAATTCATTTGCTTTCTTATCATGAGATAAATAAACAATCCTCTTATATGATTGTTTTATATTTTATAATGTAACCCATTTGTTAAATTACTTATAAGCTATTATATATGGAAGACGGGGTAAATGTATTTTCAATAAAAGATCTCGAAAATTTCTCTGGTATTAAAGCTCATACTATAAGAATATGGGAGAAGAGGTATAAAATACTTGAGCCCGACAGGACAGACTCAAATATAAGAACTTACAGTGAATCAGAGCTTAAGAAAATCCTTAACGTAGCATACCTTAACCGTAATGGACTGAAGATATCCAAAATTGCAAAACTCGACGAAGATGAGCTTACACAACAGGTAATGACTGTCAGCAGCAAGCATGATGATCTGGATCAGAATTTTCAGCCGGGAAAAATTCTTATGTCAGCCATCCGTTTTAATGAGGCTTTGTTTAAAGAGGCATTGTCACCATTTATTAAACATCAGGGTATTGAAAATGCCTATTCCCACTATCTTTATCCTCTGCTTGAAAAAGCCAGGATCCTATGGCAGACAGGAAGTCTCTCAAGAGCCCAGGAACAATTCGTCAGAAATACAATAAAACAGATAATTATTATCGAAGATAACCTTCTTAAGACTCCTGCGGGCAAATCGAAACCTTCTGTTGCCATGATCAATACATCTGATAATCTTACTGATAACAATTTCCTGTTTTATAAATATGCCCTCAAGAAACGTGGATTTGATGTAATATTTACAGGAGGAATCCTTCCTGCTGCTGAAGTGATAGAGATTCATAAAATCAAACCCTTTGAATACCTGGTTGTAAATTCAAGCGCTTTTGATTTTGCAGAAAAGAAAATCGGGTATTTTAACAGCATCGGGAAATCACTTGCGATAAAAAAAATCATCCTTACAGATTCTCCGGAAAATTTTTCAACCAAAAAATCTTATGAAAGATTATTAATAACCAGAGATCCATCCAGCTTTATTAAAACAATCGAAAATCTGTTATGAATTGTTCATTTCTGGAATAAACCAGGAAGACTTGAGCCAATAGCCTTATATTTAATCTCTTACGATTTTCTCATTTTGAGAAAATAATCCTCTTCCATTGAAAAGTCTATATCCGGAACTCTGATTTTCAGTTCTGAAATCTGCTTAAGTATACGTTCAGCAAAAGATTCTCTTTTGCTCTCAGACTGTGTATTTATACGATGGTTGAATGCTTTGGTTATTTTTACAGCCTCTTTCCATGTATTTAATGTGTTATTGTCAAGGTAACATCTGGAAAAAGCTTCCCAGATATAATTCACAGCAGAATCCGAAGGATGCAACATGTCATCGTTATAAAACCTGTAGTCTCTCAGATCATCCATAATCAGCTCATAAGCAGGAAAATACGTTGGTCTGATTTTATGTTTCAGCAATTCTTCCACGGCTAAAAATAATACGGACTTACTTACCTGATTTCCGTGTGCCCCATCTTTCCAATGTCTGACAGGGCTGATAGTAAAAACAATGTGCAATTGCGGATAGAGTGATTGAAGTTTATCAAGTTGTCTGATCCATAGAGATATTATTTCATCAACTGAGAGTATCCTTGATTCGAATTTATCAGCCGGTATCTTATGGCAGTTTGATACAATAAGATCTGTTCCCTTCCATGTGTAAACTCTTGCTGTGCCGAGAGTCACAAACAAATATCTGGTTTGCTGCAAGAAATCTAATGCTTCTTTTGATTTTCTGTTTATCTTATCAAGAACATCGGAAGGATCCTCAGATGAAAAATCTGTATAATGATTGAAACTTAACCACATACCATCATAAAAATAAAGGTCCTCAATGAATATTTCCTTCTTGTTTGTAATTGTATCCAGTGTATTACAAACCGAAACCGGATTAAAAACAGCACCGGCCGGATTAATCATTACCGGCATATGTCCAATCTTCAACTGCTGACCCATTGTTGAAGCGAAACATGAACCTATAAACATCACTTTATCGCTGTAAGTGATTTTATCACCTGAAGGTTCAATAGGAAATGTGGTTCTTAGTTCCATTTTATAATTCCCCTTTTAGGTCACAGATTTTGAATTGCAACTTAGTATAAGGTTATATATTTCAATAAGTTATCATAATCTTTAATCTGTAAAATAAGCACTATCTTCTGATCCAGTTCAGAATATATTTAAATACCTCTTCCCTGAATGGCTCATTATGTAATTCATGATAACCTCCGTCCCATATTTTAAGTTGAACCATACTCGTCTTTTCCGCAAATTCACGACTGCCATCCGGTGATGTTATAAGGTCATCACTACCATGCAACAACAAGGTTGGAATTGTCAGTTCTGAAGCATGTGCGAGTGAGTATTTTGCCGCAGACATGGCTCCGTCAAAAAGGCTAACCGAAATCTTGTTGTGAACAAGGGGATCGTTTTTATATCTCTCTACAACTGCCTCATCGTGTGATATATGTTTAACATTAAGACCCGAAGGCTGGATAAGACCGGGTATCAGATGTTTCATTATTGAAGCCATAATAATCTTACTCTTTGGAGGCTCAAAAGAAAGGCGCAACCACGGAGAAGTAACTATTGCTCCTTTAATTTTCGGTTTCTTACGTAAAAGATAATCAAGAACAATACCCCCTCCAAGACTATGGCCATAAATGTAAACAGGACATCCTGGAAAAGTCTGTTTGCAGTTTTTTAACAAGACATCAATCATCTCCTCAACCAAAGCATAACTTTTAATATTTCCTCTTCTCCCCTGTGAAAGTCCATGTCCTGGCAAATCAACACCCAGAAAGCCAATGCCCTCTCTTTTAAATAACTCAGCCCAGTAAAGATATCTCTGAACATGTTCTCCCAGCCCGTGAACCAAAATTATAATGGCTTTTGTGCTTTCCCCCGGACTTTGGATGATGCCTTTTAATATCTGCCTGTTGCTAAGTTTGATGTTGAACTCCATGATCAATTTTTTTTAAAATTACAAAAGTTGGTCAAATAAACTATTAGTCTTCGACCTTGAAATTTAATTTACTCTTAACCTAACCTTAACCTTATATTAATCCATCCCGTCTAACCATGAATTAAATTTGTAAAAGAAAAGATTTTAAACAAATTATTAAAACCCATTACTCGAATGTTTCTTTCAATAAGAACTTATTTATTAATTTATAATTTATAATTTATTTAGAATTTTCTACACAATTACAACTCATTTAATTGATTATCAAACTTATAAAAATATGTATTATTTGTAAAGCAGACAATTTATAAAGATATTAAGATATTAAGATTTGCATATCTTTATTTATCTGTGTATATTTGTTTCAACAATTTAAAACTATTAGCTATGACACAGTTTGAATTTAATAATAGCCTTATTGAAATGAAGACAAATCTTCAAAGATTTGCGATGAGCCTCACTTCCGATCGTGACAGCGCTCTGGATCTTGTGCAGGATACATATGTGAAAGCCATTACTTATAAAGACAAATTTGTGGATTATACTAATCTTAAGGCATGGGTATTTACGATAATGAAAAATACCTTCATTAATAATTACAGGCGAAATATTAAAGAGAATACTATTATTGACGGGACACAAGATCTTTATTATATAAACCAGCCACATGATAAGGGATTCATTTCTCCCGAGTCAAGATATGCTGAAGCTGAAATTGAAAATGCAATTAATTCCCTGAGCGACGAATTCAGAATCCCTTTCAGAATGCATATTGAAGGCTACAAATATAAAGAGATTGCAGATGATCTGGGTCTTAAAATAGGAACTGTTAAAAGCAGAATATTTTTTACCCGGCAGAAATTAATGCTGATATTAAAGGATTACACTAAATAAAGATATAGTTCAGAATAATTTTTTTGGGTCTTAGGTTTAAGCATGTTAGGTTTAAGGGTGTTAGGTTTAAGGTTAATCAAGCGTAAAAAAGACTGAGTATCTCAGTCTTTTTTTATGACCTTAACGATCACACCTGAAAGTACGAAAGCAAGAAACAAACCAGAAAGAATCCACGCCCATCTGTTCGGTACTTTTGATTCAGCCCACATTTCGTATGGCTCAGTCAAAAAATAGTCTGATTTTACAGGCCATAGTAATATACGACTGCTGTCAATAAATCCATTTGTGCCTATCAATTTGCCTGGCATAACTATTTTTTGGGAATAGTCACTGAAATTAGCAAATATCCTTTTTGTAACTATGGAAAGGGCAGAATCTGCTTCTACCTTATATTTCAGGGCATTAGCTTCACCGATAAATTCCCTGAGTATTATCCCATGTTCCCATAAGCTGTCCAGCTTATTTCCATTCCTCTCAGTGATTCTCACAAACTCATCCTCCCGTGCTTTTAAAGATTGAACCGACATATCACTATCTGCTTTACCTTCAGTAAGTTTTGAAAATTCTCCAATCCACTCCGAGACAAGATTTTTTTCTGTCCATTTATCGGTTTTATTCTTCACCGAATCGCTCAAAGCCCTGTATCTAAGACTATCAGGTCCACTCTCTTTACTATTTTTCAGGTCTCCAGGTGAATAGAAGTAAAGCAGTTCATCTTTATTAAGGAAATCCTTAACCGGGTAACCGTATAATAATTCTTTTCCTATATTTTCAGAGAACCTGAATTCCGTGTTAAACCATTTGAAGGTTTTAATAAATACAGCCTTTCTTAAATAATCTTTGTTTGCTCCGGAATCTGATTTATAAGCACGGTTGATCTCATCAGCATCCTGAAATTGTTTTGTTGCTGTTCTCATCCATATTGTGTCACCTTTTTGACTTACCTCAATAGAATCTTTGAATGCCCAGGTACTGTCAAGTGGGACCTGAATATCGGGGATCTTAAATCTTTTTATTGCATCACTTTCGATACTTTTCATCTCTATTTTACGCATTATTGAACCATCGGTATGTACATAATCCGTTACAACTGTCTCGGGCTCATTGCACGATACCATAAATACCAGGAACAACGATATAAAAATTTTAACTGATTTTCTTTCCATAGCTTCAGAGATTAGTTTTTTTGTGATTATTATCGATCAGCTTTTTTTCAATCAGCTTTATTTCAATCAGCTTTTTTAGTTCAGGATCTCCATCGATAAGATTTTCAAGATCCTTATATTTTATCTGTAACTCATTTACAGATTCAAGGAGCTCCTTTATTTGATCTTCTGAAAACGTCACGGTTTTTGAAGAAAATCTTTTCCCTGAATTTTTGTATACCATTAACAACTTTTCAATTTCATCCGCTTGTCCGGGGAGATTACCCTTCTCAATTGTTATGGTCTGGTGGCTAAGCATATCAATTCGTCTCAGTATGATTCCCTGCTGATAAACAAATACCAAAACCAGAGCTATTGAAACCGTAATCAGGCTTTTTCTTACCCATCCGATGTAAACCCATCTAAACAGAAAATCCACTAACTCTGAAAAAAATACCTGCATGCGATTTGATTGAATAACTCTTTTAATCACTTCCCTTTCAATATCTTCTGTTGAATTGAGGACTGGTTCCGATTTCCTGAGGAGATTCAGAACTTTGTTATAATTTTCATTTTCCTGTTTCATGCCTATAAATATTTTCCCAACTTCTCTGAAATATTTTTCCTTGCAAGATAAAGGTTAGCTTTTACGGCTGATTTGCTTATTCCGGTAATCGCAGAAACTTCATCATTTGACATCCCTTCGAGATCGGAAAGAACAAAGACTGCTTTTTGCCTGGAACTCAGTTTCTCCGTCAGTGTGCTGATGATTTGTGCAGTCTCAATGTTTTCCAGAGCCATTGACGGTCCATCTGAAATCTTATTCGCAATCAATTCCCATGAGTGATCATCTGCAACAATTTCCGGATTTCTTTTTCTCTTTCTCATCAGGTCATAACATTTATTAACAACAATTCTGTAGATCCAGGTTTTATAAACCTCAGCTGATTTAATCCTGGTAAGTTTTTGCCATATAGTTATCATTGTTTCCTGCACAACATCTTTAGCCTGATCCTCGTTTCCGAGCATCCTGAAAGCCACCGAATAAGCAAAGGGAGCCGTCAGTTCAATGAGTTTTCTGAAATTACTCAGATTCCCTCCCCTGCACTCTTGTATAAGTTCTATATCAATCAAAATACTATGATGAATTGTATATTAAAGACGTCAAATTAACAGCAAGGTAAAAAACAGATTCCAATTTTATTTCATAAAATGAAAAACGGTAACCACAAAGTTCACAAAGAATCTACTCAAAGATCGCAGAGAAAAGATTAAATGGTTTTAACTTTGTGCTTTGTGAGTGCTTTCTGCACTTTGCGGTTAAGATCTTCATAAACGTATTAATCTGATATTATGCAGAAAATAATTACAATAAAAACCGACAGGCAAAATGGACTTTATGATATTACATCCGAGGTTGTGTCTTTAATCAGACTAAGCAAGATAAGGACAGGCATTGCGTCAGTGTATGCCCGTGGGTCAACGGCTGCTATAATGATCCAGGAAAACTGGGATCAGTCTGTACAAAATGATGTTTTAGCTCTCCTTAAGAAGTTAATTCCCCATGGTGTGTGGGAGCATGATCATCAGGATGACAACGGTGATGCACATCTGAAAGCAGGGCTGGTAGGAGCTTCCGAAACAATTCCCATTATCGAATATGATGCGGGACTATCTACCTGGCAGAATATTTTCTTATGTGAATTTGACGGACCCCGGGAACGCAGAGAAGTTGTTGTAACTATTATTGCTGATAACCAGGACTGATTCAGCTAATAAATTTCGAAGCGATCTTTACACTGCTCATAAATGGTTCATACTTTCTTCTCTTAACAGGTGAGTTTTTAAATATCCGGTCAAACTGATCCCGGGTAAGATTAAGCCATTCTTCGATTTTCATTTGCCGGATTTCTTCTGAAAGCTCGAATTCGGCAGTGCTATGTGATTTCGCCTTCTTATTCCATGGACATACTTCCTGGCATTTGTCACACCCGTAAACTCTTCCTCCGATTTTTGGGATTATTTCTTCCGGTATGGGTCCCCGATTTTCGATGGTCAGATTAGCTATGCATTTTCTGGCGTCGATAGTTCCATCTTCGTTTATAGCACCAGTAGGACACAAATCGATGCATAATCTGCAGTTTCCACACCTGTTTGTCTTATAGGGAGAGTCATATTCAAGCTCGATATTCAGTATTATTATCCCGATAAAGAAGAAAGATCCCAGTTTGTCATTAATCACAATTGAATGACGGCCCTGCCAACCTAAACCTGCTTCCACAGCCCATGCTTTTTCCAATAAAGGCTCAGAATCAACGAATGAAAGGCACTCTGCTTCAACTACCCGATCATTTATAAAATCAATTATCTGATCAAGCTTCTTTATAATAACATCGTGATAATCTTTGCCAAAGGCATACCGAGAAAGAATTGGCACATCCTTCTCTACCTGATTATCTGAGGTGTAATAATTTGACCCCGTCACAATAACAGATTTCGCTCCGGGAAGAAGAAAGTCAGGATTAACCCTCTTTTCAATGCTCCTTTCAAGGTAGCCCATACCTCCATTCATACCTCTCTTGCACCAATCCCGAAGTATCTTTTCACGTTCGGGAAGAGGGTGTGAGGGAGCAATACCACAAAGATCAAAACCTAGCTCAGATGCCTTCTTCTTTATCTGTTGTGAAATTGAATTGGATCGTGAAGCATTCATATACAAATAATTCTAAAGAAATCCCAGCTCAAGTTTTGCCTCTTCACTAAGCATGCTTTTGTCCCAGGGCGGATTGAAAGTAAGTTTCAGATCACATTCCTTAACGCCTCTTGTTCCGCC
>DCFT01000161.1:0-187 GCA_002319885.1 Bacteroidales bacterium UBA1797
CCCTCTTATGCAGCTTAATAAGTAGACATTCTTCTGTAATTAAATATTGAGAAGAGAATTTAATATAGCCGGAAGAGCTTTACACCCACCAACTTAAATAGAATATTTTATAATAAAGTAATAATAAAGTATACAAAAAACTCATCCTTATCCAAAAAGAGGCAATACAAGATAGTAATTATTTGAC
>DCFT01000161.1:507-3580 GCA_002319885.1 Bacteroidales bacterium UBA1797
AAATTAATTTACGAAGCAGGGATATAATGCGCGCAGAACTTACATCACTCTTTGGTTTAAACGTATATACAAATACTGGCGTCTATGTGGGAAAGTTGCAGGACCTTGTAATCGATGTTGAGGAGCAGAAAATAACCGGGCTTGCCATATCGGATATTAACAGGGAACTGTTTGACCTCACCAGCAGAGGGGTAATTATTCCTTACAGGTGGGTTATAACCGCGGCAGACATTGTCATTATAAGAGATATTGTTCAGAGATATAAAAAGCATAAAGAAGACTGAGATACTTCAAAGAGCTAAACAATTCAAATAAGAATGATAAATTAAGATAAATGAAAAACCGTGAAATCTTTGCTGAAATGCGCTGTATCCCTCCTGTGGTCGTGCGCGCAGATGGCAGGAATTTTAAAAATACACTATCAGGATTGGGTTTTAAAAAACCCTTTGACCGAACCTTCGCCAGGGCATTGGCGGATACTGCCGAATTTTTCATAAAAAATAGCGGTTTAAGCCCTCTCTTTGCCTATGTTTTTTCGGATGAAATCAGTTTCCTATTTATGGAACTCTCATTTGAAGGGAGAGTAGAAAAAATTGATTCAATTGTAGCTAGTTTTCTTTCAAGCGCCCTCACCATAAACTTGCGGCTTGATGAACCTGTTGCCTTTGATTCCAGAATAGTTGCTCTTCAAAAAGAAGAAATCCCTGCTTATTTTCACTGGAGACAACTTGAAACCTGGCGAAACTTTGTAGCGTCCTGGGGATACTATACCCTGATAGCTGAAGGGATGGGCAAGAATGAAGCTTCAAGATATATGAAAGGGAAAAAGGAATGGGAGATCCATGAAATGCTCTTTGAAAGAGGGATTAACCTTGCAAAACTTCCTGCCTGGCAGAGAAACGGAATCATGATTTGCCCCAGGGAGTATGAAGTCTCCGGCTTTAACCCTATCCTCGGTAAAGAGGTAAAATCTCAGCGAAGAAAAGTTACCCAGAACTGGGAAATTCCGAAATTCAAATCTGAAGAAGGAATAATATTTTTAGAGAAACTTATTAATAGAAATTAAGTTTTTGAGAATAGAGAAATAAAAGTTAGGAACGTAGAGGCAATGGATAGACTTGAACTTGTAAAAAGAAATGTTGAAGAAATAGTAACAGAAGAAGAACTTCAAGAACTTCTAAAAAAGAAAGAAGCCCCCCGTGCCTATGTAGGATATGAGCCAAGCGGGAAAATCCATATGGGGCATGTCCTTACAGTTAACAAGCTAATTGATTTGCAAAAAGCTGGATTCAAGATTACTGTCTTGCTTGCGGATGTGCATGCTTACCTGAATAAAAAGGGTACGCTTGAAGAGGTCCGAAAAATTGCAGACTATAACAGGCGCTGCTTTATTGCCCTCGGGCTTGATGAAAATAAAACTGATTTCGTTTACGGGTCGGACTTCCAGCTGGGAGCCGAATATATGTTAAATGTCCTTAAACTTTCAAGGATAGTAACTCTTAATAGGGCGCGCAGAAGTATGGACGAAGTTGGGCGCGCTATGGACGACCCGACTGTTTCCCAGATGGTTTACCCCCTGATGCAGGCTGTTGACATTTCCATGCTTGGAGTCGATATCGCAGTCGGAGGTATCGACCAGAGGAAAATTCATATGCTTGCCCGCGAAAACTTAAAAGGCCTGGGATTCGATACACCTATTTGTATTCACACACCGATTCTCCTCGGATTGGACGGAACCAAGATGGCGTCCTCAAAGGATAACTTTATTTCCGTAGACGATACTGAAGCAGAGATATCCAGAAAAATAAAGAAAGCCTATTGTAAAATAGGGGATGTAGAAGAAAATCCGATTCTTGCTCTCTTCCGTTATCATATCTTCCCCAGGTACGAAACAATTGTCATAGAGAGGCCTGAAAAGTTCGGTGGAAACCTCATATATGCCAGTTACTCCGACATGGAAAGCTCTTTTATGGCAGAAAAAGTACATCCCATGGATCTTAAAAATTCAGCCGCAAAATACATTAACGCAATACTGGACACTGTCCGAAAAGTACTGTTATAAGACGCCTCAATAATTAAATACCTTGGATAAAATATTATATAGCTATATGTCATAGAATGATTGAAAGATTGTAAGCTTTTATGGGGCCTTTATGAAGTACATTTACCAGGATTCTACGGAACTGCCTGTGCAGCGGGATTTCATTGAGGATCTGAAATCATTCTTAGATATAACTTCCAGAGTGATCCCTCTGGAGAATTCTATTATAGAAATTAAATGTGAGCATAAAAAAATTCTCCGCGAATTAAAAAATAGAATCAATGGGATGAATAAATTTGAGGAGAAGCTCGGCTTAATGCTTAAAAGGTTAATTAACGAGGTGGGTATTGAGGATGTCGTGCCCTGTGCCAATGCAGTCTTTCAAACCTGCAGTGAAAGACTAGAGAAAAAGCGGGAAGTTCTCGAAGCCGAGTACAGGAAAATAGAAGGTGGAACCCCTCATGAATATAGGAAATTTGAGAACAGAATCCTTGAAGTTCTCACTCGATTTTTAATTTCGGGAGTATATGGAGCGGAAAAGAGATTTGAGTTTTCCTGCGGAGTAAATGGAATTATAGGGAAGATGGAAGGTTCGGTCTCAGGCCTTCAATATCATTATAAATTAGGGCTTGCTGATGAGTCTTTGACAGTAGAGAGACTTATTGGAAACTTGAGCCTGCCAAGCTGGACTCACTCGGGCATCCTGCGCAAAGAGGACAAGATCAAAAGCCAGGATATTTCTGATTTTATGGTAAGTTCTCTGGAGTATGACAACCAGAAAAATGTCCGCCTAATAGTTGACAGTAGAAGAGTAAACAAAAAATTCACAATTGAATGCACTGAAGGCAGATATTTCGTATATGAAGATAATAAAGAAATTACTGCCGACAAAAACCTGAGAGCTTCTATTGATATGGATATTCTGGGAAAAATTCCGGAGAAGGTTCAGGATTATCTCAGGACAAATATCCGCACTTACACTCTTTCGAAGGTTGTACTTGATGAGGAAGATGCAGTCTCCACAAATCAGAT
>DCFT01000216.1:0-30464 GCA_002319885.1 Bacteroidales bacterium UBA1797
TTTCGCCTGCTTCCTGTTCCAACTCGGCCCGAAGGTTGTCGGGAGTCGTCATAGTATTTGCATAATCGAAAACCACACGATCCATATGTTTGTAAACCTCCTTACTTTCCTCAACCATACCGTAATAATCAAGCAGCTGGGCGAAAACATAATTTGAAGTTGTATAAACATCTTGTCCCTGTTCAGATTCAACGGGTTCACCATCCCTGGTTTTACACATAGCCCATCCCATGGTTGCCTGATTTGTGTTATAAATGGTCTTGAGAATCTTTTTGACACGTTCTTCCGGAATTGCAGGAGCTTCTCCAATTGAGGTTAGATACCACAAAGCATCAAGCTGATTGGTCCAGACATCCGTATTTGTATTTCCTGATTTAGGATCAAAGCACGTAACGTAATATTCGAGTTTCTCACCCTTTTTATTCACATCTTCGCGCCATAATTTCTCAAAACTGTTCCAGGCTTTATCGTAAATATTCCGGATATGTTCCTCATCGGCTTTTTCATCAAGCATTTGGGCCATTTTGATCAGAGCCTGGCAACCACCCAGAAACTGAGTCGCATCATATGCATCAGCGCCAAAAAGGACCAGGTTATCAAATGTGTTTTTAACATCTTCCGGATGTCCTTCAGGGATACCATCGTTGTCAAAATCGAGTTTCAACAAAGATTCCAGGCCGAACTTAAGGGTTTCCCAGTTTGTTTTAAGAAATTCGATATCCCCGGTGAATTTTACGTTACGTAAGACCCGCATCATCAGCTTAGGATATAGATCAACCCAGTAATTGTTATTATACCACGCATAATCACTCACATTGCGCAGGGGATGCCCTTTAGGCATAGCGCCAACATCGTGAGCGACACTGCCTTTGGTTTTGAAATCATCACGGATTTGGGTCAGTGAAGCACCTTCATATTCCTCATGATGTTCTTTAAAATGCAACTGGGCTGCAACAAACGAGGCGTGAAAATGATACCACCGGGGAGTAGGATCAACGGCCAGTATGGAATCTATAAAGGCCTGGCACAAATCCTTTTCCACCTCAGGGAAAAGCATTAGTAATACCATCGAATACCAATCCACATCAGAAGGATCAATATAGGCATAGTCAAAACATTCCAGGAATCGTGCCTGCTCTTTTCCTTTTTCATTCTCAATCCAGACAATAGCGTTCGATAAAGGGAAATGGAGTTCATTCAACATCAACCTTGTCAGACGAAATGCACCTTCGCGGTCATTCTGATAGGATGAAGTGGACGAGATAGTATCAAAAATCCGTTCCTGAATTGTCAATGTGCGATTCCACCATTGCTTGTAACTGGTTAATGCGATTTTCGCCAAATCCAGAGTGCGTGTTTCCTCATCTTTGAAGTTTTTCAGGTATTTTCTGTCAAATGTCTTTCCATCAATGTAATCCTGTACAGGATAATCAAGAACAACAGCGACAGGAATGGTTTTGGATTCGTTTGGTTTCAAGGTAAAAGTCAAACTAATAGCAGCTCCGTAATCACTTCGGACAACTGGTCCTTTTTTTTCATAAAAACTGCCATCTTCAGTTAAAAGCAGATCACCTGAGTATTTATTGAGACAGAAATAGGGTTGTGTATCCACTGAAACGCCAGGGACATCAGCAACTGCAATTGCCATTTTGTTTTGACTCTCAGTGCTTCCCATAATTACGCCACGAGTACCGCCTGATTTGAACTCTTCATGCTTCTGCCTGTTTACTGCCGCAGTGCAAACAAAAACACTGTCCTGATCAGTAGGTTTAAGTTCTTTTTCCTGCAGATTCACCAGCGATGGCCTTGGTACAACAAGTGAGATTTCCTTCACCTCATTGCTTGTGTTTTCAACCACGAATTCCTCAACACCGAGTGGCATTAGTGTTTGTTCACCACCCGAAAGAAAAGGGGAAATCAACCTTCTGATAACCTTTACTTTTTCAAGTTTATAAGCAATCTCCAATGAAGGAGTGGCAATGGTCATGTATACGTTTTCTTTTGAAACCGGAGCAGGATAGTAATTCTTAACTGCCGGTATATCATCAGGAAGTTCAGTTTCACCCGGAAGTTTCTGAGTCAGCATTATGCAGGTATCGTCGATACGAATATATGGTGCTGATCCAAATTGAATCGCTGTCTGGTTCAACATGATAAGACGACCAGCGTTGTTCAGTCGGTTATAAAGGCCGTAAGGGGAAACTCCGATTGAACAGGTTGGTGCGCCCTGCAGCGCTACAGTATGCGGAAACTGAAGACATTTGGACATGCCCTGGAAATGAACCGACATAAAGTTCTCTTCGTAGATCTTTGCAATCTCGGTACCCGTGATTGTATAGATATCCTGAATTTTAAAGGATGTTGATTTTGTCATCTTATTCTCGTATTACCGGAAGTTCTAACATTTTCCTCCCCAAATTTGTCCTTTTTTCTTTTCAGGTGACTTCTCTGGCGCAGGAGTTTGTTCTTCCGGCAAGTTATTTTCAGCGCTTAGATCAATCGGCATCTTTGTTGTTGGGTAAGGTTTAATTGTCCCCCAGAGAAGATCAACAGAAGCCCTTATCGAATCAGGAGTACCGGAGAAATTACAAACTACTGCATCAGCCACAGTCGTGGTACCTTTGCGATATGGGAAGTTGGTTACAACAACCACGTCCTTGCCAGCTGCTTTTAGTGCTTTGATCAGGTGAGTGTTATTTCCCCGTTTCTCAATACGAGCATAGTAATTTGTCATCACAACCAGATCCGCATCTTTTGCCAGTCTCAATGTTTCTTCAATATCTTCTTCTTCAGCATGAAAACCTGTATCATCCAAAATCAGATTGGTAGAATGTTTGGTCATCTGTTCACAGAACATATGAGCATGACTGTAAAGATCTTTTCCTAAAAACTCGTATGGGATTGTTTGCTCAACCACAAGTATTTTCTTGTCTTTGCTTAATGGCAACAGCTTTCTATCATCGCGAACAACCAGCAAGGCCTTGTGAGCTACTTCCCATGAAAAGTCAATGTTTTCTTTACTCCTGACAATTGCTGCAGTTTCTTTCGGATCCATTTTACCTGCTTTTTTAAAGAGACCCTGGTCATACTTTCTGTTGAGCAGCCTACGGACCGCATCGTCTACACGTTCTTCAGAAAGTTCGCCGTTTTCAACAGCCTGTTTAATACCAAACAGGCATTGCGAACGGGATTCATCGTCAGCCTTTAATAGAATGGTGTCCACACCGGCTTTAATCGCCATGGCGCAAGCTAGTGGGAGTGGCCATTTTTTAAGGATCGCCGCCATACCGATTGCGTCTGAGACAATTATACCCTTAAATCCCATTTCTCCTCTCAGAAGATCAGTAAGAATTTTTTTCGAAAGGGTTGCAGGGTATTCTTCATCATACGCAGGGTAAATGGTATGAGCTGTCATAAGAGCGGATGCACCTGCATCTACACCTGCCTGAAAGGCTGCTAATTCAACTTCCTGCATGCGTTTTTTATCTCCACGGCAGACATCCAGCACATCATGCGCATCAGTTGCTGAATCACCACGGCCAGCGAAATGCTTGATTGTTGCGGTAATACCTGCATCCTCATAACCACGGACTGTTGCTGCAATGAACTTTGCTATAACCTTAGGATTGTCACCAAATGAACGAACTCCGATTTCGGGATTCAACGGATTAATATTTACATCACATACAGGATGATAGAACTGGGTTACTCCCATAGCAGCCATCTGCCTGCCCATCAGGTTTGCGATTTTATAGGCCAAATCTACATCGCCAATAGCTGTGATACCCATTGGAGGAATAAACTGAAGAACACCACCGGCTGTGTAATCGTTCTTAAAATCGCCTTCCATATCGATTGTAATGTGAAGTGGAATTCCCGAATCCCTGTTCATCGCTATTTCCTGAAGTTTGTTAAGCGCTTCAGTGAGCTCCTCAGGCCTAACGCTCACACCATAGGCCCGAGACTCGAAATAGGTATGCGCGATGTCGAAATAATCAGCTGGTTTTTTGAAGTTGGGATCGACTTGAGAACGTCCCCAATATAGATTTTTGCATGTTTCCAGTGCGTATGGTTCCAGGCACACTCCGCCTGCTTGTAGTTTAGTGATCTGTTCAATCCCTGAAGGAGTCAGATAGGCACCTCTCCATGTGAAGGTGAGAAGCTGGCCGCATTTCTCCAGCAGGCTCATTTTCGCGATTTTCGCTGCGATAAAATCATCTTTTTCTTTTGACATTGTGTATCTCCTTATAATTTATTGTCTATTATTTATTTTACTTATTATGGTCTTCAGATGCGATTCGGATTCTAACTTAGCTGCTTCATTTTTCAGACTTATATTTTTTTTGCCATTTTAATCATCTCATCAACCACGCTCTTGGGCTGGTTGTTGCGGTCGAAAAGTACAGGATAATCCTTTCTGCCGCGAATCGGGAAATTGTTTAACCAGCTTACGGCATCGTTCAATCCCCAGACAGTAACACGATCAACTACATCACTGTATTTAAGGAAGAGTCCGAACATATCAAGTACGCGTTTGTTCCACTTTTGTTGAACAGAGTCGGGCACGGCTACACGATAAGGATCCATTTCCGGCGAATATTTGAAATTTACCGATATGTTTGCTCCCGAATATGGATTGGGAAGGATAGAAATATCCCATTCGGTAATAAGTATTTTCACACCGGCGGCTTTAAGTTTCTTAAAACTGGTTTCTGTGGCGTCAAGCGTAGGGCTATCCATTTGCATATGCGCTTGTGAACCAACAGCATCAATTCTGACTCCGGCAGCCTTGAGTTCTTTTACCAGTTCAGCTATAGCCTCGCATTTTGCCGGAGTTTCTACATTATAATCGTTATAATACAATTCTGCATCTGGGTCGGCTTCATGAGCAAACTGGAAAGCATATTTGATAAAATCCTTGCCCAAAATACGGTAGAACTTGCTATTGCGGTATGTGCCATTGTCTTCAAAAGCTTCGTTGACAACGTCCCAGCCTTTTATCCGGCCTTTATAACGACCCACAATTGTATAGATGTGCTGACGCATACGTTCTTTCAGAACTTCAGGAGTGACATCTTTTCCACTGTCATCAACAAAGAACCACTTGGCTATCTGGGAATGCCAGATAAGACAATGCCCGGTTACAACCTGCTTGTTTTTTTCTCCAAATGCTACAACTTTGTCTGCATCTGCCCACTCGTATCTGTTTTCTTCGGGATGGATAAGTTGGGGCTTCATACAGTTTTCGGCAACAATTGCATTGAATTCTTTAGCAATCAATTCTGATTCTTTTGGATTAACACCATTAACTTGTTGCATATTAACAGCTACACCAAAAAGAAATTTTCCTTTCGTAGCATCAGCCAGTGTATTTTGCGCCATAGTGTGTATGTTTGGCAGAATAATAATTGCAATAATTGCAGAAATAGTCTTGATTTTCATATTTTTAGATTTACTCAATTAAGATCGTCTATTCATACTTTTGCCCTTCTGGCCATCAGTTCTGTCTCAATTTTTACTTCCATTTTCTTATCAATAACATAGAAAAACAGCAACCCGACACCTAATAAGAAGGGGATGGAAGGATAGATGCTGACAAGCATTTTTGCTCCGGCGGCGACAGTATCAGGTTGGATAATTGCGTGCCCAGCTACTGCACTTTGTTTAGGAATGTAGCCATATAAGCCAAGAATCCATGCAACCAGAGCGCCTCCGATAGAAAGGCCTGCTTTTAGGCCTACCATCATTGCAGAGAAAATTATTGCAGTTGCCCTGCGATTTGTTTTCCATTCAGAATAATCAGCAACATCAGCAATCATCGCCCATAGTATAGGGATGGTAATTCCGTATGAAAACCCATGCAATATTTGTGAAACAAACATCAGGATTACATTATAGGGTCTGAAAAAGATAAAGATCAGAACAAAAATGGTTGCCGTGAGAAGGCCATATTTGTAAACATCACGTTTACCATATTTATCTGCAAGGCCTTTTGAGAATGAAATACCAACAATCATAAAGATAATGCCGCCGGCATTAAACAAACCAAATCCCGCTGCAACCGGATCTGATCCAAAGAAAGTAATGCCAACAGCAGACAAATCAGAAATAAGTGGACTTATTAAATCGGTGAGTGCCTGTTTATCTACATAATTATTAAAATAATACACATAGGCACCTCCTTTCATCGCCAGGGTTATGAAAACCAGAATAGTTAAGATGAGCATTATTAACCAGGGTCTGTTCTTCGAAAGATCAGACAGATCATCTTTAATCGAAGATTTTTGCTCCAGACGTGGAATAATGCGCTCCCGGGTTGTGAAAAAAGTTATAAGCAGCATGATAGTTCCAATAGCAGCCAGCCATGTCATTACTGCTTCAATACCCACTGCTTTGTCTCCCTTGCCTGCATATTCAATGATTGGAAGCATAAACACCTGTACAAAAAACTGGGCAAACATAACTGCAACAAACCGGTACGATGAAATACTGTTTCTTTCTCCCATGTCACCTGTAAGTACACCGCTCAGAGCTGCATATGGCAGGTTACTTGAAGCGTACATCAGCAACAGCAGCGTATAAGTTACAGCGGCGTAGATTAATTTTCCCTTGTATGAAAAATGTGGCGTTGAAAATGCCAGAAGTGCAATAACTCCCAGAGGGATAGCTGTGAATAAAATCCAGGGCCGGAATTTACCCCATTTCGAACGGGTCCGGTCAGCCAATAATCCGATTATCGGGTTAAATATGAATGCGGCAACTAAGCCGACCGAAAGCATTATAATTGAGGCATCGGTATTTTTTAGCCCATAAATATCGGTATAGAAATAAGCCAGATAAGTAATTAACGTCTGGAAAACCAGGTTTGCAGCAAGGTCCCCGAGGCTATACCCTATTTTTTCGAATACTGAGATTTTTTGAGAGGTTTGACTCATTTTAGTAGTTTATTAAGGATTAGGCTATTTGAACAAAAGTTGAGCAAAATTAAACAGGTTATTTCTCCAGACGGGCCATGTATGTCCGCCCGGATATTCGTTGTATGTGTATTTAATATTCATTTCATCGAATTTTGAAAGCATGATCTTGCAGTTTTTGTACGCAATATCTTGAGGTCCGCCTATGGAAATCCAAAACTGTTTCAGATCAGAATTTATTTTATCGGAATTCATGCTCATGAACTTGTACTGTGCGTTGGCCAGATCTTCCTGCATAGACTGGATCCACCCGGAGCTAAAAACACCTAAGTATGAAAATAAATCAGTATTATTTATTCCTGCGTAGAGAGTTTGTATGCCACCCATAGATAAACCGGCGAGAGCACGATTTTTAGAATCTGTTTCTGCACGGAAATTTTTTTCCACAAAAGGAATTACCGATTGCTTCAATTCAGCTGTGAAAGCTTTCAGCATATTTTCACCAAAACCATTTCCTCCGGTAGAAAAGTTGCCGTCCATCATAACTATTAGCATAGGTTTTGCTTTTTTTTCTGCAATAAGATTGTCCATGATTATGTCTGTTTTCCCTTGTTCAGCCCAGCCTCTTTCATCCTCGCCACCACCGTGCAACAGATACAAAACAGGGTATTTATCGCTGGTATTCACATCATAACCGGCAGGTGTGTAAATGAAGAAACGGCGCCAGCTTCTTGTTACTTCAGAAAAATATCGCTTAATGCGTATGTCACCATGCGGTATATCTTTTAATGTGTAATAGCCATCGCCTTTAAAAGGAACTTCTATACAACTTGCCATTCGTCCCATACCATAAAAAGCTTCGCTCGATGGGTCGCAAACTGCTAAACCATCAATAATTAATGAGTAATAGTGAATACCTTCGCTTAATGAATCCGTTGTTACACTCCAGATTCCGTCACTGTTTTTTACCATATCGTATTTTCTGACCAAATCAAGTTGCACTTTTTGTGCATCAGGCGCTTTAATTTGAAATAGAGCCCTGCCATCAGGCTTAATCTGAGGGTATTTAGAACTTCTTACATTAGTTGCAGCCGGAGTTCCAAGAACACTATATTTATTGAAATAAGAGACATCAACAGATTTGAAAAGAAGTTGGGAAAACATATATAAATCATTTTTCCAGACTTTAAAGTCGTGAACACCTGGTTCAATGTAAAAAATGTGAGGGACGCTTTTCGCAACAAGATAATCGTGAGTGCGCTGGCTGAAACTTATCAGACCATCATTATCACCGCATGAGATCCAGAGTACTTTTAGTTTTTTCTTTGTTTCATCCGGATTCGGCACTAATAATTCGGGGGCTTTTGTATTTGGTGCAGAAGAAAAACCTCCTATCCATGCAAATTTATCCAGGTTGCCAAGACCGAAATTCAGTGATTGTCCTCCACCCATTGATAAACCGGCTATTGCCCTGCTTTCACGGTTGGTAAGTACCGGATATTTTTTCTCAACAAATGGAATTAGATCATTCAGCAAGTCTTTCTCAAAAGTAGCGAATGCCTCCACCTTATCCGATGCCATAATATTCCCTGTTGCCCGGTCGTCTTTCATAGCCCGGCCGTTTGGCATGATCACAATCATAGGCTGTAATTTATTTTCTGCATAGAGGTTATCCAGAATGATCTGAGGCTGACCACCTTTCAGCCATTCTTTTTCGTCACCACCAATGCCATGTAAAAGATATAGTACCGGGTATTTTCTGGTTTTGGTATAGAGAGGAGGAGTATAAACCAGCGCTTTTCGTTTCGTACCAACTGTTTTCGAATAATATACAATGGTGTCAATTTTCCCCTTTTTTATTTCGTTACGGGGAGAATCAAAGCCAGGAGGAGATTGATTTATTATATTCTGGCTTTTAGCATGAAAGCCTGCTGTTATTGCTAGTGTAACTATAAATAGTATTTTTTTCATCTTATTCTGATTATGCCTGTTATTCTGAAATTATGATTTTTGATGTTTTTAAGTCTTTTGGATCCGAACTGTTTCCATAGTAAACTTCATATTCGCCCGGAGCTACGGTCATTCTTACTGCCGGTCTGTCAAAAAACTCAAATGAGTCATAAGGCAAACTGATTACAGCCTGACATGTTTTTCCAGCAGCAATACTCAATCGTTGGAATCCCTTCAGGGTTTTTAGTGGTCCGTCACTGTCGTTTACTTTGTGAACATAAACCTGGACGATTTCGGTTCCATCACGTTTTCCAAGATTGGTAACAGGGATTGTAAGTACGATTGTTTCGTTATTCCTGATCGCTGTTGTGCTGAAATTTGCATCGCCAATAGAGAATGTTGTATAGCTTAAGCCAAACCCGAATGGGAATAATGGATCGGACATGAAGCGGTAGGTACGACCTTTCATTGAATAATCTTCAAAGTCGGGCAACTGCTGAGAATTCTTATAGAATGTAACAGGTAGTTTTCCTGATGGGTTATAATCGCCAAAAATGACATCGGCAACAGCCTGGCCCCCTGATTCGCCGGCATACCAGGCCTGAAGAATTGCGTCACAGCTTTCTGTTTCAGGTGTTAATGCAATTGCGGAACCGGAGCAGTTCACATATACTATTCTCTTCCCTGCCTCCTTCAATGCTTTCAGACAATTGCGCTGCACAGATGGTAATTCAATGTTGGTGCGGTCACCATTTTTGAACCCCGGGTATGATACCGGCATTTCTTCACCTTCGAGCTGGCCAGAAAGTCCACCAACAAAAATTACTACATCATATCCTTTAAGCTTTTTAATCAACCCGGTATAATCGATGTCGACTTCTTTGCCAAAGTCAAACTCTAAGTTTGCTTCCCAGTTGTTAAGTTGTGAATACCTTAATACAATCTTATATTTCTTTCCGTTTTCAACTTCTATCGGAATTCTGGAGGGGAGCGTCCTCCAATTATCATACGCTATCAATGAACGGTCATTTACTAACAATTCGAAATGACCTGTCGCACCACATTTGAATATAAGTTCTTCAGTTTTGGATGCTACAAACTCTGTTTCAAACAAACCTGAGAAACCCTCCAGTTTTACGCCTGTTTCAAATTCATGCTGCCCTGCTACAGTTAATTTTATTGGGTTTATTATTTGCCGGGTAACGACAGCATCGCCTTTTCCTTCCCTGTTGTTCCAGTAAGTAGCTTTTATTCCGGGTTTCCCTTCAAATGAAAAATAGGAGAAATAGCTGTTCGTTACTTTATCTTCAGCCAGATCGCAGCCTTTGTCGTAAAAAACTTTACCGGCAGGAACTTTCGACGAAATTCCATCAAGAATAGAGATGGTCTTAAAAGGTGTTCCATTATAATTTCCCCAGAGCATTGGCATGTTGTTGGCATTTGGTCCTATAACTGCAACTTTTTCACCTTTACTTAATGGGAGAATATTGTTTTTATTCTGAAGGAGTGTCATCGATTCGAGTGCCATGTCTAATGCAAGTTTGCGATGTTCTTCATTGTTTATGACCGAAAGAGGGATTTTAGTCCATGGGACAATAGAATCGTCGTCCATTTCCCCCAGATCATAACGGCCTGTTAATACCCGCAGCAGATGTTTGTTGATCTCTTCTTCTTTAATAAGGCCCCGTGAAACAGCATCAGGTAATTTTTTAAAAGGATAGTCCTGCCACACACATTCCACATCAGTTCCGGCTAAAACAGCTTTTGAAGCAGCATGTACGGCATCGGAAGAGACCTTATGACTTGTAAAAAAGTCAGTTATAGCACCACAATCGGAAACAACAAGGTATTTAAAACCCCAGTCATTACGAAGAATCTGTTGCAGTAACCTTGAATTACCGCAGCAAGGATCATCGTCTAGTCTCTGATAGGCGCACATGACCTCACGTACATCGGCTTTCTGGACCAGCGATTTGAATGCTGGCAGATAAGTTTCGTACAAGTCACGGGGATCGATATTATTGAGATTAAGCTTGTGACGGCTCCACTCAGGGCCTGAATGTACAGCATAGTGCTTGGCACAAGCCAGCAGCTTTCTGTATCTGGCATCGGCAGGGCCCTGCAGTCCTTTCACTACCGAAACGCCCATACGCGAAGTCAGATAAGGATCTTCCCCATAGGTCTCCTGGCCTCGCCCCCAGCGTGGGTCGCGGAAAATGTTGACATTTGGTGTCCAGACTGAAAGACTTAAGAAACGTTTGTTCTCTTGTCCCGACGCCCGGGCTTCATTAACTTTTGCACGGGCTTCATCAGAAGTTGCGTCGAAAATCCTGAACAGTAATTGGTCATCGAACGAAGCTGCCATTCCAATCGGCTCCGGAAATACAGTTACATTGTTGTTGTTGGCATAGCCGTGAAGCGCTTCACTCCACCAGTTGAACCGCTTTATTCCCAAACGTGGAATCGCATCGGACTGGTCGCACATTAATACTGTTTTTTCTTCTAATGTAAGCCTCGAAATCAAATCCTTAGCCCGTTCTTCGGAACTTAATCCGGGGTTTTGATAGGGTAACTGTCCCAATAAATGCACAGAAAATAAAAGGCTTATGGCAATTAGTACTTCCTTTTTCATCCGAAATGTTTAGCGTTAATATTATTTGAACAAAAGCGGCGCAAGTTGATACAAGCTGCGTCTCCAGGTAAGAAATTCATGGGCGGTATTTTCGGAAACATAAGACACAGCATTGAAGCCTGCTGACTTAAGATCTTCCACTGATTTTTTAACACCATCAGGATTTTCACGGCTTCCACAACTTATGAAAATAAGCTTAACCTTAGATTTGTCCTTAATTTCATCTGCTTTATAAATACCTCCGCTAAGAAGTGCCCAATAAGCGAACACGTCGGGTTTGTTGAGAGTTATAGTGTGGGTTTCCATTCCACCCATCGATAATCCGGCCATAGCGCGGGAAGTCTGGGTGGCAATAGTACGGAAGCTGGCATCTACGTAAGGGATTAATTCATCGACAAGAACTGTCTGGAATGGAGTTATATCGAATTCCTTTATTTTACCAAATTTGACTTCATTTGTCATCCCATAGGTCATTACAATGATAAAGGGCTTGATCTTTCCTTCAGCAATCAGGTTATCCATAATCAGATTTGCATGACCCTGGTTACTCCAGGCGGTTTCATCCTCTCCCCAGCCGTGTTGCAGGTATAATACAGGATATCGTTCTGACTGATCTTTGTAATAATTTGGAGGTGTGTATACAAATGCCCGCCGCGAAGTACCTGTACTTTTTGAAGGGAATAGAATTTGCTGCACATTTCCATGAGGAACATTTTTCAATTCGTAGAAATCCTGGTCATGAGCAGGTATTTCAATACCGCTTTCCCAACGGACAGAACCGTAGAAATTTAATGCACCCGGATCATTAAACACTCCGCCATCAACCGTCAGATGGTAATAGTGAAATCCTTCATCCATGGCTATATCTGTAGTGCCCGTCCATGAACCGTCTTCTGCCTTAGTGAGCTTAGTGCCACCTTTTCCACCCAGAGTAACTGTTACGGTTTGTGCCAGCGGCGCTTCTATACGAAAACGGACATAGCCCTGGGAATTTACCTGTGGATAATCTTTCCCGGGCTGGTTCAGTGTCGAAGGTTTAAAATCTTCGGTTATGCTTGTTTGTGCAGAACAAAAAGAACCGAATAAAATCAGTAGTACAATTGGTGCAATAATGTTCTTTTTCATCATATTTGATTTTTAAGTGTTTGCGAATTAATGGTACGATTTTTTTGTGTTTATGAGACTTGCCTTATCACTCCTTCCGGCAGGCTGTTATCTCACTTTTTATTCTGAGATTGTCTTGAAATAATAGTTTTAATTCAAATTCTGTTTTTTTATACCAACATTAATTTGAGTAAATGAGTGAGCCGGAAAAGAGCAGACCACCTTGTTCTTTTCGGTTTTTATCTCTTTTACTGACGGTTTATATTCATCCTGTTTATCGAAAGTAAAAGCTTCATTCAGATCGTTAGCACTCATAAGGTTCGATTCGGCTTTGCCGTCAAAATCGCCGGATAGTGAAATTATGTCGGCGCTGATTGCTTTGTCTTTGTGCCTGTTAACTACATTGATTATTAAAGTGTTGGTCTCTTTCGAATATACAGTTGTTACATCAAGGTAAGGAATTCCTTTGAACAAAGGAGTATTGAAGGTATCGCACTGAACGTAAGTATCAACAGAAGCTCCTCTGCAATTATTTGAGAACGATTTGAATATATAGAAAAGAGGTGTTTTGAACGTTCCCTTTTCTTTATCACTTCCCAGCAGTGAGGTCAGCATTGTGAAATTTGACATCTTAACTATATCAGCATGCCGGATAAATGAGTTAAAACACTGTGCTATAGGGAGGGCCGACAGAAGATTTCTTGACATGATTCCCCATTCATCCACAGAAATTGAGATTGGGTTCTTAAAATTGTTCATAACTCTGGCCACCTCAATCTCTGCAGCAGTTACATTTATCTTCTCTTCGAAATCTAACGCACTTTGACCCATGTAATCATAATAGTCAGGCGAGTTTTCCCAGTAACGGTGAATCGAAATATAATCAATCATATCTCCAAGTCCGGAAAGGACTTTTCTGTTCCAGTCAATCCATTGGCCGGATGATTCATAATAAGATGATCCGGAGGCTACTAATTTAATAGAGTTATCAACAGATTTCATTGCTTTTGCTGCCTCCCTTCCAATCTTTACATAATCTTCAGCTGTCTTATGTCCAAGCTCCCATGGTGCTCCATCAACTTCATTCCCAAGGTCCCATATCTTTAAGTTATAGGGATCGGGATGTCCGTTTTTTGCACGAAGATCAGAAAACCATGTTCCTTTTTTATAGTTGCAGTATTCCACCCAGTTACACGCATCAGTTATGTTACCGAGACCAAGATTCACGCAGACAATATTTTCACTTCCTATGGCTTTATTTAAAGCAATCCATTCATCAGTACCTACATGATTGTTATCGAGACCACCCCAGGCCAGGTTAATCCGGACCGGACGCTTATCCTTCGGACCAATACCGTCCTGCCAGTTGTAGCCGCTTACATAATTACCCCCTGGCCACCGCATGTTCGTAACCTTGAGCTCTTTCATGGCTTCAATATAATCTTTTCTGAAGCCGTTCTCATCTGCAAGCTTCGATGATGGATCATACAAATTCCCATAGAGTGTATTGAAGTTGACAGTATCGGGCAAACCCATCATTTTTCCGCTGAAATGAATAGGTTCCATGAATACACCGTAAATTTCAGGATCAATATCTCCGATTTCTCTGGAGAGATCAATCTTAATTTTTGCATTCTGAGCAAATAAGGAAAGTGGCAACACCAGCAATACAAAAAGAACTATATTCTTCATGGTAAATTAAGATTTGTATTTTAATTGTTTTTCATTTATAACTGCATTCTGAACCAATCAAAATCAACATGTCCACCTGTTTCAATTGTGGCATAATTAAAGAGGCAAAATTTGTTCCCGGTAAATATTGTAAGATTAAATCGCATTGATAATTCATTTCCAAGAGGTTTGAATTCTTTATTGTCAAAGCTAAACTCAAAGGTTGCTTTCTTTGTACTGTTAGATGCAATGGTCCTCAGGTACACCGATGAATTATTTATTGCCAGAGAGTCTATTGCCTTGCCATTATTAACCATAATCAGGAATTTCGAACCTTTATTTTGTTTGACCGCTATATAAGCATAAGGGTCCTGAAAAACAGCCAGACCTGCAATATCACCAACTTTCATGTTTTTTACCTCCAAACTGGCAGTACCTATGGTTGGGATGGTCTGATCGTAATTCGCAAAGATCCTTTGGGTTAGGGTATTAGGGGCTTCAGGCAGTTTGGAAACAACTCTGGTTGTTTCTAAACTAAGGAATCCTGATCTTCTGGTGAGCGACCATTTGGTTGAGTCGGGGTTGTGGTTCCATCCCCACTGCATGCCCAGGGTCTTATCACTGAACTCATCCGACGTTGGCAAATCCTCTATCGGATATTTTTTCCCAACATTTGGTTTTTTATATTTTACCACTCCTTTCCCATCAACTCCCACAACAGGCCAGTTATCAACCCATGTTACCGGTTGCAATGAAGGGCAACGGCCAAATGGTCCACTGTCGACAAAGAGCAATGTCCACCACTCGTTTGTCTGTGTTTTGATAAGCGCCCCCTGATGGACTCCGAAGTTAATCCCTCTCGTCGTATCTCTGAGCACCACTTTTTGTTCATAGGGGCCGAAGATATTTTTAGAACGGAGAGCTACCTGGATACCATCAACACCTCCATAGGTGCAATACAAATAGTAATAATTGTTTATTTTATATACATGGGATCCTTCAAGACCCTCACGAATATCACCTGAATAAACCAGCGAATCGTTACTTTTTGGAGCAAAAGTCTTATCCAGTTCAGTTATAAAGATCTTACCATAACCGTGGGCAACAAAAATTCTTCCGTCATCGTCGAAGAATAAGCCGGGGTCATAAAAACCTTTTGGTAGCTTTCTTATTTCCCATGGTCCCTCTGCTTTTGCGGCCGAACAAATAAAACCGCCTTCGTTGAGGGTGATAAACAGTAAATAATATTTACCGTTGTTATATTTTAAACTGGTCGCCCATTGTCCATGACCGTATCTTGAGCAACCATCAAGGTTATAACAAGGATTGAAATCGAAGCGGCGAACAGCATTACTGCAATACTCCCAATTCACAAGATCGTAAGATTTCAGAATTGTTACTCCCGGAAAGATGAACATGGTCGTGGAAACCATGTAATAAGTGTCACCAACCAAAATCACATCAGGATCAGGAAAATCTGCAAAAATGACCGGGTTGGTATAAGTGCCATCATTGTTATCGCTGTGTGTTTTTTGGGCCAGCAGACAATTTACAGTGAATATTAATATTAATAAAACAACAGGAATTCTCCTTTTTCCGAAGTGAATCATCCAATTCTTGTTTTTACAGGTTTAATTAAAGCGATAGGTTGCAGAGTACCCGACTAACAACTGCTTCCTATCGCTTAATAAACTAACTAAGAAACAACCAACAATACGTAATAATGATAGACTTAAAAAAGTGCACCTACCAATTAAAACATGTTTAACTAACCCTAAAAACCAAATAACTATTTGAATCAAATGTAAATTATCCGGTATTCTAACTCTGTCAAATTTGAAATAACAACTATTAAATTTGATTCATATATAAAAAAGGAAATCATGCTATAAAATTTTTACAACAAAATGATCGATTTTAATAAGAGAAAACCAGCAGGGAACTAACGGAATCTAATCGCCAGCCAATCAGGATACTGCAGGTTCTTTGCCGTATTCAGCAGCAAATTCAGATGGGGTTTTTCCAAAATGATCGTGAAAACACTTTGAAAAATATGATGGAGTCGAAAAACCTGTGATAAAAGCAATTTCTGAAAAATTTAAGTGATCCTCCAATATAAGCTGAGAAGCTTTCTTTAAACGAACTGTTCTGATAAACTCGACAATTGATAAACCACTGATAGCTTTAACTTTTCTGTAGGTTTGAACTTTGCTTAAGGAAACACAATTTGCCAGTTGATCAACATTTAGGTTGGAATCAGTCATATTTTCCTCTATAAAGGTCAATGCCTTCCTGATAAATTCATCATCGAGCTTGCTGGTTCCTGAGTCTTGCGGGATAAGGGTAGTTTCCTTTAAGTATTTTGAATATATGGCTTGTTTAAAGGTAATAAGACGTTGAACCTGGACTTTGAGGACATCAATATTAAATGGTTTAATCATATAAACATCAGCTCCCATCTCTAATCCCTCAATCTGCTGCCTAATCTCTGTTTTTGCTGATAATATGATAATAGGAATATGGGAGGTTATTACCTGATTTTTTAACTTTTTGCATAATTCAATACCCGACAATACCGGCATCATCACATCAGTAATAATCAAGTCGGGAATAGTCTCATTTGCCATATTCAGGCCTTCTTCCCCGTTTTTAGCAAATATAATTTTATATTCCTGTGACAATTCTTCAATTATATAATTCCTGATATCCTCTTCATCTTCTACTATTAATATCCGGTGAGCATAATTATGTTTGTTTGACAGGTTTTCATTATCATCAATAATCTTAATATTTTTAACAAGTTTCTTATGTAAGGTTGCGGATGATTCGCTATTGTACTTAAAATCACTTTGCGTAGTTGGAAGATAAATATCAAAACACGTCTCAAGATTAGGTTCACTTTTAACCTCAACCTTGCCGTTATGCAGCTCAACAAAACTTTTAACCAGGGCTAATCCGATGCCGGTTCCCGCAACATTTTTATTTTGAACATTATTAATCTGGAAATAACGATCAAAGACTTTACTTAAATTTTCCTGGCTTATACCTTCACCAGTATTAATAACTGAAATTTTTACATATTCAGTTTCTGCCTCAGAAGATTTTGAGAGGTTTATCATAACCATCCCGTTTATAGAAGTATATTTGAAGGCGTTCGACAATAAATTAAAAATCATTTTCTCAACCATTCCTCTGTCTATAGGAAGTTCAAGGTGATCAAAGGGATAATTGACCTTTAATTCAATACTCATCAAATCAGCAATATTATTGAAAAGATTGCTGATCTCATCTGTCATGGAAACAATTTCACAGAGCTGGAAGTCAGGTTTTAGTAATTCCTTTTCAATCTTACTAAAATCCATTAACTCATTAGTCAGTTTTAACAAGCGATTACTGCTTTTCAGTACGAGCTTCAGGCTGTTTTTGTCTTTAATTGAAAGATGATCTTCATTTATCAGTTTCTCAAGAGGATTTATAATCAGGCTTAATGGTGTACGAAACTCATGAGAAATATTAGAGAAGAATTCACTTTTCATTTTATCTAATTCTTCAATTTTTTTCCTTTCATACCGTTCTTTTTCGACAAGAGATTTCTGCAATGTTTTTTGAATTACCAACTTTCGATAGGTAAATAAAAGAACCAAAACGATTAATAAATAGATAGAATAAGCCATTTTTGAAAGCCAGAACGGAGGTAAAAAATGGATCTTTACACTTTTTATTCCTCTTTTGCCTGAGGAATTGACCACCATAATGCTTAAGTTATATTCTCCGGGATTTGTATTAAGAAGATTCAGACTACGTTGCCCGTGACTCAAAATTATCCATTCGCTTTTATTACCTAATTTATATTTATACATTATCTTCCCAGGATCTAAATAGTCAAGAACTGCAAATTCAATATTAAGAGTAGATCCGTAAGGGACATTAATAAAATTACTCAGATTTACCTCATTGTCAATAACGCGTATTCCCCTGTATTTTTCAGAAGGAATAATTGTGTGATTATTGATTTTAATATCTGTGAAATAAACAGGAGTAGAGATTTGAAAATTTTCTATTAAACCGGTGTTAAATGTCACCAAAGATTCATTAGTGGAAAACCAAATATTCCCATCAGTGGAGACAGTTACGGCTCCGGTGATAAACTGGTTCAATTTTGAGTTGTAAGGGTTGTAAAAGTTACGTATTGATAAATCCTTGCTGTTAATTTTAGAAATACCATAAGAAGTAGAAATCCAAATATCATGATTAGCATCTTCTGTTATATTGTTAATACTTTCAGAGCAGAGACCATTTTTCAGATTTAAAATCTGAAGTTTATTATTTTTCAGATAACACAGACCGGAATTTGTTCCTATCCAGAGGTTCCGATTCTTATCCATGTAAATACAATTAATAAAATTACTTGGAAGTTTGTCGTTTATATCCAGCTCTCTTCCAACAAATTTATGATTTGACAACTCTTCAATTTCAATTATTCCTTCATTCCTTGTGCCAAGCCAATAAACATTTTCTCCTACTTCAACCATCGAGCTTACAGGAGATATTGTAAAATTAACCTGATCCTTATTTGCCTCAGAGTAAATATTTTCAATTTTGGAATTGGCCACCAGTTGTCCTGAAGACTTCGAATTAAGAAAACCATCGAGAATTTCAAGAACAAAAGCTTTATCCCAGCATTCAATCCATAACCGGCCTTTACTATCATCAAAGCAATTTGTTATATATGAATTTTCTCTGGGGTCACTTGAAAATAATAAATTTGCTTCAAGAGGCTTAATAGTACCTTTTGATTTACCTTCTATCAGACTTAATGCAAATTTTGACGGGACAACATATATTCCGATCCTTGAATAAATAATCCATAGATTCCCTTTTTTATCCTGATAAGTAAAATTGATTTTATCGTTTTGCAGCTGGAGATCAGAACTTCTGGACGTAAATTGCCTGTAGCTGTAATTTTCTGAATCAAAAAGATCTAACTCATTCCGGTTAAAGCTTATCCAAAACTTGTTTCTATCCGAGGATTGCTTTATTGCGTGAATTTCTTTTGATTTTGAATTATTGCTTTCGAAGAAATTATAATAATGAAAATAATCATTCCGGAAGTAAATTTTTGATAATCCTGACTCTGCCATGCTCAACCATGCAGTACCGGTACTATCAATAAAAATCTGATCAATAAAGTTAGATTTTAGTTTTATTGGAAGTTTTTCTTCATTCCGGTAATTCTCATATCTTAAGTTCCCGTTTTTGTCTTTATCAAAAATATATAACCCGTCTCCAAATGTTGCAATCCAGTAACGGTCTTGTCTGTCAACTAGTGCTGATTTTACTCTTTTGTCACCAACAATCCTGTTAATTTCATTAATAAAAGAGTCATTTTCAAGGATATGTTTTGAGGGATTAACAATAAAAACGCCTCCATCCCAGCTTGAAGCAAGTATTTTGCCATTAGAATAATCTGCCAGCCATCTTATAGAGTTTTGATTGTAAGAATTGACAATTTTAAATTCATAGGTATCCGGATCAAGTTCGTATAAAGGGCTGTTCGTCCCTATCCATAATGATTTACCCCCCGGTTGGACATAAATAAAATTAATTACATTCATCTGCAAATGCTTTTGCAGCGGATCAGGCCATAATACTTTTACTTTAAAAAGTGTGTTAGCATCAATATCCTCCTTTTCATCAATCACCAGCAGCCCTTCGTTTGTCGCAACCCAAACCCTGTTGCTAAAAAACAAGATCCTGTTAACTTTTGAGTTACTCCCTTCACTCAATTTTAAGCTAAAAAGTTTCCCGGTGTGAGAGTTATAATATATAATTCCTTTACCGGCTGTACCTATCCAGAAATTCTGATTCTTATCTTCAACAATGCAGTAAGTTTCATATTTCAGAATTTCACTCGCAATCGAATTGATATTTTTAAAACTATATCCATCGTATCTAAATAAACCATTAGTAGTACATATCCATAAAAAACCCTTAGAATCCTTGAATACACTATTTACCCCCGAAGAAGTCAATCCTTCCTCGTACGAGTAATCCTCGATCCGTATCGTTTCATTTTTGGCAAATAAGGAATTACAATGACATATAATCAAGATCAGTAAAACACTTATATTCCGCCTTTTCATTTTAATTCAACTTTAAATTAGATTGATCAAAAAATTATGCGAAAAGGTTAAACTGCAAATCGCTTAAAATCGAAATTCTCAAAACGTTAATCACCATTGGTATTGATTATAGTAATGTATAGAAATCTAAGTTAAAAAATTTAGATTAAATTCTATCATAAATGTGATCAAATTTTAGTATTTATCCCCTGAAACTATAAATTAAGCACAACAGAAATGTTTTTCTTTGAAATGTGACATTTGAATTTTTGAGGGGGATTTTTTCCAAAAGTGTTACCTGGACTTTAGTCTTTTTTCCCCAGTACTACTTTTATCTTTTTACTTTTATCTTTTATCTTTTATCTTTTATCTTTTTATCATATATTTGATATTGGTTTCCTAATGTGCTAGTAAACTTAAAATTATGTTAGTCAGAACCTTTGCCAGTGCTGTTACTGGTATCGATGCGGTGACCGTGACGATCGAAGTTAATGTGTCACGCGGGATCCAGTTTTTTCTCGTGGGGTTGCCCGATAGTGCAGTTAAGGAGAGTCAGCATAGAATTGCATCTGCTCTGCTTGCCCTCAACTTTCACTGGCCAGGCAAACAGGTAGTGATCAATATGGCTCCGGCAGATATAAGAAAAGAAGGTTCTGCATATGATCTTCCACTTGCTTTGGGTATCCTCGCGGCCGATGAAAAAGTTGCAAAGGGGGCGATTGAGTCCTTTGTTCTTATGGGAGAACTATCCCTTGACGGTACTCTTCAACCAGTTAAAGGCGTTCTTCCTATCACTCTCCGGGCAAGGGAGGAGGGTTTCAAAGGAGTTATTGTTCCGGTGAAAAATGCAAGGGAGGCTGCCGTAGTCGATGGATTAAAGGTCTATGGCATGGCCAACCTTGGTGAAGTAGTTGATTTTTTTAATGGCACCCGGGAGTTCAGTCCTGTAAGAGTTGACCTTAAGGAGATTTTCGCCAGTGAAGCAAACAAATATGATGTTGATTTTTCAGATGTCCGTGGACAGGAAAATGTGAAACGTGCTCTTGAGGTTGCAGCAGCAGGGGGACATAACATCCTGATGATTGGCCCTCCAGGAGCCGGAAAGACTATGTTGGCAAAAAGGCTGCCGACTATAATACCACCTCTTACTCTCGATGAAGCCCTTGAAACAACCAAAATTCATTCTGTTGCAGGTAAGATTGATGATCATACTGCCCTCATGACCAAACGGCCTTTCAGGAGTCCGCATCATACAATCTCAGATGTCGCTTTAGTCGGAGGTGGAACCTTCCCACAGCCAGGAGAGATATCTCTCGGACATAACGGAGTATTGTTCCTTGATGAACTTCCTGAATTTAAGCGGACTGTTCTGGAAGTTATGAGACAACCCCTTGAAGACAGAGTAATTACAATTTCAAGGGCAAAATCAACCGTGGATTATCCTGCAAGTTTTATGTTGGTTGCAAGTATGAATCCCTGTCCCTGTGGTTTTCATAATCACCCGGAAAAGGAATGTATGTGCTCACCAGGAATGGTGCAAAAATACCTTAACAGAATCTCCGGACCGTTGCTCGACAGGATAGATATTCACATTGAAGTTGTTCCCGTTAATTATGATAAACTCTCTGATTCGGGAAAGGTAGAACATTCTTCTGATGTGCGTGAAAGGGTTGTAAAAGCACGCTCAATCCAGGCAAAACGATTTGAAGCAATAAAGGGTGTTTATTCAAATTCGCAAATGTCTTCATCGATGCAACGAAGATATTGCCAGCTCGATGAACCAGGAGGGAGACTGCTAAAAACTGCCATGGATATCAGGGGCCTTTCGGCAAGGGCATACGACAGGATATTGAAAGTAGCCAGGACTATTGCAGATCTCGGAGGCTCAGATAATATTTCTGCTGAACACATATCAGAAGCAATCAACTACCGTAATCTCGACAGGGAGGGGTGGTCCGGTTGAGCGAAGTCAAAAACTGATATCTTAAAATTGCCGTAGAATGGTTTTTACCGGTGGTTCATTCAGAAGTAATGAAACAGCCTGTAAAAATTCTTTTTGATCCAATGGTTTTTGAAAAGCCATATCCGCTCCCAGAAGTTTCGCACCAGGAAGATAACCATTGGGACCAATTCTTCCACCGCCTGAAATAGCAATTATCTTCAGATCAGGATATTTTCTCCGTAGCTCAAATATTGTTTCAAGTCCCTCTTTTTCGGGCATTATAATATCAGTAATCAGCAAGTCAGGTACCCTATTTTTAAACAGCTCCATTCCATCTTTCCCGTTTAAAGCTATATCTACTTCATGCCCTGCCTTTTCAAGCATCTTTTTTATCATGATAAGGATGGAAGGTTCGTCATCAAATACATAAATATTAGCCATAAATTAAATTGATTTAATAATGTTTTTATCAAGTACCTTTCTGATAATTTTACTGAAATCATCCAATATCATTGGTTTTAATATGACTTCTGATATTCCGCTTTGAGATAAGACTTCTTCTGATAGATTATCTGCATATCCGGTAATAATTATAACTCTTAATCCCGGACGTATCTTTTTCATCAGGTTAGCAAGTTCTGTACCTGTTATATTTGGCATACTCTGATCAGTAACCAGTAGTGAATATTTATCGGGATCTTTTTTAAACTCTTCAAAAGCCGATATGCTGTTGTTTGTTGCAGAAACCTTGTATCCAAGGTTTTCAAGCATTTTCTTTCCCATAAAGGTTATTTCCGGCTCATCGTCAACAAACAAAATATATTCATCCCCTTTTAACGGTTTTTTTTCTGATTTATCAGATTCAAGAGAATCAGCTCCATATTTTGGAAGATAAATCATGAATGTTGTTCCCATGCCAGGACTACTATCCACAACTATAGCGCCTCCATAATTGTTTATTATGCCATGAACAACAGAAAGACCCAGACCAGAGCCTTGTCCGACTTCTTTCCGGGTAAAGAAAGGTTCAAAGATCCGTTCTTTTGTTTTTATATCCATACCATGCCCTGTATCAGAAATCGTCAGGAGGATATATTCTCCCTTTTTCATATTTGGTATCTTTTCAGCAGATTTCCTGTCAATTTTTACAGATTCAAGTCTTACATCGAGAATACCACCTGATTTTATCATTGCGTGATTGGCATTTGTACATAGATTCATCACTATCTGATGTATATGCGTAGGATCAGCAAGGACAGTTCCAATATTTTGATCAAATTGCTGTTTTATCTGAACACTTCGTGGGAATGAAGCTCTGATCAGATTAAGCGCCTCTGTTACAATAGGTTGCATTTGGATGGGCTTATTCTCAAAATCCACTTCCCTGCTGAAGGTAAGCACTTGTTGAACAAGATTTTTCCCACGGTGAGCTGCATTGTTGATCTGTTCAATATCAAATCGCAGGTTACTTTCCACCGGGAGCTCTTCAAGCGCCATGTCAGTATAGCCAAGTATGGGCGTGAGGATATTATTAAAATCGTGAGCTATCCCTCCGGCCAGTGTACCAATAGTTTCCATTTTCTGCAGCTGGAATAATTGTTTTTCCAGTTCAGCTCTTTCTCTTTCAAATTTTTGACGTATTTCAATCTCCTTCTTAAGATCCTGGTTAGAATTTGATAGTTGTTCCGTTCGTTCCTCGACTCTTTTTTCGAGAGCATCATTCGCGGTTTTAACATTTTCTTTTTCCTGTTCCAGAAGAATACGCATATAAAACTCCTTGCGATTTGACAGTTCAAGAAAATAGCTGATAAACATACCTATTATATTGGCGCTGATAAAGAAATAGTTATTATTGACCAGGATAATAAATGGAGTGTGCGATAGCCATATTGCAGAGATTTCATAAGCAATTACTATTGACCAACCTGCGATTGAGGCATATATAAATCTTGCCCTGATAAATGTGTACCCAAAGATAAAGATCAGGATCAATCCGGCATAGTATGAATAGTTCTGGACTTTTGCAGCGTAGATTATCATGATTATGATCCCGAAGCCTGTAATGAACATAATGCAGGATATCGTGAACTGCATGTATCTCTTGAATTTTTTGGAATAAGAAAACATGAATACTCCAACCAATACCGGAAATACTATTCCAAAACGAATGAACCAGAAGACTCCTTTCAGATCCGGAACTGCTACGGTATCAAGAAAGGCGAATGCCCCATAGAAGATCATTGAGAGTACAAGAGAAAACCTGAATGGATTTAACGATTTGATGAAATAGTCATCCTTATAACCTTTTTCGTATTCGCTTAATTCACCTGTAAAAGAAAGTGACAGATAATTAATCGCAAACGACTCCTGGCTGGTTGAAGGAAGCCCCAACAGGCTTGTTCCCACATTTTGAAAAATATTCATTGAGAATGGTTTTATAGTATCTCAAGTGTTCTAAGTCAAGTATTTACGGAGTTTTTCTTATTTTAAGAAAGAGATTAATACCGAGAGGTTCTTTATCAACGCTTACTAATTCTTTATCAACATTGGCATCTGAAGCAATCCGGAAAAGATCCGACTCCGTCCTGAGATTCAGATACCAGTCGGATAATACTTCCATAAGCCTCTTTGTAGGATTCTTTGTACTGAAATTGCTTATAACCATTTCACCGTCTTCTTCGAGACAGTTTATGTATTTTCTTATGAGGAAGGTAAAATGTTTGTCTTTAAAATAGTCAAAAAGACCAGCGCTCCATATCAGGTCGTACAATTTATATGAATTGAACCGGAGCGCATTAATCTTATTATAGGAAATCTGGCCGTCAAACTTTTTGTTTTTTTCCTTTGAGAAGTTAATTGCACTCTGATCAAAATCAATCAGATCGACAGTTAAATTATTACAACCTGTATGGGTTGAAAGAAATTCATAAACATCTGAGGCCGGACCTGAACCCAGGATCAGAATTTTGGCGTTCTCTTTTCTCAAAACAAGTTTTTTACAATATTCTATAAAAAAATTCTTACGGTTCCTCACAGCATTTGCCCCCGGTTGATTCTGAAAAAAGATATCCCAGTTTTTGTATTTGGGATCCTGATTTACATCAAATCTGTATATTTTATCAATGAGGGTAAAATCACCAGGATACCCATAAGGTTTTACGAATCCATGCCCGATAAGCGTATTTTCATTAAGGACGGATTTTATTTTTACTCTGAAATTATCGACATCTTCCGGATTAATGGCATTTATTATTGAAGTGAATTTTTCATAATCCTGGAGTTCGGGTCCCCCGTTTTCCAATAAATATCTTATATACTCAAATACTTTTTCTTCAGGATTGTCATTCAATAAAAGAGGGTTCTGATTCATAAAGTGGCAATAAAATGGGTTCTTATTTATTAAAATATTTCATTTTCATTTATTGATAAATACAAAATATCCCTGTCATTCTTTCCAAAAGATTTCTGAAAAGTAATGCGCTTAATAGAAAACCTTAACAAACAATAGCAGTTAGTCTTCTTATCCCTTTATCACCGGTTAATTCTGGCTGGAATTAACTTCAACTGTATTACAACCTTATACTGTCTCAACTTATAAATGTTACAGAGATCAATAAGTATTTTTCCCCAACGAATAACAATTATATAGAATTATTATGGATTTTGCAAGCATTATATTTGGCGTTCTATTCTGGAAGCAAAGCTGGGGCAACTAGCAGGCGTGCATAACCACCTGCCATTGCTTCAGGATATTTATGCGGAAAAAAAAAACAGCAATAAATTTAAAAATCCCCTTTTTGCGATTTAAATTCAAAACCCTTTACGCAATTTTTATTTGTGAAATAATCAAATTATACTATTTTTAAAAACTTAATAAACCACCATATTTCCCTTTCATGGATCTTACCCGGCGTATACGCGATAAAATGATGAATGAGCGTCTGATGTTTGTTTACAGAGGCGTTGTAACAGATGAAAATTCTATTCCCCTTCTGATGCTTCTTGAAAAGGAGATGGAGAACTCGGAGTTTGGATTCGTTGGGAGGAAGCGGCTATTCATGTTTGTGCTCGAGAGTCTACAGAACGTTACCAGGCATAGTGATCGGAATCAACACGGCGATATGTCACTCGTTATCTATTCAAAAACGGATAACGGTTATACGGTTACTACAGGAAATGTTCTTCCAACAGCTCATATTGATGCTCTTAGAAATAAACTGCAGGAGATCAATAAACTCAGGACAGACGATATAAGAAAAGTATACAGGCAGATGCTGAGTACAGCTGAATTCAGCAACAAAGGTGGTGCAGGGCTTGGTCTTATTGAGATGGCAAAAAAAACAGGAAATAAGATCGATTTTGATTTTGTGGAACTTGACGATAAGTATTCTTATTTTATTTTAAGCAAAACAGTCAATTCAGTAGGAGTAGGAATTCATACCGGGGGGTCAGAACAACCATTTCGTGGCAAAGCCGTATCACAACTCGAAAGGCTTATGGCCGATAACAACGTTTACCTGGTTTGGTGTGGGCATGTTTCTCCTGATATTGAGAAAGAAGTTCTGTCATTTAACGAAACGAAACTCATTGAAGAAGATATTGAACTGAATCTCAGGAAAAGAGTATTCAGTATCCTGGTTGAGATTCTTGAAAATGTATCAAAGTATAGCCCGGGAAGGGAAGCCGAAGAGAGATTTGGAATGACGATAGCCATGATTAAACTGGAGAATAATATTTACACACTTACCACCGGCAACCTGATACAAAATAAAGATGTAGCTGACTTTAAGGGGAAACTTGAGCTTATAAATAAATATGATAATATTGGCCTGAAAGAACTTTTCAGAAAATCACTCTCCGGACAGACCATTAGTTCAGACAGTACAGGAAATATGGGACTAATTGATATGGCAAGGAAATCAGGGAGTAAATTGGATTATCAGTTCGAACAGATAAATGATATGTATTCTTATTATACCCTGTCTGTAAAGGTAGAAGGAAGGGAAGTTTAAGCCAATGTTTTAAATAATAGTGAGTTGCCATCCCACTCTGCATAGCTGCCGTTTTTAATCCAGGCTCCAAGAAATACAATTTCAGTATCAGGTTGCAGTTTCATGGTCATTGCCAGATGGCGGTGACCAAAAATGAAGTAATCAACATTCTCCTTTTCAAGGATTGACCTGGCATATCTTATCAGATCCTCATTTTCTTCACCGAGATACTCTTTTGTGATACCTTTCCCAAGACGAGAATTAAGAGACCATCTATGTCCGATACCTACGCCAATTGAAGGATGCAGCGCTGAGTACATCGTTTGTAAAGGTTTGTTTCTGAAAATTGAGAGTAGAATTTTATAACCTTTGCCTTTTGTTCCTAATCCTTCGCCATGAGCAAGATGGAACTTTTTCCCGTCGAATAGCGTAGTGACAGGAGCTTTATGAATAATCATTCCACACTCATCCGTGAAATAATCTCCAACCCACATATCGTGGTTTCCGGTAAAAAAATGGACAGGAATTCCTGAATCTGTAATTTCTGAAACAGTTCCAAGAAACCTGGTGAATCCCCGGGGAACCACAAGCTTGTACTCCCACCAGAAATCAAAGATATCACCCAGGAGGTAAATTTCTTTTGCATCGTGCGTTACGGATTTCAGCCAGCTGACAACCTTCTTTTCTCTTTCCAGAGGTGGTGATCCGGTGGGTAATCCAAGATGAAAATCAGAAGTAAAATATATTTTCCCTGTTTCTTTCAAAAGGTTTAGCTATTTGTTAAATATCTGATCGAGTTCCAGTTGCAAAGCTTTTCCGTGTATGTTCGAAGCAATGATTTGATTCTCTTTATCAAAAAGGAAATTAGCAGGAAGGCTTTTTACATTGAATATTATCGCATTTTTAGGGTTTTTGGGGTCATCCTCCCTGGTACTTATCCATGGCAGCTCGTCAAATTTAACTGCTTTCCTCCAATCGTTTTCATTTTCATCGAGATTAATCTGATATATCTCGAATCCTTTTTTATTATAAAGTTTGTAATACTCCTTGAGTTGAAGGTTTTCACTGATACATTCCTCAGACTGCACCGACCAGAATGTCAAAAGTACGTATTTACCTTTAAGAGAAGAGAGAGCAATTCTATTACCTGCTAAATTCTTCAGATCAGGATCGAGGCTAGTTTTCGGCATGGTTTTACTGATTTGCGCTATCTGGGATATATACATCTGTTTCATCTCCTTTTCAAAATCCCTCGACATTGCCTGTACCTGTTTTGAATTAGGATAATGCCGCGTAAGAGAATCTGTTACTATTTTCATGTATTGAAGATCATGAGGATCATAAAGAACGTATCTCTGAGAATTGATCCTCTGATAAAGTGCCTTAATTGATGCAAGTGAGTTTAAATTATTAAGTATGAATGCGATATTGTTTTTACGTTGAGCTTTTAATAACTCAGTATAGGCTGCTTCAAGTTCAGGGCCTTTGATATCAAATCCTGCTTCTTTTGAATATTTGGTGTATAAAGTACTCAGCGAATCAAGTTTTCTTTTTGTATCAGCAAGAGTATTATCGAGCGATTGCAGTTTTTCAGATCCTGCAGATCCGCTGACTTTATAATTTTCATAAAGGTTATTGCTCTCAAACAGCAGATTTATGTTTTCACCTGGTCCCGTTAAAAGTGTAATGAAATTAGTTGTTGAAAAACCCAGTTGATAAAACTCCGGACCTTTAGCCTTTATTTTAAAATGGAATGAGCCTTTCTTGCTTATTTTGGCAGAATCGATAAATACGGGAGTATCAACATCGAGCCGGTTGAGATAAATATATTTTTTGTCTGAATCTTTTATTACTCCATTAATTGCGAATTTGCTTTTATCATTGCATCCCGAAAAGGCTATAACAAGAGCCAGTAGAAATAGAATTCTTTTCATTGAATATTGGATTTCCTTTTTTTATTCATTTAATCATTTAAAAAGTTCAGCCAGTTTATTTTGTAGGTTTTCACCTCTAAGATTTGCTGCAATTACCCGGCCTTCTTTATCAAGCAGAAAATTGCAGGGGATGGATTCAATTTTATACAGCGGAACAACTACTGAATTCCAGTATTGAACGTCACTCACATGTATCCACTTATCCAGGTGATCGTCCTGAATGCCTTTTATCCAGGCTTCTTTTGTTTTATCGAGTGATACCTGATAAATCTGGAATCCTTTTTTATGATAGATATTATAAGCACTTACAAGATTAGGATTTTCCTTTCTGCATGGAGTGCACCACGATGCCCAAAAGTCAAGTAGAACTATCGATCCCCTCGTTGAAGAGAGTTTTATTGTATCGCCTTCCGGATTTGGAAGAGATATCTCCGGCGCTTTTTCTCCCGAAACGGATGCAGGACCTGCATTATTTTCCCCATTTACTTTTGCTGCAATTTCCTTCACTTGTTCATGCAATGCCGTAACGGGCTCATAATGAGGATAAAGGCTAAACATTGATGAGTCAACCTTTAAAAAATAGCTTAAATCTTTTGAAGGATTCATGACGTAAACACTGGGTGCCACCTGCTGATAGAGTGCAACAAGGCTTACAAGCGATGTGAGATTGTCATCAATGTATTTCTTGGTATAGGAATTAATCTCACCAAGGTAAATCTGTGCAAGACTGTCGAGGGATTCCACTACTTTGGGAAGCCCCGGTTTATCTACATTCTCAGTATATATTTTATTTAATCCGGTAAGTTTATTAATTGTTGACCTGAGTGTTTTGTTATATTCAGCCATCAATTCAGTACCTTTTGATCCATTTAATGATATTGGATAATTAAGTGAATCGCTTTGTGCGGTAAACGTAACTTTTTCACCCGGTTCTACAAGCATTGTAAGAAAATTATTATCGTTACTCTTCAGCAGATAGAAAGATGGTTGTTTTATTTCCTTTTTGAAATAAATTTTTCCATCAGCTGAGACTTTTATTGAATCAACGGGTTTAAGTTCATTTGATTTCAATTCATCAAGGTAAATATATGTTCCTTTAACCGGATTCATAATTGTACCTGAAATTCTGAAATCATTTTTTTTACAACCGGCAAATGCCAATACAATAAACAGGTAGAGAAAAAGCTTCTTATTCATTAAGTAA
>DCFT01000216.1:30725-72504 GCA_002319885.1 Bacteroidales bacterium UBA1797
TTAATTGATAATTATTTTCAAATATAGAAGTGCAAAGTTATTCTTTTTTTAATCCGACGGTACTATTGATAAATTTTATTAATTTTCCAGCAGGATAATGTCGGGTTGCCAGGTTCATTTTTTTTTATTATCTTAGATAGGTTATTGTATGTTTTTCAAACTGTAATTATATGAGTTACATTAAGTTCGATAAGGCACAGGTTGTTAACCTTGAATATTCCCTGGCAAGGGAGATGATCAGAACGAACAGGGCAGGTTCCTACTCATCTACTACTCTTGTAGGGTGTAATACTCGTAAATATCATGGTTTACTTATCTGCCCTGTAGACGAGTTAGGCGGAGAAAGATTCGTTCTTCTCTCTTCACTGGACGTTACTGTTGTAAATAAGGATAAAAGTTTTAACACAGGAATCAGAAAGTACAAAGGAGATTATTTTAGTCCCAAGGGGCATAAATATGTTGAGGATTATGATACCGGTGACATTCCTGCCAGAATATACAGGGTTGGCGGTGTGATCCTTAAACAGGAAAGACTTCTGGTTCACTATGAAGAGCAACTTCTTATGAGGTATTCAATCCTTGAAGCATCGGAGCCCATGAAGCTGCAGTTTCGTCCTTTCCTTGCATTCCGTAATATTCATCAGCTGACACATGCTAACCTGGCTGCAAATACGAAGGTTGATTTTATTGAAAACGGGATAGAATCAAAGATGTACGAAGGATTTCCTTCATTAAAGATGCAGTTTTCTACTGATGTTGAATTCATTCCGGTACCCGATTGGTATCTTGGAGTAGAATATCTTGAAGAACAAAAACGGGGCTATGACTATTCAGAGGATCTTTTTACTCCTGGTTTTTTTGAACTCAAAGCAAAAAAAGGTGATGTTATTGTTTTCTCTGCTTCCACAAAAGCGGAAAAAACATCAGGCTTCAAACAGAAGTTTACTAAGAATGCCTCAGGTAAAATTCCAAGAGATAGTTTTATTAATTGTTTAAGAAATGCTGCCCAGCAATTTGTTGAAAAGAGGGGAGGAAAAACTCTTTTGATTGCAGGTTATCCCTGGTTTGGCGCGTGGGGGAGGGATACTTTTATTTCTCTTCCGGGTATTGCTCTGGCTCGACACAAGCTTGTACTCTACAGGGAAGTTCTCGATACCCAGATTAACAAAATGAAGGATGGATTGTTTCCAAATATGGGTAATGCAACTGACCCGGCATTTAATTCTATAGATGCACCTCTTTGGTTTTTCTGGACTGTTCAGCAATATATAGCCCATGGTGGCACTGATGGTTGGGAAAGATATGGTGACGCAGCAAAATCAGTGTTGAATGCCTTTAAAAATGGTACAGCTTTTAATATTCATATGAGAGAAAATGGTTTGATCTATGCGGATGCTCCAGGGAAAGCTCTGACCTGGATGGATGCTGTAGTAAATGGTGTTCCTGTAACTCCACGAAGAGGTTATGCGGTGGAAATCAATGCTCTCTGGTATAATGCCATCTGCTTCTCTATTGAAATGGCAACAAAAGCAAATGATAAAAATTTTGTAAAGGAATATGAAAAATTACCGGAACTCATAAAGAAATCATTTCTTGATATTTTCTGGGATGAACAGATTGGTTACCTGGCTGATTATGTGAATGATGACGAAGGAAAAAACACTTTTGTGAGACCAAACATGGTTATTGCAGTTTCATTGGCTTATTCTATGCTTGACAAAGAACAGATGAAAAAAGTATTGGATATTGCAGATAATGATCTGGTTACAACAAGAGGATTACGAACTCTTTCTCCGCGTAACAAAATGTACAAGGGAATATATAAGGGCAATCAGGAAGAAAGAGATAGTGCCTATCATCAGGGTACAGTCTGGCCATGGCTCTATGGTCCTTTTTGTGAAGGATGGCTTAAGGTATACGGCCAGCAGGGTGTACAGAAGGTAAAGAAATTGATTTATGGTCTTGAAGCTGTAATGAGTGAACATGGGATAAGCACCATTTCGGAGATTTATGATGGTGATCCTCCACATATGCCCCAGGGAGCAATATCACAGGCCTGGAGCGTAGGTGAAGTGCTCAGGATTATCGATTTACTGGAAACAAAATTTGAAAATTAATAACAGAGGCATAATATGCGAGTGTTAATGTTCGGATGGGAATTCCCGCCTCATATTTCAGGTGGATTGGGTACTGCCAGCTATGGTTTGACAAGGGGCATGGCAACACTCGATGATCTGGAAGTGATCTTTGTTGTTCCAAAAGCCTGGGGCGATGAGGATCAAAGTGTGGTCCGGCTGGTTGGAGCCAATCAGGTACCTGTAGCATATAAAAAGGTATTTTACAAAGGATTTAAACGTCCGGTTGAAAGGATTGAAGTATCCTCAAAAATTGTTCCTTACACTGACCCCGACAATTTTTGGAAGATGGTTAAATCAGAAGTATCAGGTTATAATTTTTATGTCAAAACGAATAACAAAGGCAGAGTAGATTTCTCAGGTAGATATGATACAAGTCTCATGGAAGAAATCTACAAGTATTCCATAGTAGCTGCTGTGATAGCTGACGAAAATGAGTTTGACATCATTCATGCTCATGACTGGTTAGCCTACCCGGCAGGGATTGCTGCTATGGAGGTTTCGGGTAAGCCACTTGTTATTCATGTGCACGCAACCGACTTCGACCGAAGCGGTGGAAATGTGAATCCAGATGTATATCGTATCGAGAAAAGCGGAATGGACGCTGCCTCCAAAATAATTACAGTAAGCAATCTGACCCGCGATATTGTAATAAATAAATATAATATCAATCCTGATAAGATTGAAACAGTTTATAATGCTGTTGAACCTGTTAAGGTCTGCGATGATTGTACAATTAAAAAGGGTTTTGATGAAAAAGTTGTCACCTTTCTTGGACGAATAACTATGCAGAAAGGTCCTGAATATTTTATTGAGGCGGCTTATAAGGTTTTGCAGGTAATGGACAATGTGCGATTCGTAATGGCCGGCTCGGGTGATATGATGGAAAGAATGATGAGAAGAGCTGCTTTCCTTAAAATAACTGACCGATTTCATTTTACAGGTTTTCTAAAAGGGGCCGATGTCTTTACCATGCTCGACATGAGCGATGTTTATATTATGCCGTCTGTTTCAGAACCATTTGGTATTTCGCCTCTGGAGGCAATGCAGTCTAATGTTCCGGTAATTATAAGTAAACAATCGGGAGTTGCCGAAATACTTACACATGCCGTGAAAACTGATTTTTGGGATATAGATGCAATGGCTGATGCAATTTATGGGATACTTAACTATCCGGCTCTCTCTAACATGTTCATTAAGAATGGCAAAGAAGAAGTTATCCGTCTAAAATGGGATAACTCAGCAAGACATGTTCGTGATATTTATTACAGAGTGATTGACAACAAAATGTATTAAGATATGAGTTCAACTGGCAAAAAAGCGATTTGTTTCTATTTTCAGGTCCATCAACCATTCAGGCTTAAGAGATACAGGTTTTTTGATCTTGGCCACGATCATTACTATTATGATGATTTCTCAAATGAGTCAATCATGAGAAAGATAGCAGAGAAATGCTATATGCCTGCTAATAATATCATACTGGATCTGATTCAAAAACACCATGGAAAGTTTAAGGTTACTTTTTCCCTCTCAGGTCTGGCTATAAGTCAGTTCCGTCTTTATGCTCCTGAGGTCCTTGAGTCTTTCAGGAAACTGGCTGAAACAGGAATGGTTGAGTTTCTTGCTGAAACAAACTCTCATTCTCTTGTTTCTCTCAGGAGCAGAAGTGAATTTGAACGCCAGGTTAATAACCATAAAGAAATGCTTAAGGAGTTTCTTGGGGTTGAGGCTACTTCATTTCGCAACACCGAATTAATTTATTCTGACACTATTGGGTCGTGGGTTGCCGACATGGGGTTCAAGTCGATGCTTACTGAGGGGGCTAAGCATGTTCTGGGATGGAAAAGTCCAAATTATCTGTATTGTAACTCGCTCAATCCAAGGCTGAAAGTCCTGCTCAGAAACTTTGTCCTGAGCGATGATATTGCATTCAGGTTTTCAAACAAAAGCTGGAACTCATGGCCTTTGACTGCTGACAAATATGCTTCATGGATAAACAAATTGGCACCTAAAAGTGAATTGATAAATATTTTTCTTGATTATGAAACTTTCGGCGAACATAATTGGAAAGAGACTGGAATTTTTGATTTTCTGAGTCATATGCCGGGTGCTATTCTAAAGAAAACGCCATTCAGGTTTATGACACCGACAGAAATAGCTGATACGCTTCAACCGGTTTCTGCTATCAGTATCCCTTCACCTATATCATGGGCAGATGAGGAACGTGATATTACTGCCTGGTTGGGAAATGAGTTACAGGTTGCAGCACTTGATAAGCTATATAGTCTCGCAGGGAAAGTAAATAAATGTGAGGAAGGTCTTATAAAAAAGGACTGGGAATATCTGCAGTCGAGTGATCATTTCTATTATATGGCTACAAAATTTTTCTCTGATGGAGCAGTTCATGCTTATTTTAATCCATATGAAACGCCTTATGACGCATTCATGAATTACATGAACGTGCTAAGTGATTTTGAAATCAGACTGAAAAAAATATTTCCCGATACGGCTGAACAAGATCAGATATTTAAACTTGGAACTCAGGTCATTGAAAAAGACATGCAGATCGAAAAAAATGTTATTGAAATTGAAAAGCTGCGCAAAAAAATTGCAAAAATCTCACCTGTTGTAAAGTCTGCTGTTAAGAAACCGAAAAAATCTTCAGCAAAAATCTCTCTTGCTGATGATCTTCTCATTATTAACGGGGCTGCAAGTAAATCAAAACCACGCTTAAAGACGATTAAAAAGAGCGGACCTGTTAAATCCGGGAATAAAATTAGTGCCAGCAAGAAGTTAAAATAACAAGCTATAACATATAATTTTTGAAAATGAAGGTTGAATTTATATTCGAAACCAGTTGGGAGGTATGCAACAAAGTTGGAGGAATACATACAGTGATCTCAACGAAGGCGCTTAAAATTGTTAATGAGCTTGGAGACAAGTATATACTTATCGGACCCGATGTATGGAGGGAGGATAGCAAAAATCCTGAGTTTATTCCGGATGAATCTCTGTTTGTTGAATGGAAAGCCAGAGCAGCTGCAGAGGGGTTAAGAGTTAAAACCGGCAGATGGAATATTTCAGGCAAACCTCTGGTGTTCCTTATCGACTTCACGCCTTATTTCGGACAACAGAATGAAATATTTGCAGAATTTTGGGAAACATATAAACTTGACAGTATCTCTGGTCAGTGGGATTATGTTGAACCAGCTCTGTTCGGATATGCCGCAGGTAAGGTGATTCAAAGTTTTTCAACCTTTTATAATGAAAATCAAAATATCGTAGCTCAGTTCCATGAATGGATGACAGGAACAGGTATATTGTACCTGAAAAAGCATGCTCCCTGGGTAGCCACTTCATTCACAACTCATGCAACTGTTCTGGGAAGATCTATTGCCGGAAACAATCGCCCTCTTTATGGCAAGATGGAAGAATATATTCCTCAACAGATAGCAAGAGAATTTAATGTCGTTGCAAAGCAGTCGCTGGAAAAAATCTCTGCCGGCGAGGCAGATGTCTTTACAACCGTAAGTGAGATAACATCAAGAGAATGTCAGCACTTTCTTGGCAAAGAAGTTGATTTTGTGACGCCAAACGGATTCGAAGATTCTTTTGTTCCTGCTGATGATATATTTGAAGAGAGAAGACAGATAGCCAGGGAAAAACTCATTAATGTTGCCGAAGCCGTTCTGGGCTATTCAATTTCAGAGGATTGTGTTCTTGTGGTTAATAGTGGCAGGTATGAATTCCGGAATAAGGGCGTTGATATATTGATCGACTCCCTCGGTGAATTGCAAAAGCAAGGCAAGATTGAAAAAGAGTGTATTGCCTTTTTCCTGATTCCTGCATATCATAAGGGTCCCCGTAAAGATATAATTGATATACTTTTAAATAATGGTTCCGTAAACAGTGGCGACAGATATCTTACGCATAGTCTTCATTACCCGTTGAGTGATCCGCTGTTGCAGAGAGCAGCTGCTAACGATCTTAAAAATGATCAAAACTCAAAGGTTAAGATCATCTTCGTGCCCTGCTATCTGAATGGTAATGATGGGATCTTTAATATGCCCTATTTCGATTTATTAATCGGATTTGATCTTTCTATTTTCCCTTCATATTATGAACCGTGGGGATACACACCACTCGAAAGTCTGATGTTTTCTATCCCAAGCATAACAACGTCTCTTTCAGGTTTTGGACTATGGGTAAGAACCTATTTTGAAAATCCCGGCAATGGGATATCAGTAATAGAGAGGACCGATGATAACGAGGCTCAGGTCATTTCTGAGATATGTGATTTTACTTCCAAATTCATCAGGCTGAATGATCAGGAAATTTTAACAGCCAGGCAGAAAGCGCATGCAATTTCAAGAATTGCTCTTTGGGACAACCTGGTTAATTATTATTTTGATGCTTACCAACATGCTCTTGAACAAAGCAATGAGAGAAGAGAGGAACCAAGGGAATTTGTAAGGTCTGTTGAAGCTCACGTAAGTCATATAAGAAAACCCCACCAGATACCTGTCTGGAAAGACATATATGTTCAAAGCGATGTCCCTGAAAAACTAGCCTCACTAAATGTCTTGTCAAATAATCTCTGGTGGTCATGGAATACAGAAGCAGAATCTCTTTTTAAAAGAATGGATCCGTCGCTCTGGGATACGGTAAACCACAATCCTAAATTGCTGCTTGAAAAGATTGATTATAAGAGACTCCTCGTACTTGAAGATGATGATGATTTTGTGGCTGAATTGAAACATGTTGATGAATTATTTAAGGCACATATGAATCGTCCGGATAATACGACTTTGCCTTCAATAGCCTATTTCAGCATGGAGTTTGGAATACATCCGTGTCTGAAAATTTATTCAGGCGGGCTGGGGATACTGGCTGGTGATTATCTGAAAGAAGCAAGCGATTCGAATCTGAATATTACTGGTGTTGGTCTTCTCTACAGGTATGGCTATTTCAAGCAAAAACTTGGACCAAAGGGAGAACAGCTTTCAATATATGAAGCTGAAGAGTTTTCCAGACTTCCTATAAATCCGGTTAAAGATTCCAAAGGAAACCATTTGTATGTTAGCATGGTATGGCCTGGAAGAACAGTTAAAATACGAGTATGGGAAGCAATGGTTGGTAAAGTGCGGCTTGTACTTCTGGATACTGATGTTGATGATAATTTACCCGAAGACAGGACAGTTACACATTATCTTTATGGCGGAGACAATGAAAACAGGTTAAGACAGGAACTGATTCTTGGTATCGGAGGAATAAGGGCTCTGGTAGATATGGGTTTAAAACCCGATTTATATCATAGCAATGAAGGACATTCTGCTTTTATCAGCCTCGAAAGACTTAGGAGTCTGATAAATGATCAGCATCTGACATTTTATGAGGCACTTGAAGCTGTAAGGTCTTCTACACTGTTCACCACGCATACTCCTGTTCCTGCAGGACATGATGCATTTGAAGAAGACCTGCTTCGTAAATATATTTCTCATTACCATAGCAGGTTGACTATTACATGGGAAGAACTTATGGCTCTTGGGAAATGTAAGGGTGACTCCGATAAGAAATTCAATATGAGTTTTCTGGCTGCGAGAATGTCGCAGGAGATAAATGGTGTAAGTAAACTTCATGGTGAAGTTAGTCAGGAGATGTTCAATAAGCTTTGGCCAGGGTATCTTAAAGAAGAACTTTTTATAGGTTATGTGACTAACGGAGTTCATTATCCTACATGGACAGCTCCTGAATGGCAGGAAGTATACACGCAACTGACAGGAAGTGGAAATTTTGACCAGACGGACAGAGATCTGTGGGCAAAATTGCACAGTCTGGATGATAAGAAAGTTTATGAAATTAAAACCCTGCTTAAAAAGAACCTCTTTTCAAATATCAGGAAAAGGCTTCAGTCGGATATGATCGAAAAGCATGTGAGCCCTCATATTCTACTGAGTATCAGTGGACATCTCAATGAAAAAGCCCTGACTATTGGTTTTGCCCGACGCTTTGCTACTTATAAAAGAGCTTCTCTGCTCTTTAAAGATCTTGACAGACTTTCACGGATTGTAAATAATCCGGAAAGACCTGTACAGTTTATATATGCCGGGAAAGCACATCCAAACGACGGTGGTGGAAAGGAGCTGATTAAAAAGGTTTTTGAAATATCGCAGATGCCTGAGTTTGCAGGGAAAGTAATATTCCTCGAGAACTATGATATCGAGATGGCAAAATACCTTACAAGAGGAGTCGACATCTGGCTTAATACGCCTACCAGACCTTTGGAAGCTTCGGGAACCAGTGGTGAAAAAGCAGTTATGAATGGAACGATCCACTTCAGTGTTCTCGACGGATGGTGGGTTGAAGGTTACAGGGCATACGCCGGATGGGCACTGCCAAAGAGAAAAACTTATGAGAATCAGGAACTACAGGACGATATTGACGCTGAAACAGTTTATAATATGCTTGAGTATGAAATAGCTCCGGCGTATTATTCCTTTAATGAACAGGGTATATCTTCTGAGTGGATTAGTCTGATCAAAAACACTATGGTAAAAATTGCACCCGAATTTACCATGAAGAGAATGATAGACGACTATTATGAAAAATTTTATTCAAAACTTTATAAAAGGAATAAATATCTCACAGCCAATAATTTTGAAATGGCAAGAGAGCTGGCTGCATGGAAAAAAACCGTGAAAGATGAATGGGACAATATAGAAGTCTTAAATTATAGCTTCGAACATGCAAGGGATAATGTTTATCGTTCAGGACATGACTACAGAGCCGAAATTGCACTTGATGTAAAGAAAATTCCTAAGGAGAATGTTGGTGTTGAATTTATTATTACTCATATGAGTAAAAGAGGGGAATATGAATTTGTTGCAAGTGAGGAGTTTAAATTAATCAACTGCAAGAACGGCAAATGTCTCTACAGGGCAAGTCTTGTTCCTGAAAAAGCAGGGTCATTCTTTTATGGAATCCGCATATATCCGAAACATAAAGACCTCCCGCATAAACAGGATTTCTATCTTCTGCGATGGATTGACTAGATATCGGTTGCTCTTCGGATAGGCTCTTTTTTAAATACAAGAGCAGTTCGTGCCGGCAGATAAAGATAGAGATATAAAGGAGCATTTATAATGTTCCTTTCCGCTTTTCTTATTGAGAGATATACTGTTTTCCTGTCTATCCTGTTGAATCCGCCGTAAGCAGGATCATCCGAATCGAGGACAATTTTAAATTTCCCGATAACAGGTATTCCGTATTCGGTAAATGAGACTGTTGGATTAAAGTTGAAAACAAACAATAATTCCCCTCTCATATAAGCGAGAACCTTATCATAAGTGTTTTCATAAATCCTCCTGACGAAAAGATCATCAAGTATTTTAAAGTCAGTATGAAGTTTAAGCATTTTCCTGTCGAATTTTAACAGGCTGTAATACTTGAGATCTTTGTTTTCTGCCAGTTGCCACTGACGTCTGGCATATTTATAGCTCCAGTTATTTCCTTCACGTGGAAAATCTATCCATTCCGGATGGCCAAATTCATTCCCCATGAAGTTCAGGTATCCTCCCCCCGAAGTACTGAAAGTAATAAGCCTGATCATTTTATGCAGGGCTATCCCACGATCTATTACTATGCTGTGGTAGGATTTATTCATGCCAGAATACATCTCGGCGTCTATCATCCTGAAGATAAGCGTTTTATCTCCAACGAGAGCCTGGTCGTGAGATTCACAGTATGATATTATTTTTTCCTCTGGACGATGTTGTGTAAGTTCATAGAATAATTTTCCCATATCCCAGTTCTCATCCGCAGTCTCTTTTACCAGTTTTATCCAGAAATCAGGGACTCCCATTGATAGCCTGAAATCGAAACCATAGCCTTTTTTTTCTGTATCTGCGGCTAGCCCGGGCATACCGCTCATCTCCTCTGCAATAGTGATGGCTTGAGGTTTAAATTTATGGATCAGCTTATTAGCGAGAAAAAGGTAGACAAGTGCGTCTTCATCCTGGTTCCCATCGAAATAATCATTATAGGAGGTAAAGTTTTTTTCGAGTCCGTGATCATAATAAATCATACTCGTGATACCATCGAACCTGAACCCGTCAAAATTATATTCTTCCAGCCAGTATCGGCAGTTTGAAAGCAGAAAATGAATTACATTATCCTTTCCATAGTCAAAACATAAGGAATCCCAGGCAATGTGATTTCTACGTTCATTAGAATGAAAATACTGGCCCATTGATCCATCGAAAAGACCAAGACCCTCATTAACATTTTTTACTGAATGGGAATGCACAAGGTCCATAATGACTCTCAGTCCTGCCAGATGAGCTTTATCAACCAGTTCCTTAAGATCCTCTGGTGTTCCAAAACGAGATGAGGCAGCAAAAAAACTTGATACATGATATCCAAAGGATCCGTAAAAAGGATGTTCCTGAATTGCCATCAGCTGTATGGTGTTGTATCCCGATCTGGATATGACGGGGAGAACATTTTCAGTAAACTCGCGGTAAGATCCTGTTTTCTCCTCAGCTGTAGCCATACCAATATGGGCTTCATAGATTATCGGTGCAGGATATGGAGAGGTGAAATGCTCACATTTCCAGTTATATCTTTCCTTTGGCTGCCATACCTGTGCATTGAATATTTTTGTTTTATCGTCCTGTACCACACGATTTGAGTACGAAGGTATCCTTTCACCGCTTCCTCCCTCCCAATGGACAGATAGCTTGAAGAGATCTCCATGTTTCAGTGCTCCCAATGGCAGATAAATTTCCCAGTCTCCCATAGGATTAATACGTTTCATCATGTATTCTGCCTTCTCTTTCCAATTGTTAAATACTCCGATAATAAAAATATTATTTGCATTCGGAGCCCATTCCCTTAAAACCCATGAGTCGTGGTCACGATGAAGCCCATAATAATAATGGCCCATTGCAAAATCAGAAATAGTGCCATTCCCAACAAGTTGTTTTTCCTTTAGAAGGCATTTTGCAATTCGTCGCTCAATGACATCCGTAAATGGATTCAACCATGGGTCGGTATGATAGAAACTGGTTGTATTCATGATATTTGACTAAATAGGATACCTTTCTATAAAAGTACGAAAACTAAATCATTTATTTGTTTCATTTTCATGGGCTTTATTAATTTTGCATTCATAATTTTGTGCAATGATAGTTCATGAAGGATATGAAAACCTTCATCTGATCTCTCCGGTTGTTACAATTGGAATTTTTGATGGAGTTCATCGTGGTCATCTGGCCCTGTTGGAATGTCTGGTTTTACGTGCCAGGGAGGAAAAGGGAGAATCAGTTGTAATCACTTTTTCGCCACATCCCAGGCTGGTACTTGAACAAAATAATACTAATCTTACCTTTCTTACAACAATGGAGGAAAAGAAGGTGCGTCTTGAAAAGCTTAATATTGACCATCTTATTGTTATTGAATTCAATAAACAGTTCAGTAAAATTCCTGCATGTGATTTTATTAAGGATATTCTGGTTAGTAAGATAAGAACCAGGCATCTTATTATTGGTTATAATCATCATTTCGGAAGAAATGGAGAAGGTGATTTAAACACAATAAGAAAATGTTCTGAAGATCTGAATTTTAAAGTAGAACAGGTACAGGGTTTTAAATCGGAGGAGGGAGCCATAAGCTCATCCATAATACGGGAAGCTTTGTTGAAAGGCAATATTGATGACGCAAATAAATGGCTGGGATATTCCTACACAGTGAGCGGAACAATTATTGAAGGAAGGAGAATTGGCCGTACTATTGGTTTCCCGACTGCAAATATAAACCCCGATTCGAGGAACAAACTGATTCCGGGATCAGGAGTATATGCAGTTGAAGTTCACATTGATAACCAGGTGTTTCCTGGCATGATGAGCATCGGTTCAAATCCAACGGTAAATGAAGATACCGGACTAAGGAGTATAGAAGTTCATATCTTCAATTTCGATAAGGATATTTACGGAAGAAAAATTTCAGTTGCTTTCAGAAAAAGACTAAGGGACGAGATAAAATTCAACAGTTTAAACGAGCTGACCCTGCAAATGAAACAGGATAAACAAGATACACTTCGATTGTTGACCTGAAAAATGACAAATGTTTTTATTAACTTTGACCACTCAAAAATAACCCGAATTATGAATGTAAAAGCAGATGCAATGCAGTACCAGGTAAAGGATATTTCGCTTGCCGACTTTGGAAGAAAAGAGATAGATATTGCTGAAAAGGAGATGCCAGGATTGTTGGCAATAAGAAAGAAGTATTATTCTGAAAAACCTTTGAAAGGTGCCAGGATTACAGGATCATTGCATATGACAATACAGACTGCAGTGCTTATTGAGACTCTCGCTGATCTTGGTGCTGATGTAAGATGGGCCAGTTGTAATATTTTCTCAACGCAGGATCATGCAGCCGCAGCGATAGCTGCCAGGGGAATCCCGGTTTTTGCATGGAAGGGAGAAACACTTGAGGAATACTGGTGGTGTACTGCTCAGGCTCTTGCATTTCCCGGTGGTAAGGGTCCTAACCTGCTGGTTGATGACGGAGGAGATGCCTCACTGATGGTTCATCTTGGGTACAAAGCCGAAAATAAGCCTGAGATACTCAACAGGAAACCAGAGAACAGGGAAGAGGCAATAATTCTTTCCACTCTAAAAGACATTCTTGATAAAGAGCCGGGAAGATGGCATCGCACCGTAAGCGAGCTAAAGGGAATATCGGAGGAGACCACAACAGGGGTCCACAGATTATACCAGATGATGGAAAATGGCGAATTACTTGTTCCTGCGATTAATGTAAATGATTCTGTAACAAAATCAAAATTCGATAATCTCTATGGTTGTCGCGAGTCGCTTGCCGATGGAATAAAAAGGGCAACAGATGTTATGCTTGCCGGAAAGGTAGTTGTGGTTTGCGGATATGGCGATGTGGGAAAAGGTTGTGCCAGATCGATGAAATCATATGGATCGAGGGTTATTGTTACAGAAATTGATCCTATTTGTGCTTTGCAGGCATCTATGGAAGGATTTGAAGTTAAAACAGTTGAGGATTCATTGAATGAAGGTAATATTTTTGTTACAGCAACTGGAAACAGAGATATTATAACTCTGGAACATATGTTGAAAATGAAAGATCAGGCAATTGTCTGTAATATAGGTCATTTTGATAATGAAATACAGGTTGATAATCTTAATGGGCTGGAAGGGATTGTGAAAATCAATATCAAGCCCCAGGTAGATAAGTATCTTTTCCCCGATGGACATGCAATTTTCATTCTTGCTGAAGGCAGGCTGGTTAATCTTGGTTGTGCTACTGGTCACCCATCATTTGTTATGAGTAACTCGTTCAGCAATCAGACGCTTGCACAGATTGATCTCTGGAAAAACAAATATGAAGTAGGTGTTTACAGACTTCCTAAATATCTTGATGAGGAAGTTGCGCGTTTACATCTGGATCAGCTTGGCGTAAAGCTTACTAAACTGACAAAGGAACAATCGGATTACATTGGAGTACCGGGGAGTGGTCCGTATAAACCCGATCATTACAGGTATTAACCTCGCTTCAGCAGACCTGTTGAAAAAATTATTTATCTATAGTTTTTCAGTGGATCTTTCAAACACCTGACATAGGTGTACCAATCTGGTAAGGGCAACAAATTGTGAGTTATTGAGGTTAAGGGTGAAACTCACATTAGTATCGGGTATAAAATCATTTTTTTTCTCACACGATGTTAAGGAGAGGAGAAGTACAGATGTATTTAAAAAAAACTTTATTTTTGAATCTGGAGTCATCAGAAATTAATTAATTGCGCAAAATTATTATAACAGCCGGATATTTAACGATATTGTGAATTTTTTACTTCATTATTAAAAAATGATTAATATATCTGCCGGGAAGATTTTTCTTTTTCTTTTTCTATTAACAGTGGCAGCTACAACATGTAATGCCCAGCTCTTTCATAAGAATCCGGAGAAGGAATTGTTTGGCAGGACCATTAGAAATAAGAAACAGGTTAAGGCTAAAGAACCAAAGTCTGTGCTCAGAGCAAAAAAAAAACAGGAAAGAAATGATCGTAAGCTCCAAAAAAATTATGAAAAAAGCGTGAGACAATCGCAGAAAAGAACGATTGAGATTCAAACTCCTGAGGTCCAGGCGCGTATGAAGCAAAATAAAAAGGATTACAAAGCGCGTGACAAAGAAAAAAAGAAAAAAGTAAAGTCAGGCACCAGAAAAGCGGGGAAAAAATATAAATAGCAATTAATTCTGATGATAAATGCTTGTAGAACACCTGTTCACAAGAATAATATTTGTGAATAATTAAAAAATTTTATATATTTGTTGTTGAAGAGTTCCGGCATCCCCGGAATTCTTCTTATTTTTTAATATAATAGAGAAAAATGTCAGAGGTTATATATGTGACTGTAGAAGGTCTTCAGAAACTGAAAGAGGAACTCGACCAATTAAGGAATGTTGAGAGACCTTCAATCTCCAGGCAAATCGCTGATGCAAGGGATAAGGGAGACCTTTCTGAAAACGCCGAGTATGCCGCTGCCAAAGAGGCACAGGGAATGCTTGAATTAAAAATATCAAAACTTGAAGATATTGTGGCTCGTTCGAGGATTCTTGACGAATCAAAAATTGATATCTCATCTGTACGATTACTGAACCGGGTAAAGATCAGAAATAAATCCAATGATTCTGTTATGGAGTACCTCATTGTACCTGAGAGTGAAGCTAATTTTAAACTAGGCAAAATTGCTGTCAGCTCTCCAATTGCCCAGGGTTTGATAGGGAAAAAAGTAGGTGATAAAGTTCAGATAAAGGTACCCTCAGGAATAATAGAATATGAAATTATTTCTATTTCAATATAAAAATTCATCGCATAAATCATTATGTCAACAATATTTTCAAAAATAATAAATGGGGAGATTCCATGTTATAAAATTGCAGAGGATGACAACTATTTTGCATTTCTTGATATCAGCCCTCTAAGAGCCGGACATACACTCGTTGTTCCCAAACGTGAGACAGACTATATTTTTGACCTTGATGATGATTCTTTAGCAGGAATGATAGTTTTTTCAAAAAAAATAGCCCTTGCGATCAGAAGCGTGATACCATGCAACCGGATAGGCGTAGCCATATTGGGTCTTGAAGTGCCTCATGCACATATACATCTGGTTCCAATGGATTCAATGGAGGATATTAACTTCAAAAATCCCAAGCTTAAATTCTCACCTGAAGAATTCAGTGAGACAGCTGCAAAAATCAGTAGAAGGGTCATACTATAATCCCCAAATGATACATGTGTACGGACGTTGCATGCAACGTCCGTACACATTATGCAACGTCCGTACATTATTAAAGCATATGCATTTCATCAGGATTTTTAATATCTTTATTAGATAATTCTGCCCGCTGCATGAGTTACCTGTATGATCTATGGGACGATTTTATAAGTCTCTTGTTTCCCCGGCTTTGCTATGCCTGTGGTGACCATCTTATGAGAAATGAAAATCTTATTTGTACTGAATGCTATGTTGTCATTCCGCGAGCTAACTATCATAAAGAAGATGACAATCCTGTTGCCCGGCTTTTCTGGGGACGATGTAAAATCGAAAAGGCTGCAGCTTTTTCATATTATACAAAAGACAGCCGGATCAGGAATCTGATTCATAATCTGAAATATAATGGTATCAGGGAGATTGGTTTTGAGCTGGGCAGGATTTATGGATCATCTCTTAAAGAATCGGGATTTATCAGCGATATTGATCTCATTATACCAGTTCCTCTTCATCCCGCAAAAAGACGTATCAGGGGGTTTAACCAGAGTGAATCCATATCAATGGGAATTTCTGACGCCATTTCTTTACCTGTTGACATTAACTCCCTCGTAAGAAAAACAGGTTCAGCGACACAGACAAAACGATCAAGGTATGACAGGTGGACAAATGTTGATGGGATCTTCCAGGTCACAGAAACGATGTCATTATCAGGTAAACATATTTTACTTGTTGATGATGTTATTACAACAGGATCAACAATTGAATCATGTACAAACGAGCTTCTTAAAATTGAAGGAGTGAAGGTGAGTGTTGTGGCATTAGCTTATGCTATAGTCTAAACGCTCTATCATTCCTTCTTTATTACCCTTTTCGGATTTTTATTCATAAAATCTTTCCAACTGTTGTAAGCTTTTTCCTGCATCGGGTTGTTTGTCTGATAAAAATGGCACAAAGCAGCAGCAAGGCCATCAGTAGCGTCAAGCTTTATTTCTGTAAGATTAAATTTAAGAATATTCATCAGCATGGAAGCTACCTGCTCTTTTGAAGCGGCTCCCTGTCCGGTTATTGACATTTTGATCTTTCTGGGAGCATATTCAAAAATTGGCAACGAGCGAGAGAGTGCCGCAGCTATTGCTGCACCCTGAGCCCTGCCAAGTTTAAGCATCGATTGAACATTTTTACCATAAAAAGGAGCTTCTATTGCCAGTTCGTCTGGATGATACTCATCTATAATACCGGTTGTTCTCTCAAAAATATGTTTCAATTTGAGATAGTGATCTTCAAACTTTGAAAGATCTATCGATCCAATGGTAACAAGTTCGGGTATTGTGCCTGATGTCCTTATAACCCCATAACCTGTAATGCTTGTTCCGGGATCTATACCCAGAATTATCCTCTCCTTTGGCTTAACTTTCAATTTACTTTAACTGTTCGTAATAATTTCAATCTTCCTCAAAGGTACATAAAGGATACACTCAGGGGCATAAAAGTATTAGTCAGCAGTAATTTATTTTTTCAGGATATAAGCATTATTATTTTTTTCGGATTTTTCAGAAAATCTTACAGGAGGTTTTTGACCAACATACAGTGATTTGGCTGAGACATTTCCATTTTCCAGGTAATAAATAGCTTCCTTAAGACATGTTTCATTCCGGTCATTCCAGTCGTGAGTTATATCATCAACAGCATACTTGTCAGGTACAAAACCTTTAAAGAAATCTCCCTGGCCTTCAGAATTTACGAGTGAGAAGGCTATTGGCCAGAAAATATAATTATACTTGAACTGAAAGCCAACCATTCCTACCGGCTTTCCGTTAGTTGTGTCACCAATACATTTTACATCGAAGATGGGTTTAAGACCATTGATAAAATCCTCGCTTGCCGAAGCTGTTCCACGTGTAGTGATCACAACCAATCTTTTGATACTAAGAGGGGAAGACACTGTTGGGAAGTTATATGTTGTATTATAAGCTGAGTTCTTATCATTAAAAGTCAGTTGTAAAAATGGGGTACTGAAATAATTTGAACCTGCAACGTAACTTGCCATATTTGTGAGTACACTTAGATCTCCTCCGCCGTTATATCTTAAATCTACAATAAGATCTGTAATATTATTCTGCATAAAATATGTGAATGCATTTTTTAATTCCTGATTTGATGGAGAAATAAACTGGTCAAAAACAAGATGCCCGGCAATTCCCGATTTAAGATGTAAAGTATCAGCATCAATTACCGTATTCAGTGTAAATGAGGCTTTGGTTGAGGTAATAGTGGAATCTTTACCGGCTGGTGTCTGAAAAAGGAAAGTATTGGTTACAGATACCGATGAAGCACCTATAAGCCTATTATAGGCAGCTGTATCTTTAGCAAGAAATATTGGAGCAAGATCAGTGCCATTTAGTTTTTTCACAATCCATCCCCTCCTGACACCTTTGCTGTATAACGGTGATTTAGTGTAAATCTGAGCAATTCTTATCTGGTTAGACGGATCGAGACCCATACTGATTCCATGTCCGACAAAACTTCCTGAGCTTTCAGCCAGGTATTCATTGTACGTTTCCATATAACTCCATCTGTCGAGAGCCTTGTATCTCATTGCTTCCAGAAGTGTGTATGGATTGGTGTAATCAGTCTCAACTACAGCAGGCATAAGATCGTACCATAAATAATAGTTATTCATAATATAATAGAGAGTATCCCTGGCCTGTTCATCCAAAGTTCCAGTTTGAGTAGCCGGGGTAACGTCCTTTTTACAGGAACTAAATCCAAGTATTGCTAAAAAGCACAGAAAAAATAGTTTTTTCATATTAATATTTATAAAACATTATGCGTATAACAATTATACCATGATTTTTGATTGCATGTTTTGAACAAAAATTCCTGAAATTATAAAAATCAATCCCAAAGGAGTTGTGAAATAAACGGACTCATGAAGAATATAGTGTACAAAAATCAGAGAAAAAAATGGAGCAAGATATACCAGGTTGCTTACTTTCGCAGTTGTAGACGCCATCTGAAGTGCTTTCAGCCAGAAAAAAAATGTTATTCCCATTTCAAATATACCTATATAGATTGAGGCAGCGATACCTTTAAAACCAGTTTCAATTTGCAGGTGCCCTGTAACAATCATTGTAATTATCAGAAAGATTGAACCGAACAGAAAGTTAAAAAGAAGCTTAACTCCTTCATCTCTTTTATCCTTCATATTCAGTATAAAATAGAAGGCCCAGAATATTGAGCTCCCTGTGGCCAACATTACACCGGTTAAATCCGAATGACCAGGTTTAAAAAGTCGGCCCTGTGAGGATATGATATATACTCCTATAAAGCTGATAAACAGAGCTATATAGCTTTTTCGTTCAATTTTCTGTTTAAGTATTGGCACCGAAAGAAAAACAAGTATAATCGGCCATATCATGTTAAGTGGCTGGGCAATCTGAGCAGGAAGCAACTGGTATGCTTTAAGCAGAATAAGGTAATAGAGAAATGGATTTATAAAGCCAAGAATTGCTGAATTTAAGAGTTCTTTCCTTGTTGTTTTAATGAGAAAATGAGTCTTTTTACCGGCTATAACAACAAAAAACAATATCAGAGTTGAAGTAAGAGATGCAATAGTAAGAATAGGGAGAATATCCAGTTCCTTCAGGCTGATTTTAAAAGCCGTTGGAATTGTTGACCAGAAAAAAACAGCTAATCCGGCATAGATGTAAGATGATTTTGTCCGGTCCATAATATAATTTTTCTTTTACCGGCCCCCCATCCCCCCTAAAGTGGGGCTTAAACTGTTTAATTTATTAGATCAAATCCGGTATACGGTATCAGCACCTCAGGAATCTTAATTCCCGATTCGGTCTGGTTATTCTCAAGTAAAGCAGCAACTATTCTCGGAAGAGCCAGGGCACTGCCGTTAAGAGTATGGACCAACCTGGTCTGTTTCTCTCCTTTCTCCTTAAATCTGCATTTTAAACGGTTAGCCTGAAATGATTCGAAATTTGATACTGAACTTACTTCAAGCCATCTTTTCTGAGCAGCCGACCAGACTTCAAAGTCGTATGTGAGTGCTGAAGTAAACGACATATCGCCACCACAAAGCCGAAGAATACGATAGGGGAGACCAAGCTTTGAAACAAGGTTCTCGACGTGGGATACCATCTCTTCAAGTGATTCATATGAGTGATCGGGATGAGCAATTCTTACTATTTCAACTTTATCGAACTGATGCAGCCGGTTCAATCCACGTACATGAGCCCCCCATGAACCTGCTTCTCTTCTGAAGCAAGGTGTATAAGCAATGTTTTTAATTGGAAGCATCTCAGCATTCAGAATTACATCCCTGTAGACATTTGTTACAGGCACTTCGGCAGTGGGAACCAGGTAAAAATTATCCAATGTCGCATGATACATTTGCCCCTCTTTATCAGGCAACTGACCTGTCCCAAACCCGGAATCTTCGTTTACAAGTATCGGTGGCATAAGCTCTGCATAACCTGCCTTTTCTCCTTCGTCAAGAAAAAAGCTGATAAGAGCTCTCTGCAATTTGGCTCCTTTCCCTTTATATACAGGGAATCCTGCTCCGGTAAGTTTTATTCCCAGCTCAAAATCAATGATATCAAATTTTTTTATAAGATCCCAGTGTGGCAAAGCACCATCGGGCAGAACAGCTATAACTCCTCCTTCACGGATAATAATATTATCATCCGCTCCGAATCCGGGTGCGACAGACTCATGAGGGATATTCGGTAACCTTATGAGCTCATTACGCAGCTCATTATCGATAGGTATTAATTTATCAGAAAGAGATTTAATCTCTTCTTTAAGCGAATATGTTTTTTCCTTCGCGGCATCTGCTTCATCCCGTTTGCCATCCTTCATAAGCGATCCAATCTCTTTGGAGATACGATTCATCTCGCCCTGCATCAAATCAGTTTTGGATTGTATTTCACGGCGCGATGAATCGAGAAGAAGAATCCGGTTAATGATTTCCTCTGCATTGAAGTTTTTAATCTTCAACCGTTCAATTAAAAATTCTTTCTTTTCTCGAATAAGGTTTATAGTTAACATATCCTGATATGAATTAATAAAAAAAGCAGGCTGATGAGCCTGCTGTAAAAATATCAAAAAACTCCCGAATAAGCTTTTCTGTAACCGAAAAGAATTAAACGAGCGTTAATTATTAAGACAAGTACCTATTCTGTAACCGGTTTAACCGATACATAAGTCTTATTATCTTTTTTTCTTTTAAACTCAACTTCACCGTCGGTAAGTGCAAAAAGCGTATGATCTTTTCCAAGGCCAACGTTGTTTCCTGGATTATGTTTGGTTCCTCTCTGACGAACAATAATGTTGCCTGCTTTGGCTACCTGGCCGCCGAAGAGCTTCACTCCCAATCGTTTACTTTCAGAATCGCGACCGTTACGTGAACTACCTGCTCCTTTCTTATGTGCCATAATTATATATTTTTATTTGCTTAAACTTTCGATAAATTATTTTTTGCTTTTAGTGGTTTTCTTTGCAGCTGGCTTTTTCTCCGCAGGTTTCTTTTCTGCAACTTTTTTCGGAGCCGCTTTCTTTACCGGTTCTGCTTCTTTTTTAGCTGAGGTTTTTTTTGCGGTTTTCTTCTCCTTTACAATTTCTTCAGCTACATCAGCATCAGATACTTTTGGTTCGGCTTTTTTGGGAGCTTCTCTTTTCTCAGCATTTACACCATTTATACTAATGATTTCAACCTGAGTAAAATTCTGACGGTGTCCGTTTTTGACCCTGTAACCTTTTTTCCTTTTCTTTTTGAATACTATCACCTTGTCGCCTCGCACTCCATTGTCGAGGATCTTTCCTCCGACAACAGCACCTTCAACAGTTGGCTCTCCGATAGTTATTTTACCTTCATCCTCTATTAATAGTACCTTGTCAAATTCGACCTCTTTTCCCTCTTCAAATTCTAATCTGTGAACAAAAATCTTTTTGCCGTTCTCAACTTTAAACTGCTGACCTGCAATTTCTACGATTGCGTACATCTTATCTTTTTTTTACGTTACTCCATGAGGCGTATATAATCATCCGACTGTATAACTTTAAATTGCCCCTCTGAATTTATCCAAAATTGGACTGCAAAGATATAAAAATTAGATTATTTACAAACCAATTTTGCTTATTTTTTACTGTTATAAATTAATCAGATACCCGATAGTCTGAACTCACTTATTTTCTTACTGACGATAATGAACAAAGGGTAGGATTTTGTTGTAAGGATGTTGATAAAAAAGGATATACTCACTCTAAGTGTTACTGCTAATATCTTTATATTTGTCAGACACATCAAAAAGCTGGTTATCCCTTTAGCGCATAAACAATTGATATGAAGAGAGTAAAGCTAAAAGTAATGGGAATATCATACAGTCAGACTCAATCCGGGGCTTATGCGTTGATATTGATTGAGGAAAACGGTGACAGAAGGATCCCAATTATTATCGGTGGCTTTGAAGCACAGGCAATTGTAATAAAGCTCGAGAATCTTGACCCTCCCAGGCCATTGACTCATGATTTATTTAAAAAATTTGCTGACGAGTTCAATATCTCTGTAATTGAAGTCATGATTTATAAACTAGAGGAAGGAGTATTTTTTTCAAAACTTGTTTGTAATAACGGGGAAAAGGAATACTCAATAGATAGCAGAACATCCGATGCTGTAGCGATAGCTCTTAGATTTGGCTGTCCGATATTCATTACTGAAGAGATTCTTAAAAAAGCAGGAATAACAGTAAATCCTACCGATAGTGAAATCTCCCCGGTAAACGAAGCTGAAAATTTCTTCGAACCCGAGAAAACAAAATATGATACATTTTCTGATGAAGAGCTCTTTAAAATGATTGATGAGGCCATCAAAACAGAAGATTATGAGCGGGCCGCTTCTGTTAGAGATGAGATCGAAAAAAGGAAGAAAAAAAAGAAATAACCCATTCTCCTGAAACTTGAAATAACTAATCTAAGCTTATTATAATGAAAAAAACTTCACTACTTGTCATTCTGTTTCTATTAACTGCATGTTATTCGTTTGCAAAGGAATATAAAATCTCATCGCCTGATAATAAAATATCACTTACAGTCAATGTGGGGACTGATATAAAATGGTCGGCAACACGTGAAGGTAAAGCGATAATAAATGATTCAGATATTGGTTTAATCCTCGCAAATGGAACGGTACTGGGGCATAATGAAAAAGTCAGAAAGGTGGTCCTCAGCCAGTTGAATGATATCATCATCCCGGTTGTTGCAAACAAAAAATCGAAAATAATTGATAACTGTAATATACTGACAATCAAGCTTAAATCAGGTTTTTCTCTTCAGTTCAGAGCTTATAATGATGGGGTGGCTTATAGATTTGAAACTGCCATGAACGACGAGATAACTGTAAAGAATGAAATCACAGGGTTTGTTTTCCCGGCAGGATCTCATGCCTGGTATCCATTGGAAACAAGTTTTATGTCGCATAATGAAAGAACTTTTATTTATTCATCTCTCGACACCTTAACTAATAAGCATCTGGCAAGCCTTCCAGCGCTTTTTCAGGTAAATGGGGTGGATGTGTTGATTACCGAATCGGATATTGAAGATTATCCGGGTATGTGGCTAGTTGGTGGCGGATCAGGGATGATAAACGGAATATGGCCAAAATATCCCGAGACAGAAAAGCTTGACGGAGATCGTAATCTTCTCATTACGAGTACTAAAGACTATATTGCAAAAACGAAAGGTACCCGTGCTTTCCCATGGAGAGTATTTGTAATTGCCCCTGATGATGCCAAGTTGCTCGAAAGTGATCTGGTTTATAAATTAGCCCCTCCAAATAAAATAGAAGATACAAAGTGGATAAAACCGGGACGTGTTGCATGGGACTGGTGGAACGCCAACAATTTGTATGGCGTGGATTTCAGAGCCGGAATTAATAATGATACATACAAATACTATATTGATTTTGCTTCGAGGAACGGAATAGAATATGTTATTCTCGATGAAGGATGGTATAAGCTTGGCAATGTTATGGAACAGGTACCGGAAATTAATGTCCAGGAACTTTGTAAATATGCTGAATCTAAACATGTTGGTCTGATATTATGGGTTGTATGGAAATCTTTCTGGGATAAGATTGATGAAGCAGTAACTGCATACGAGAAATGGGGAGTTAAGGGAGTGAAAGTTGATTTTATGCAGAGGGACGATCAGAAGATAGTTAATTTTTACCAGGAAGCAATGAGAAAAACTGCAGATCATCATCTTCTTATTGACTTCCATGGAGCGTATAAACCCGACGGTATGGGACGTACCTGGCCTAATGCTATTACACGCGAAGGGGTGAAAGGAATGGAAAATGATAAATGGAGCAGAGATGTTAATCCCGACCATGATGCCACAATCCCCTTTACACGTATGATAGCCGGTCCTATGGATTATACCCCTGGAGCCATGGTAAATATGGACAAAGCAAATTTTACTCCAAATTTTACCCGTCCCGAAAGCCAGGGTACAAGAGCACATCAGGTTGCATTATACGTTATCTATGAAAGTCCCCTGCAGATGCTGGCCGATAGTCCTTCCAACTATATGAAAGAGCAGGAGACAACAGATTTTATTGTCAAAATTCCCACAGTATGGGATGATATCATCGGACTTGACGGTAAAGTAGGTGATTATCTTCTTCTTGCGAGAAGATCAGGTGCAAACTGGTTTGTAGGGGCGATTACCGACTGGACCAGTCGCGATATGGTTCTTGACCTTTCATTTCTTCCTTCAGGGAAATACTCAATGGATATATTTCAGGATGGTATTAATGCCGACAGGTATGCGGGTGATTATAAGCACCTCAAAACTATTGTTAATTCAGGTGAAAAGATGAAAATTCATCTTGCTCCCGGTGGAGGATGGGCTGCAAAAATATCCCCCGGATACTAAAATCAGGGAAAGGGATGAAGCAATATCTTGAGCTACTTGATCATGTGTTAAAAACCGGATCGGAGAAGAAGGACAGGACCGGTACTGGCACGATAAGCATATTTGGTTACCAGATGAGATTTAACCTTGAAGAGGGATTTCCTCTGCTTACGACCAAAAAGCTTCATCTCAAATCAATTATTCATGAATTGCTCTGGTTTATCTCAGGCGATACAAATACCAGGTACCTGACTGATAATGGTGTAAAAATCTGGGATGAGTGGGCCGATAAAGATGGAAATCTTGGACCGGTTTATGGTTTCCAGTGGCGTTCCTGGCCAACGGGAAGCGGCAGAAAGATTGATCAGCTTGACAATGTAATCAGATCTATAAAACAATCTCCTGATTCCCGCAGGCATATTGTAAGCGCGTGGAATGTAGGTGATTTGGATAAAATGGCTCTTCCCCCTTGTCATATCTTATTTCAGTTTTATGTTGCAGGTGGGAAGTTGTCATGTCAGCTGTATCAAAGAAGCGCAGATATATTTATTGGAGTACCGTTTAATATTGCTTCTTACGCCCTGCTGACACTTATGATTGCGCAGGTTACCGGTCTTAAACCAGGAGATTTTATACATACGCTTGGAGATGCACATATCTATCTGAATCATATTGATCAGGTAAAGCTTCAACTTACCAGGGAACCATATAAACTGCCTGAAATGGCCATCAATCCTGAGGTAAACGATATATTTAAATTCAGATTTGATGATTTTTTTCTTTCGGATTATGTTTCCCACCCTCATATTAAAGGTGATATTTCTGTCTAAATCAGTTAAGTATGATATCAATAATTGTTGCTGTTTCGGATGATTGGGGAATCGGAAAGGATAATGAGCTTTTATGGCACATTTCCGAAGATCTCAGGAGATTTAAGAGATTAACAACGGGAAACACAGTCATTATGGGTAAGAAAACCTGGGAATCATTGCCCAGAAAACCTCTGCCAGGGAGGAAGAACATTGTTCTTACTGATAATCCGGAGGAATTAATCGAAAATTCGGTTACAGCATATTCCATAGAGGATGCTTTAAACAAATGCAGCCCTGACGAAGAAATATTTATTATAGGAGGTGGTAGCATTTACCGTCAGTTCATGGCAATTGCAGACCGTTTGTATATAACTCATGTTCATAAAAAGGCACCCGCAGATATCTATTTCCCTGAAATTGATCTGAATATATGGAAAATTACTGAAAAAGAGGAGTTTAAAGATGCGGAGAACAACAATATCCCATACACATATACTATTTACGAAAGAAAGGATTGCTGAAATTATTGTTATTGCTGCCAAACAAAGATTCCAATTCGATGATTTGGATATCTTTTTAAGATGCCTTCAGAACCTTAAGGTTGATTCTTTCAAGTTTCCTGTCGGCGTAGTCGATTGTTATTTCCAGTTCGTTGGTATCGACTGATGGCATTTCGAACATGGCATCAAGCATGATGGTCTCACATATTGACCTTAATCCTCTTGCTCCGAGCTTGAATTCAATAGCTTTATCAACAATATAATCGAGGACCCCGTCGGCAAAGGTGAGATCAATATTGTCCATCTTGAACAATTTGATATATTGTTTTACCAACGCGTTCTTGGGTTCAGTAAGTATTGCTCTCAGAGCATCCCTGTCCAAAGGATTCAGATGAGTAAGCACTGGCAATCTGCCTATTATCTCCGGAATGAGACCATACGATCTGAGATCCTGAGGTGCGATATATTGAAGCAGATTATCTTTATCAACTTTTTCGCGGATCTTTGAAGACCCAAATCCAACAATTTGAGTATTCAGTCGTTGTGCGATTTTCTTGTCAATACCTTCAAAGGCACCTCCGCAGATAAAAAGGATATTTTTTGTATCTACAGGGATCATTTTCTGTTCAGGATGTTTCCGTCCCCCCTGTGGTGGCACATTTACTATCGAGCCTTCGAGTAATTTCAGAAGTCCCTGCTGAACACCTTCACCTGATACATCGCGGGTTATTGAGGGATTGTCACCTTTTCTTGCAATCTTGTCAATCTCGTCGATAAAAACGATACCCTTTTCGGCTGCTTTTACATCATAATCTGCATTTTGAAGCAATCTGGTCAGAAGACTCTCTATATCCTCTCCAACATAACCTGCCTCAGTCAGAACAGTTGCATCAACAATAGTAAAGGGAACATGAAGCATTTTTGCTACAGTTCTGGCAAGAAGTGTTTTTCCGGTACCAGTTTCACCAACAAGGATAATATTTGACTTTTCAATTTCAATATCGTCAGCATCAGGCTTTTGCATCAGCCTTTTATAGTGGTTGTATACTGCTACGGAGATTATCTTCTTGGCCATATCCTGGCCAATTACATACTGATCGAGAAAATTCTTGATTTCAGCTGGCTTAAGAAGGTTGATGGTCTCAAATGGTACATTCTTTTTGTTGCCAAGTTCTTCGGTCATTATGTTGTGAGCCTGTTCAATACAATGGTCACAAATATGGCCTTCGAGACCCGCAATAAGCATATTGGCCTCTTTCTTGGTCCTGCCACAAAAAGAACATTTATCCATTATATGCTATTTTACGTTTTTAACCAGTATTTCATCAATCATTCCATAATCTTTTGCCTCCTGGGCTGTCATCCAGTAATCTCTGTCAGAATCTTTTTCAACTTTTTCAATAGTATTTCCCGAATGCAATGCAATAATCTCGTAAAGTTCCCTTTTAAGTTTTACGATTTCACGCACAGTAATTTCTATATCTGATGCAACTCCTTCTGCTCCGCCCATAGGTTGGTGTATCATTATCCTGGAATGTTTGAGAGCCGATCTCTTTCCTTTTTTGCCTGCTGTAAGGAGGACGGCACCCATTGAAGCTGCCATTCCTGTGCAAATGGTAGCAATATCGGCAGAGATAAATTGCATTGTATCATAAATACCCAGACCTGCATTAACTGATCCTCCGGGTGTATTAAAATAAATAGAAATGTCTTTTGTGGGATCTGTTGAATCGAGATACAGTAACTGGGCTTGTATAATATTAGCTACGTAATCATCAATTGGTAAGCCAAGGAAAATTATCCTGTCCATCATAAGACGGGAAAAGACGTCCATTGACGCAACATTCAGCTGTCTCTCTTCAATAATAGTAGGAGATATATAGCTTGCAGAAACAGATGCGTACTGATGTAGACCCAGGCTGCTTACTCCGTGTTTGCTTCTGGCAAACTTTCCAAAATCGTCAATAATACTCATGTTTTTTTCTTTAAAAATTAACAGGTAAAGATAATAAAATAAAAATAAATTACCTCAAAGTACAGATCATGATTCGAAAAGCTTATTGAATTCTTCAATCGTAACACTCTTGTTTTCAATCTTTACAAGTTCCTTCATAAGAACAATGACCTTTTCTTCGAGTATCTTATCGGCTATTCTCTTTGCATCCTCGTCTCTTTTCAGTGTCTCTTTCGCATAATTGGCAATTTGTTCTTCGGTAGCATAGAAAAGGCCATATTGCTGGAACTGGTATCTTGTTATATTCTCAGCCTCTTTCTGCAATTCTTCTTCACTGATCTTTACGCCGTTGTCGCCGGCGATTTTGTTTCTAATAAGCTGCCATTTAAGATCTTTCCGGAAACTGTCGAATTCTTTATCAATCTGTTCCTCGGTGGTTTTTTCATTAATTCTCAGAAGCCATCTTTTCAAAAATTCTTCAGGAAGCCGGATGTCGGTTTTTTCCATTGCGAGGGCTTTGATGTCCATCATGAGTTTAAATTCGCTCTCGCGTTTCAGGTTAACAGCGATCTCTTCCTCTATCTTTTTCATGAATTCCTCTTCAGTATTCACAACACCTTCTCCAAAAATTTTGTCAAAGAGTTCTTTCCCTGGTTCCGCAGGATAAAAACGGCTAATTTCATTTAAGGTAAATCTGTAGTTTCCTTCGAGATTTTCAACCTCCTCCTTTTTCTTATGAAGAATTCCTGCAATCTCAGTATCGTTGGGATATGCTTTTTTCAGGTCGAAGTCAATTGAATCACCTATACTTTTACCAATAAACTCTTCTTTTATTTTTTTATCCTTAATTATGTCAATGCCAAGTGATGTCTCATCAACAGCAGGACCTTCAGGGATCACATTTCCATCATTATCGATAGCTTCGATTCTTCCCTTAATTACATCTTTTTCTTCAGTCTGGTTGACTTTTCTTAATTCTCCATACCGGCGGGTATAATTTTCGAGATACTCTTTTCTCATCTTATCATCGATAGCAATCTCATACTCGTTGACTTTATTTTTTTGGGTCAGGTTCACTTCAACCGGAGGAGTTAATCCTATTTCAAAAGAAAAGGTGAAATCTTCCTGGGTATCGAAATCGATTTTTTCCTGTTCATCAGCTTTTGGAAGCGGATCTCCAAGAAGTTCAAGCTTCTCGTCAGTTATATATTTTTGTATGTTTTCTGAAACAACCTTGTTGATTTCGTCAATCTGAACAGCCTTGCCGTACATTTTTTTTATCATGCCGATGGGGACCATTCCCGGACGGAAGCCTTTTATATTTGCTTTTTTCCTGTAATCCTTCAAGACTGTTTCAACCTTTTCTTCATAATCGGATTTATCGATCTTAACCTTTAGAACAGCATTCAGATCGTCGATGTTTTCTCTGGTAATATTCATTTTAATTGTTGTTTATTGTCTGTTAAAAAAACCGCCAAAACCCACTTTTAAAGAGGTTTCGGGCGGCCTGACATTTTTGTGCGGATGAAGGGACTCGAACCCCCACGTCACGAAGACACAAGATCCTAAGTCTTGCTCGGCTACCAATTACGACACATCCGCGGTAAATTTCCCCGCAAAAGTATAATAATTTATCATGAAAACAAATTGAATAAGTTACCTGCGCAGTTCAAAGTTCTTTCCCAGGTAGACTTTTCTTACATGCTCATCGTCTGCCAATTGTGCAGAAGTGCCTGATTTGAGAATGCGACCCTCGAAAAGAAGGTATGCACGATCGGTTATTGAAAGGGTTTCGTGAACGTTATGATCGGTGATAAGAATACCAATGTTCTTTTCCCTGAGTTTGGATACAATCTCCTGAATATCTTCCACGGCAATAGGATCAACACCGGCAAAGGGTTCGTCGAGTAATATGAATTTTGGTTTAAGCGCCAGGGCACGGGCAATTTCTGTACGTCTTCTTTCTCCACCCGAAAGCTGTATTCCTTTACTTGTCCTGATCTTGTTCAATCCAAACTCTGCCAGAAGTGTCTCAAGCCGTTCTTCCTGTTCAGCTTTTGGAAAGCCTGACATTTCGAGTACAGCCCTTATATTGTCTTCAACTGACATATTTCTGAATACTGAGGCTTCCTGGGCGAGATAGCCAATACCTTTTCTAGCACGCTTATAAACAGGAAGACTGGTTATTTCTTCCTCATCAAGAAATATTTTTCCCTCTCTGGGTTTTATCAACCCGACAATCATATAGAATGTTGTTGTTTTACCGGCACCATTCGGACCAAGCAACCCAACTATCTCACCTTGTTCGACTTCGACAGATACGTGGTCAACAACTGTTCTGCTGTGATATTTTTTGACAAGATTTTCGGTAAACAGTTTCATTTCAAATGCTATGAAGTTGCAGGTTCGGTCTTCTCATCTTCACCAAAGAATTCATTGCGATCCTTTTCTTTTTGCTTTACAACTCTTGCAGATATAAAAATGCTGACCTCATAAAGAATAAGGAGAGGTATTGCGACCAGCGTCTGAGAAAAGACATCAGGAGGGGTAATAATTGCGGCAATTATAAATATGACCACGATTGCGTGTTTTCTATACCTTCTCATAAAAACAGGGGTAAGGATACCTATTTTTGTGAGGAAGAAAGTTATAATAGGGAGTTCAAAAACTAATCCTGTTGCCAGACAAATAGAGGTAAGGGTACCAATATACGACCTTATATTAATCTGGTTGACAACGGAAGGATCCACTACATATGAACTTAAAAAATGTATTGATAGCGGTGCAAGCATAAAATATCCAAAGAGAACTCCAACGAAAAACAACCCTGAAGCAGCTAACACCGCACCTCTTGCATACTTAGCCTCGTTAGGTTTGAGGGCCGGTTTAAAAAATTGCCAAAACTCCCAGAGTATGACCGGAAAAGCCAGGATGATCCCTGCAACCATAGCCGCTGTAATATGAGTCGTGATCTGTCCCGACATTTTAATACTGATAAGATTTAATGGCTTGGAATTAATACATAATGCAGGAGTATTAATGTATTCCCCAAGCTCACAAAGCAACCGGTTGGTGATAAACTCAGGATTCTTTGGACCAAGAATAATTGTATTGAAAAGAACATTTTTAAATATAAAAGCTATAATCATAAAGACTACTATAGCTAAAATGGAACGGATTATGTGCCACCTTAATTCCTCGAGATGTTGCAGAAATGACATTTCTTTCTCCCCATTCTTCCCTTTTTTCCCAAATATTGCCATCGGAAATGATATTAAATTGGATTAAAATACAGCCTGTAAAGATGATAAATCTTCTTTTGCAAAACAATATTAATCTTTTAGTGTTATGAAGAATAAAAACTTATACGAAAACAACCGGATTGCTGGTCGTTAAACGTTTTGAGAATCAGTCTGTTGTTCAATAATAAATACATTATAATAATATCGCGACTCTCTATTTAAACGGGGAAATAATAATCAGATAAAATTTCAGCCGATTTAGCTCAATAGCATTTTTGTTAATTAATTGTTAAATATATTATTTGATAAAGAAATTTATTAACTTTATGTAAACTGTAAAATCAAAGTTCTTTACATGTGACTTATATTTTCATTTTGTGGTAATTATGTTAAATGATTCTACTATACATGACTACTTAAAAAAGTATTTTGGTTTTGATACTTTTAAAGGTAATCAGGAGCCTATAATACGGAATGTCCTAGCTGGGCGCGACACGTTTGTTCTTATGCCTACAGGGGGTGGCAAATCACTTTGTTACCAGTTACCAGCCGTCATGAAGAAAGGGATAGCTATAGTTATTTCACCGCTTATCGCTCTGATGAAAAACCAGGTGGATGCTATGAGAAACTTCAGCACAGACGATGATGTAGCACACTTCCTTAATTCATCACTTACGAAAACAGAAATAGCCAGAGTTAAAAAGGATGTTTTATCAGGTAAGGCAAAACTACTTTATGTTGCTCCCGAATCGCTTACCAAAGAGGAAAATATTGAGTTTCTTAAAAATATAGATATTTCTTTTTATGCAATTGATGAAGCTCACTGTATTTCAGAATGGGGGCACGATTTCAGACCAGAATACCGGCGGATCAGGCCTATCATCGACACCATAGGAAGATCCCCGATAATTGCTCTTACAGCAACAGCAACTCCAAAAGTTCAGCACGATATTCAAAAGAACCTTTCTATTCTCGATGCTGATGTTTTTAAGTCTTCCTTTAACCGTCCTAACCTCTATTATGAAGTTAAGTCCAAACAGGATGTGACAAAGGAGATAATAAAGTATGTCAAAAACAACTCTGGTAAATCAGGGATTATCTATTGTCTCAGCCGTAAGAAAGTGGAAGAAATAGCTGAAGTCCTGAAGGTTAATGGGATTAAAGCTCTTCCTTATCATGCCGGTATGGATTCAGCAACCCGCACCCTGAACCAGGATAAGTTTCTTATGGAAGAAGCTGATATTATTGTTGCAACCATAGCTTTTGGAATGGGAATTGATAAACCGGATGTCAGGTTTGTTATACATTACGATATACCAAAAAGCCTCGAAGGTTATTACCAGGAAACTGGAAGAGCAGGGCGCGACGGAGGTGAAGGAAATTGTATTGCCTATTATAGTTATAACGATATTCTGAAGCTTGAGAAATTTATGCAGGGGAAACCTATTGCCGAGCAGGAAATCGGTAAACAACTCCTGCTCGAAACAGTTTCATACGCTGAGTCCTCGGTGTGCAGAAGAAAGTTATTACTTCACTATTTTGGGGAGGAGTACCTGAAAGACAATTGCGAAGCCTGCGATAATTGTCTTCATCCTAAATCGCAGTTTGAAGGTAATGAGGCTGTCGTAAGCGTTCTTGAAACAATTCTGGCGGTAAAAGAGAAATTTAAGGCAGATCACATTGCTAATATTCTTTCAGGGAAAGTTACTTCGGCAATTAAATCTTATAAACATCATAAACTGGAGTTCTTCGGGATAGGGGAGGATAAGGATGAGAAGTTCTGGAATATGGTTATCAGGCAGGCCCTCATTGCTAAATTTCTTACAAAAGATATTGAGAATTACGGGCTATTGAAGATTACGCAGAAAGGATTGGACTTTCTCGAAAAACCAACTTCCTTCATGCTGGCTGAAGATCACGACTATGCTGATACAACTGATGAAGAAAATGCTTTCGGGGCCCGGACAGCAGCTGTAGATGAAGAACTCTTCAGTATCCTTAAGGATCTTCGTAAAAAACTGTCGAAAGTAAAAGATGTCCCGCCTTTTGTTATTTTCCAGGATCCTTCTCTCGAAGATATGGCTATTCAATACCCAATAACAATTGATGAATTACAGAATATTTCTGGAGTGGGAGCTGGTAAAGCACAACGATACGGAGATGAATTCATTGAGATAATCAAAAAATACGTTGAGGAAAAAGAGATCATAAGACCTCTCGACATGGTAGTGAAATCGGTTGTCAATAAATCGGGTATAAAAGTCTATATTATCCAGAGTATTGATATGAAAAGACCTCTTGAAGATATCGCTGAAGCAAAAGGTCTCGAGATGTCTGAACTTATATCGGAGATTGAAGCGATAGTAAATTCCGGAACCCGTATAAACCTCGATTATTATATAAATATGACTATCGATGAGGAACGTCAGCACGATATTTATTCATATTTCAGGGAAGAGGCTGAATCTGATTCACTTGCAGACGCAATAAAAGAACTGGGGAACGAATTTGAAGAAGAAGAAATAAGACTTATGAGGATAAAGTTTCTTTCGGAGATGGGGAATTAATCCTCCATTTTTCTCTGAATATCAAGGAGTAAAACACCACAGAAAGCACGTAAAATGGATATATTATCTGAGATGCCAAAAACCATTTCATCAGTTTCTTATTGCCATACCTGGCGGTGGTATTCAGCAGGATCAGAAAATCCGGAATTGATTTCAAAATCAGCAATGTTAGAAAAACTCCGATAAAAGAAGGAGCGATTACTGCTGCGATCATATATGAGACCTGTAAAAGGATCGCAACAAATGTTACAATCCCAAGTATGATCGTTTGTATGTCGTTGTAAGCTTTCCCTTTTGAAATCCACCTGCTTCGCTGCTTCAGAAACATTTTTAAAGTTGAAGGTGACTCAGTATCTACAAGGGCATCTTGCGATTCGAGCCAGGATATCTTCGATTGAGGCTCTTTTTTCAGACTATGCAACAGAAAGATATCATCCCCGGAATTTATTTCATAATGCATGTTCTTTGAATGGCTTAAGTATGCCTGTCTTGTAAAAGCAAGGTTTGCACCATTGCACATAATCGCTTCTCCGGAGAGTGCAGTTCCGGCAGTAATTCCTTGCAGGCTCATAAACTCAAGTTCACTGAACTTGCCCAGGAAACCTGCAGATGGCTTTATCTTAACCGGACAAATAATCAGATCAGGTTTGTAAGTCTCATAATAGGAAGCGATCGTTTTTATCCAGTTTTTTCCCATCATGCAATCAGCATCGGTAGTAATTATGAGATTACCTTGTGCAGCTGAGATGCCTGTCCTTAATGCCAGTTTTTTTCCTTTCCCTATATTGTTTATGGTATATATATTTTCTATCCCGTAAGATAATCGGGTAATTTCAGAAGTTTTGTCGGAGGAATTATCATCGATTATAATAACTTCAAATAATGATTTTGGATAATTCTGAAGAGCTAAGCTTTCCAGAAGAGCGGGAAGCCTTTTCTCTTCATTCCGGCAGGCAACTACAACTGATACAAAGATTTCCGGATCGGATGATACATGGTAATTAACAGGATGGAGAAGATTTTTATAAGTCCTGAGAAGAATAATAAAATAGGGAAGAATCAGTATAGCAGGTAGCCATTGCATAGCTTATTCCTTCATCCATTCAAACATTTTATAGTGCAGACTTTGCATTCCAAGAGCCTCGTAAGTATGTTGTGCTTTGGAATTATTTGTTTCCACATATAATCGTAGTCCTGCAACGCCCTCCTTGTCAGCTTCATTTTTGATATGATGATACATTGACCTGAAGATACCTTTCCTTCTTGATTCCGGCAGAACGTAAACAGACTGAAACCACCATACCTTAGAGTTTCTCCAATCGCTCCATTCATATGTTATGAGGAGAGAAGCCACTACATTGCCTTTTTCTTCCGCAACCCAGTATTGTCCCAGGGTTGGATCGGCAAATACAGAGTAAACACCTTTGTGTATAGTCTCAGTCTCCAGAGTCATTTTTTCAGTTTCCCAGGCCATTTTCTGCTGAAAATCAATGATTACTTCTGCATCTTCTGATGTTGCTTTTCGTATAGTTGTCATATAATCTTATTTTGTTGCCTGAAATCCATTAACCACAAAGGTCTCAAAGGTTTTACACAAACCTGCCTGCCGGCAGGCAGGGGTCACTAAGATTGCAATATTTTATCTTTGTGTGCTTTGCGACTGCTTTGTGTACTTTGTGGTATAAAAGTAACTTTATTTATATTCATCCCAGCTCTTGATCTCCAGGTCGTCTATACTCAACTTACAGAAAGCAAGTATAAAGGCGCTTGCGAGCCTTGCATTTGTAATTAAAGGCACATTATAATCTACGGCACTTCTTCTGATGGTATAATCGTTATTAAGTTCTTTATCGCTGAGATCTTTAGGGATGTTAACTACAAGATCAACCTCACGGGATTTAATGAGTTCGATAGTATTGGGTGATTTATTCTCATCGGGCCAGTATGCGACATGAACTTCGACGCCGGCATTTTTCAGGAACTGTTGAGTTCCTCTGGTTGCATAAAGCTTATGTCCCTTTTCGCGAAGAGCTTTTGCGCTGTTCAGGAGTTCAACTTTTGATCTGGCCGGACCAGTGGAAAGCAATATGCTCTTTTTCGGTACCCTGTAGCCAACGGAAAACATAGCTTTGAGTATTGCTTCATAGAAGCCTTCACCTATACAACCAACTTCACCTGTTGATGACATATCAACCCCAAGAACAGGGTCAGCCTTGGCAAGACGTGAAAAGCTGAACTGTGGAGCCTTGACTCCGACATAATCGAGTTCGAATATCGTTTTGCCGGGTTTCTCAACCGGAACGGAAAGCATCACTTTTGTAGCTAGTTCTATAAGATTTGTTTTCAGGACTTTCGAGACAAAAGGCATGCTGCGGCTTGCACGCAGATTACATTCTATGACTTTAATATCATTGTCTTTTGCCAGGAACTGGATATTAAAAGGCCCAGAGATATTCAGTTCTTTTGCTATCTGACGTGAGATGCGTTTTATTCTTCTTGATGTTTCAAAATATATTTTCTGAGCAGGAAATACCATTGTTGCATCACCCGAATGGACTCCGGCAAACTCAACATGTTCGCTTATAGCGTATGCCAACATTTCTCCGTCACGGGCAACAGCATCTATCTCTATCTCTTTTGCATTCTCAATAAACTCTGATACAACTACAGGATATTGTTTTGATACCTGCGCTGCAAGTTTAAGAAAATGTGATAATTCATTTTTGTTTGACACAACGTTCATTGCAGCACCCGACAGTACATATGATGGCCTGATAAGAACAGGAAAACCAATCCTGTCGACAAATTCAAAAATATCGTCAATAGTGGAAAGTTCTTTCCAACGTGGTTGATCAACTTTCAGGATATCAAGCATTTCTGAAAACTTATGTCTGTTCTCTGCTCTGTCGATGGAAACAGGTGAAGTACCGAGTACCTTAACATTTTCATTATAAAGCCTCATTGCCAGGTTATTTGGAATCTGGCCCCCGACTGACACAATAACACCACCGGGTTTTTCAAGTTCAATGATATCAAGCACTCTTTCGAAAGTCAGTTCATCAAAGTAAAGTCTGTCGCAGATATCATAATCCGTACTTACTGTTTCCGGATTATAATTAATCATTATGGATCTGAATCCTTCTTTTTTTATAGTATCGATAGCATTTACCGAGCACCAGTCGAATTCAACACTGGAGCCTATCCTGTATGCACCCGATCCAAGGACAATAATCGATTTCTGATCGTTTTCACATATTATATCATGTTCCGAACCACTGTAAGTGAGGTAGAGATAATTCGTTATTGCCGGGTATTCTGCGGCAAGGGTATCTATTTGTTTAATGTATGGAACAATTCCCAAAGATTTCCTGAAAGCCCTAACCTTCATAAGGTCGTCGTTTATCTTGCTGGAATCTGATTTTAAAATATGTCTTGCAATCTGGAAGTCACTGAACCCATTTATCTTTGAATGTGATATCAGGTCAACGGGTACTGATTCCAGAGATTCATATTTACAAAGCTCATCTTTAATATTTATGATATTCCTTAGCTTAAAAAGAAACCATTTATCAATTTTCGTGAGCTCATAAATTCTTTCAACAGATATCCCTTTCTCAAGCGCTTCGGCGATCGAGAAGATCCTCATATCGGTTGGTTCTGCAAGTTCTCTTTCAATGTCTTCAAAACCCAGATTCCTGTTTCCCGTAAAACCGTGCATACCCTGACCGATCATTCTCAACCCTTTCTGGATGACCTCTTCAAATGTCCTGCCGATAGCCATTACCTCTCCCACACTCTTCATACTGCTGCCGATCAGATGTGAAACGCCCTCGAATTTATTAAGGTCCCATCGTGGAATTTTACAAACTATATAATCCAGTGCCGGCTCGAAACATGCAGTAGTATTTTTTGTTACGGAGTTTTTAAGTTCATGTAGTCCCCAACCCATTCCAAGCTTAGCTGCAACGAAAGCCAGTGGATATCCTGTAGCCTTTGAAGCAAGTGCACTTGACCTGGACAGACGGGCATTTACCTCAATTACCCTATAGTCTTCAGAATCAGGAGACAATGCATACTGAACATTGCATTCGCCTACGATTCCGATATGTCTGATAATCCTTATGGAGAGTTCACGAAGTTTATGATATTCAGAGTTTGTAAGTGTCTGCGACGGTGCAACCACAATACTTTCACCTGTGTGAATACCAAGAGGATCGAAATTCTCCATGTTACAGACAGTGATACAGTTATCATATTTATCTCTTACAACCTCATATTCAACTTCTTTCCATCCTTTAAGAGACTCTTCAACAAGAATCTGGTTTGAATAAGAAAATGCTTTTGAAGCAAGGGTTTTCAGTTCATCGGAATTTGAAGCAAAACCGCTTCCCTGTCCTCCAAGTGTATATGCTGCCCTGATAATAATGGGGTATCCTAATTTATCTGCAGCAGTAACAGCTTCATTTACACCCGATACTGCTGTACTGCTTGGTGTTTTTACATCTATCTGTTCAAGTTTCTTAACAAAAAGCTCCCTGTCCTCAGTATCCATAATAGCAGTTACAGGTGTTCCAAGAACTCTTACATTGTATTTTTCAAAAATGCCGGATTTGTAAAGCTCAGTTCCACAATTGAGCGCTGTCTGTCCACCGAACGATAAAATTATGCCGTCAGGTCTCTCCCTGGCAATTACTTTCTCAACAAAATAGGGAGTAACCGGAAGGAAATAAATTTTATCAGCCAGCTCCTCTGATGTCTGAACTGTTGCAATATTAGGATTTATCAGAACTGTTTTTACATCTTCTTCTTTTAATGCTTTCAAAGCCTGGGAACCTGAGTAATCAAACTCACCCGCTTCACCAATTTTCAAAGCACCTGACCCCAGGATTATAACCTTTTTTATTTCATCTTTCATCATCCGGATTTGAGGTTCAAAAATAATATAATTTTTTAATAAGACTTTGCAAATCTGAAAAAATGCATATATTTGCAAAATAAATGCATAAATATGCAAAAAACTAAAAGACTGCTGGCAATTGAGAAGATTATCACTGAAGAAAAGATAACAACTCAGGAGGAGCTTCTTAAAAAACTGAAAGGGAAAGGGATAGACTGTACACAGGCTACGTTATCCCGCAATTTAAGGCAGCTGGGAGTAGGACGTATACCTGCTGGTAACGGAGGATACAAGTACTCCCTGCCTGAAAAGATCAGAAATTCAGAAGGAATTTCATTTAAACCAAATATAGTACCTGTAATTAGGGATATAGTTGAGGCAAAAGGACTTATGGTGATAAAAACGATTCCTGGAAATGCAAGTAATACTGCGTTCTTTATCGATGGGACTGGAAGATATGAAATTGCCGGTACAATCGCGGGAGACGATACGATTCTTATTATACCCAGGGATGGGGTTACCATTCAGCAGGTACATACGTGCCTGGAAATTATTCTTCCGGGAATACATGAACAGATAAAAACCAGTAAGTAGAAAGTAGAAAATGTATTATGTATAAAATGGAAAGCACAAAGTGGCACAAAGGGGAAAATGAAATAATAATTAAAAAATTCACTCAATTTTAAAACAATGAAAGAAAAAGTGGTTCTCGCATACAGTGGTGGGTTGGATACATCAGTAATTCTTAAATGGTTAATAGAAAAAAATTATGAAGTAATTGCATTTGTTGCAGATGTAGGGCAAACCGATAATTTCGAAGCATGTAAAGAAAAAGCATTATTACTGGGAGCATCAAAAGTGATTATTGCTGATCTGAAGAGGGAATTTATTGATGGCTATGTTCTTAAAGCCATTATGGCGAATGCTATTTATGAAGACAGGTACCTGCTTGGCACTGCTCTTGCAAGGCCGCTAATTGCAAAGAAACAGATTGAGGTTGCAAAAGCCGAAGGAGCCAACGCAGTGGCACACGGGGCTACAGGTAAGGGTAATGATCAGGTAAGATTTGAATTATGTTACTATGCTCTTATGCCTGGGGTTAAAGTAATTTCACCCTGGAAAGATAAAGAGTTTCTTACAACCTTTAAAGGAAGGACCGACCTTCTCAAGTATGCTTCGGAAAAGAAGATCCCTGTTAAGGCTAGTATCGATAAGCCTTATAGTGAGGATGATAACCTGATGCATATCAGTCATGAAGCAGGGATTCTTGAGGACCCGATGTATACACTCCACAAGAGTATGCTGGAAAAGATGGTGATGCCTCAGGATGCTCCTGACAAAGAAACAAGGATAGTAATTCATTTTAAAAACGGGATACCGGTGAAACTTGTTAACAAAGAAGATGGTACCGTGAAGGAGGATTCATATGATATGTATGTTTATCTGAATGAACTCGCCGGGCAGAACGGTATCGGACTCCTCGATATGGTTGAAAACAGATTTGTAGGTATTAAATCGAGAGGAGTGTATGAGACCCCTGCTGCCACGGTATTACACATTGCTCATAAAGATATAGAGGGAATAGCAATGGACAGAGAGGTAATGCGACTCGTAAATATGCTTACTCCAAAATTTGCAGAGATAATATATAATGGATTCTGGTTCAGCCCTGAAATGGATTTTCTTATGGCTGCAATTGAAAAGAGTCAGGAACTTATTGACGGCAGCGTTCATCTCTGTCTGTATAAAGGGAATGTACTTATTGAAGGGAGAGAGTCCCCTTCTTCTCTATATAATAAAAAGTTATCAAGCATGGATATTGAAGGTGGATTTGATCAGACTGACAGCAAGGGATTCATCAGGATTAATGCGATAAGGCTGATGGCTCACAGAGCTATTGTTGAGGCCAGTCAGCAAAAATAGAAAATTGCCCCCCAACCCCCCTAAAGGGGGGCTAGTTCTGAGGATTTAACCGGAATTACTCTAATTGGTAGGTAATAAACCCCCTTTAGGGGGGCAGGGGGGCAAAAACCTTTACTGCCTTTGTGTTTAATAGATTTTTAAAATTATCTAATTCTCATAAATATGAAACTCTGGGAAAAAGGGATTAATCCCGAACCTGCAATAATCGAATTTACAGCAGGTAAAGACAGGAAAACCGATCTGGCCCTCACAAAATGGGATATAATCGGTTCAATGGCTCATGTGATAATGCTTGAGAATGTTGGATTAGTTTCAAAGGATGAAAAAAACAGTTTATTAAAAGCCCTTCATTCTTTATTCGTTTGGGATGAAGAAGGAAGCCTTGTAATTGAAAATGATGTTGAGGACATACATTCGCAGATAGAAAAGGAAATGTCATCAATACTTGGTGCTACGGGGAAGAAAATTCATACAGGGCGATCCAGAAACGACCAGGTTCTGGTTGATATACGTCTTCATACAAGAGAAGAAATCGATAAACTTTCGGTTCTGATTCGAAGCCTGTTTACCAGGTTACAATCCCTGAGTGAACAGCATAAAGATGTCCTTGTGCCGGGTTACACACATATGCAGCCGGCAATGGTATCATCGTTTGGTCTGTGGTTTGGCGCATACGCTGAGTGTCTGGCTGATGATGTACTCCTTCTGTCAGGCGCAAGAGCCCTGAATAATCAGAACCCGTTGGGTACTGCTGCCGGATATGGAACCACACTACCAATAAACAGAAAACTAACCTCAGAACTTCTTGAATTTGATGATCTTCTTTATAACTCAGCATATGCAAGTCTGAGCAGGGGTAAAATTGAAATGGCTATTGCTTCAGCATTGGCTTCCATCGCCCAGACTCTTTCCAGGTTTTCAATGGATGTATGTCTGTATATGACTTCAGAATTCAGGTTCATTGATTTTCCTGATGAATACATTACCGGTTCAAGTATAATGCCGCAGAAGAGAAACCCCGATGTATTTGAGCTTATCAGAGCCAGGTCAAATGTTCTTCAAACCCTGCCAAATCAGATTGCGATTCTGACTACCAACCTGCCATCGGGATATAACAGGGATCTTCAGCTTCTCAAACAGCTGATTTTTGACGCATTCGAAGAATTAAAAGAGTGTATTGAAATAATGCTGTTAATGCTCAACAACATTAAAATAAAAAAGAATATAACCGATAATCCTCTTTATAATACAATCTTCAGTACTGAAGAGGTGAACAGGCTGGTTAAGCAGGGAATCCCGTTCAGGGATGCATATAAAGCAGTATCCGATATGGTAAAGAATTCGACATTTTCAAGGACTTCACTCTCAGATTATGTTCATGAAGGCAGTATTGGAAATCTGTGTAACAAAGAGATTGCGGAAATATTTGAGAAGAGGATGAAATGTTTTAAGAACAGGACTGCAGCCGAACTTGCCGATAAAATGATGCATCATGTTACCAATGGAACAAATGG
>DCFT01000216.1:72827-105943 GCA_002319885.1 Bacteroidales bacterium UBA1797
AAGATCCCGACCGAAGCGTTGGGAGGGCACAAAGCCACAAAACACAAGGTCACAAAAGCACAAGCGAATCGTTTTTTACTTTGTGTTCTTTGTGTTTGCTTTGAGCACTCTGTGGTTAAATTTTTTTATTTTGATTTTCTGATATTCTCAATAAACACATCAAAAAGATAATCAGTATCGGTTGGTCCGCCTGATGCTTCAGGGTGAAACTGTGTGGAGAAGAATGGCTTACTTTTATGTTTCATCCCTTCATTTGTCAGGTCATTTATATTAATGAAAAGCGGTTCCCACTCTGATCCGAGTGTCTTATTATCAACTGCAAAACCATGGTTCTGAGAAGTTATATAGGCCTTATCAGTTCCTACCTGTAGTACGGGTTGGTTATGACTACGGTGTCCATATTTGAGTTTATACGTATCAGCACCGGATGCAAGTGCCATCAACTGGTTACCGAGACAAATACCGAAGACAGGTTTATCTGATTCAAAAGATTTTTTAATATTAAAAATTGTGCTCCCGCACATTTTAGGATCACCGGGTCCATTAGAAAGAAAAAGACCGTCAAATTCTTCGCTATGAAAATCATAATCCCATGGGACTCTGATAATTGTGGTGTCTCTTTTCAGCAGATTTCTGATTATATTATACTTTACTCCGCAGTCAACCAGCAATATCCTGAATTTTCCCGATCCATAGATTTTCTTTTCCCGAGTGCTAACCTCAGCAACAAGATTCACTTTATTCGGATCATAAAAGTCAGTTTCTGAACCTTCAGGTTCGACTTTCCCGAGCATAGCTCCTTTTTCACGTATTCTTTTTGTCAGTGCCCTTGTATCTATGCCGTAAATTCCCGGGACTTTATTTCTTTTAAGCCATTCATCAAGGCTTTCGGTAGCGTTCCAGTGGCTGTATTCAAAGGAGTAATCAGATACAATTAATCCGGAAATATGTATTGATGATGATTCATAGAAACGGTAGAGATCATTTTCTTCGCTTTTGCCTGGTGCTCCATAATTACCAACCAGGGGGTAGGTAAGGCAAAGTATTTGTCCACGGTATGAAGGGTCGGTCAGACTTTCAGGGTAACCGGTCATTGCCGTATTAAAAACTACTTCCCCTGCGGCCGGAACACACGATCCGAATGACTTTCCAAAGTAGATTGTCCCATCTTCCAAAGTTAGTTTTACCTTTACGCTGTTTTTCATTCAATATTAGGTATTTCTGTTCATCTGATTTTTGAAACTGCTGCCTCCATCTGTTCCATAGCTTTCATTACTGTCTGATGCGTTGTTCCAAGATTCATTCTCATAAATCCCTCTCCTCCCGGACCGAAGGTAGAACCTTCATTCATTCCTATTCCGGCTTTATGTACAAAAAATTCCTGAAGCTCTTTCCCTGACATTCCGAATTTTCTGCAATCGAGCCAGATCAGATAAGTCGCTTCCGGTGGAAAAGGCAGTACTTCAGGGATCATTTCCCTGCAATAATCTTTTACAAATTCGACATTATGGTCGATATAATCAAGAAGTGCATCAAGCCATTTATGGCCATGAGTATAAGCAGCTATTGATGCTGTATTGCCGAATATATTACCATTCCCAAGGTGAAGATTATCAACCACACGGTTAAAAGCTTTTCTTAATATGGGGTTTGAGATAATAACGGAGGAAGTAGAAAGTCCTGCGAGATTAAAAGTCTTGCTTGGAGCGATTAAGGTGATAGTATTATCAGCAATTTTATCTGAAAGTGAAGCCATTGGAGTATGGTTGAACCCCGGGAGGGTGAGATCACAATGAATTTCATCTGAAATTATTATGATATTATTTTTCAGACAAATTTCAGCAAGATTATTTAATTCTTCGGGAGTCCATACTCTTCCCACCGGATTATGCGGATTGGAAATAATAATCATTTTTGTATTACTGTCGATACCTGCAATTAGGGAATCATAATCCATATTCCATGTCCCTTCAGATTCAGTTAATCTGTTGTAAATCAGATTACGTCCATGTGATTCCACGGCAGAAAAGAAAGGAAAGTATACAGGTGGCTGAACGACAATATTGTCACCCGGCTTGGTAAATGCCAGGGTACAGAAATTTAGCGCCGGCACGATCCCCGGACAAAAGGAGATCCATTCTTTTTCAATAGTCCAGTTGTGTCTTGTTTTGAGCCAGCTTATCATCGATAAAAAGTATTCATCGGGCCGGAAAGAATATCCATAAATTTTATGATCAAGACGTTTCTGAAGATATTCTACAATAAAATCGGGGGAGTTAAAATCCATATCAGCTACCCACATTGGTATTATGTCCTTTACCCCAAATATCTCCTCACGGCGATCATATTTAATGCAGTCACTACCTTCCCTTGCGGCAGGTTCATCAAAATTCCACATCTTTAAAAATGGTCTTGATTAAAAGGTTTAAAGATATATAAAAAATGAATATCGCTGATGGATTGTCTCTTAGTAGTCTGATTAGAATTTGAAGAATAAGATGTTTGGGGTAGCTGAAGACAATATTCAGGGGAAAATGAAAAAAATAGTAACTATCAGATGGTAAAAACTTACTTTTTTGGGTATGGAAATCAATAAGTTAGGAAAAATTCATTTTTTTCTTAAGAATTTTAATCATTTTAGGCTCTCCAAATTCCAGACACTTATTAGTTTCAATATTATTTATTACTTTTATAGACGTTTTTGAACGAGTAATTTAAATTAAAATTGACTTAATATGAAAAAGATTTTTGCAGGTTTTATACTTTCATTACTGATAATTAGTTTAGCTTGTCTTAGTTCTTGCAAGGGAAGAACAACCTCTAATCAGCAGAAAAAGGCTGAAAAACAAGAGGTCAAGGAAATTCAAGGTCAGATTGAAACCAATGTTTATCCTTTGCCCACCTCTGCTGAGGTAATTAAAATGCTGACAGATCTGGAGGTAGGCTATATAATCGGTATATCCAATCCGGTTGAGAATTCAAAAAAATATTTCAGCAGTACTACAAGGGCTATCAATCTTGGAGTTTTTGGAGCTGATTTGAGTTATGCAACTCTGTATAATCAACAACAGGAAGTAATTAATTATCTGGATGCTATAAGATCGCTTGCAAACGAACTCAACATGTCGAAAATTTATAACGAAGACTTGTATAATAAGATTAAACAGAATTATGATAACAAGGATGAGTTGGTAAAAATATTAACAAGCGCATTTAATGACACTTATGGATATCTTAGTGATAATGATCAGCAACCGCTGGCTCTGCTTGTAGTAGGCGGTGCATGGGTTGAAGGTATGTATCTGACAACACATGTTTCGGAAGCAGCATATCAGGTTGCAGGAATATCAAAAGTATTACTTGAACAGAAAAAATCATTTGATCTTTTTCTTAATTTGACTAAGCCGTATCTTAGTGATCCAAGCGTAAGTGATTTTGTAAAAGTACTTGATCCGGTTAAAACGGTATATGCAGGTATAAATAACAGTCTTACTGAACAGAATATAAAAGACATAACCAAAGTTATTGTTGATGTAAGGGAACAGATAGTAAAATAATTATATAATAATAGTTTGGCCGCAAAGAATCTAACTTTGCGGTCTTTTTTTTACTTATTGTTTTATGAGGGAATCGGTATTACTAGCCTTAATTCACATCTTTGCCATCGTTTCGACCATCAACCCAGCTGGAATTTCATCGCGAGGTAAAAAGATTCTGCGCAGTTATCTGAGGAGATACCTTAACCGTGAACTTGAAGAAGAATATTATGCCCTTTTTGAAAATAATCTTGAGTTTTATTCTAATGAGCTTAAAAGCGTTGATAAAGAAGAACTTGCAGATGACGAATCTCTAATATCCTTCCAGATAACCAATATTTGCAGGCAGATAAAAAAAGGATTGTTTCTCGAAGAGAGAATGATCGTTTTTCTTCAATTGATAGAATTTGCGTTCGAAGATGGAATGATCTCTGAACAGGAGAAGACAATTATTGATATTGTCTCAAGAACTTTTAATATTTCAAAAAAAGAATACGATAATGCAATTGCGTTTATGATTGGCAGATCGTATGACGATGTGTCGGCTGAATGTATTCTCATCATCGAGAGCGATAATCCTGAATATTCCGGGGCCGGTATATATAAAAATTATGATAAGTGGCGTCACATAAGAATAAAAGGATTTAAAGGTCATCTTGTTGTTATGCATATTGAGAGCACTGGAACGCTTCTCTTTACCTACGATGGCTCCCTGGTTTTGTATTTTAAGGGAAGGGATATTATTGCCTGCCGGCCATATCTTCTCGAACGTGGCGTTAATATTAAAGGTCAGGGTATAGATCCTATCTACTACTCAAAAATTTTTAAAAAATTTGTTTCAAGGAAATTCCCTGAAAAAATATTCTTCGAGGGACATGATATTGAATTTATGTTCAAGAACTCGGATAATGGGCTTCAGAAAATGAATTTCAGGGTTGAGTCGGGCAACATGATCGGTATCATGGGAGGTAGTGGGGTCGGCAAGACCACGATGCTTAATTTACTCCATGGTAAGATTAAACCCACTTCAGGAAACATTTATATCAACGGGTATGATATTAATGAAGATTCAGAGGAGCTTAAAGGGCTGATTGGATTTGTGCCCCAGGATGATATGCTTATCGAAGAACTTACAGTGTATCAGAACCTATATTTTAATGCACGACTGTGTTTTGGGGATTATAATGAAGAGCAGCTTAAAAATACTGTTCAGAAAGTACTTCAGGACCTTGACCTTTATGACATAAAAGACCTCCAGGTTGGAGATATAATGAATAAGAAGGTAAGCGGGGGCCAGCGTAAAAGGCTTAATATTGGTCTTGAGCTTATGCGTGAACCTGTTGTTTTGTTTATCGACGAACCTACTTCTGGTTTATCCTCGTTTGATTCTGAAAAAGTTATGAGTCTGCTCAGGAATCAGTCGTTAAGCGGAAAGCTGGTTTTTGCTATCATACATCAGCCTTCTTCAGATATTATTAAGATGTTTGACAGGTTGTGGCTGCTTGATAAAGGTGGTTACATGATCTATGATGGGGACCCTGTTGAAGCCCTGGTTTATTTCAAAACTGAAACATCCCAGGCTAATGCGGCTGAAAGTGAATGCCCTAACTGTGGTAATGTTGAGACTGACAATATTCTGCATATTGTTGAGGTCAAGGTAATTGATAATTCAGGCTATCCCGGGAAAGAGAGACAGATCAGTCCGAAGGATTGGTACGAAAAGTATAAAAAGAAGATGATGCCGGTCCTTGGTGAAAAACCCTCCAAGAGTGTTATTCCCCCAAGTAATTTCAGGGTTCCTAATAAATCAGATCAGATAAGGACGTTCATACGTCGTAACATAACCAGAAAACTCGCCGACCGCCAGTATATGACAATTAACCTTATTGAAGCACCATTATTGGCATTTATTCTGGGATATATCTCAAAATTCAGTGAGAACGGACAATACACTTTCGCCGGTAATAAGAATTACCCTATTTTCCTCTTCATGGCAGTTATTGTTGCCTTGTTCATTGGACTGACAGTGAGTGCTGAGGAGATCTTCCGCGATAGAAAAATCCTTGAGCGCGAGAAGTTTCTGGATTTAAGCAGATTAAGTTATCTGATTTCAAAGATTAACTTCCTCTTTACTTTATCAGCGATACAATCACTTTCATTTGTACTGGTTTCAAGTCTTATTCTCGGGGTGAGAGGTATGCTCCTGCAACAATGGATCATTCTTTTTTCGACAGCCTGCTTTGGCAACATGCTGGGCCTTAATATATCTGCCGGAATGCGAACGGCAGTCAGCATTTATATCCTCATCCCGCTTATTCTTGTTCCTATGCTTTTACTTGGAGGAGCTATGATAAAATTTGATGATCTTCATAAATCGATCAGCAAAAAAATATATGTTCCCCTGGTAGGCGATATGATGGTTACAAGATGGGCATACGAAGCGCTATGTGTTGAACAGTTTAAGAGTAATAGATTTGAAAAGCCGTTTTTCAAATATGATATGGAAATTAGTCAGAATGACTGGTATGCTTCATTTCTCATTCCGGCTTTAAGGGTCACAGTTGATAATTATCTTAGCGAGAGGAAAGACCCTGAAAATAAGGCGAATGCTGAGGCAGATTTAAAAAAGCTCAATTTCCATATTAAGAATCTTTCATCCATAACCGGAATTATTCCAGGTAGCTGGATAAAGAATATGAATTATCAGCAATTCAATGAGTCAGTAGCCACAGACGCAAAAGAACTGCTTGACAGCTTAAAAACAACAATCAGAATCAGGAGCAGGTCAGTATCCTATCAGCGCGATTCGCTATACAAACTGATCTCAACTGCTATGGGGGAAGATCAGTTCATCTCTATGAGAGCCAGGAATTATAATGAAAATCTGGCAAATGTTGTACTTAATAATCTGTCTGCCAATAAAATATATGATGATTATGATAGATTTATTCAAAAGGCCGATCCTATTTTTATGGCACCCGGTTCAAAATTGGGCCGGGCTCATTTCTTTGCTCCTTATAAACAAATAGGAAATTTGAAAATAGAAACCATGATTTTCAATATGCTCATAGTATGGTTAATGATCTTATGCTTGTTTGTGGCTTTATATTATAATCTTCTTAATCGTTTTATTAAGTTTTTGGAATCGCTTAAACTACCTATTCTAAGAAAGTTCGGCAGAGACCTTCTACAAGTATAAGGCATATTTTACTCCTCAACGAGAGTGTATAAAAAGTCCTTTGTGAACCTTTGTGATAACCTTTGTGCACCTTTGTGGTAAAACATAATTCATTGAACCACAAAGGATCACAAAGTAAGACACAAAGTAACACAAGGAGAGAGAAAAGAAAATTATTTGCTTTTTAGACAGCCTCCTAATACTCAGATTTCGTGCAGAATTCTCATTATAGGCACCGAATCTGTTCCCTTTTAGGGGAAGTCTATTTCACCTGCTGGCGGAGGAGACGGAAGAGCAAAAAATTGGATGAATAAAAGGGATTTAGTTTGTTAAATTAAATGGATCTTAATTAATATGGATCAGAGGAACAAGGTATATCCCAAGAAAAATCTTGGGCAGCATTTCCTTAAAGATACTGCAATTGCCAGCAGAATTGCCGGTTCCCTGACTGGCGAGGGGTATAATACCGTCCTTGAAATAGGGCCCGGAATGGGAATACTCACCGGTTATCTCCTGGAAAGAGGATTTAGTGATTTCAGAGTTATTGAGATTGACAACGAGTCTGTTCACTATATTAAAGAGCACTTTCCCGGACTGACTAACATTATAACAGGTGATTTTCTTTCAATGGATATTGAGAAAGTTTTCGATAATAAAATGGCTATTATCGGGAATTTCCCATACAACATTTCAACGCAGATACTTTTTAAGGTTCTCAAGCATCGTGAAAAGGTGGTTGAGATAACGGGTATGCTGCAGAAGGAAGTTGCAGAGAGGATTTGTGCGGGGCCGGGCTCAAAAACGTATGGTATTCTTAGTGTTCTGCTTCAGGCCTTTTACAAAACGGAATACCTCTTTACCGTTTCGGAACATGTTTTTTCGCCTCCTCCAAAAGTAAAATCCGGAGTTATCAGATTAACACGAAACGATGTTATGAGCCTCGGGTGTGACGAAGTGTTATTTTTCAGAGTAGTGAAAGCCTGTTTTAATCAACGCAGAAAAACACTAAGGAACTCGGTACGGGCTGCGTTTGAACTGACACGTGATGACTACCATGAATTTGGATTACGACCCGAGCAACTATCTGTTGAACAGTTTATTCAGCTGACCAGATGGATAGATGAGAACAGGATAAAATCAGAATGAGAAACCTATGGCTTCAACCGGATCCATTTTGGCTGCAGTATTAGCCGGTGCATAACCGGCAACAACACCTATTATACCTGAAATAAATATTGCAAGAAACATGTTTGAAATTGTCAGGTACATATTCAGGTCATAGAGGTAATTAATAATAAGTGTGCCAATAAATATCATTAATACTCCAAGCAGTCCTCCAATAATAGAAAGAAGCATTGATTCGACAAGAAATTGTTCAAGGATAAAAAATTTCTTCGCTCCCAGAGCTTTTTGAATTCCAATAATATTTGTCCTTTCCCTAACGGATACAAACATTATATTAGCTATTCCAAATCCACCCACAAGAATGGCAAATCCTCCTATTACCCATCCCCCAATGTTGATACCGGCAAAAACGCCATTAAAACTCTGAGAGATCACACTTGCCTGGTTCAACGAAAAGTTATCAATTTCATTAGGTTGCAGTCTTCTGGAGGCTCTTAAAATCATTGTGGCTTCATCACTTAATTCCTGCAATGGGACTCCCTCTTTAGCCTTAACCATCAGAGTAGAATTGAGGAAATTATTTTTCATGTTAATAATAGTCTTTCCAAAGTTCAGGGGAACTACAGTCTCTTCGTCCATCCCGTTATCTCCAATACCCCCGGTACCTTCTTTTTTAAATACACCGATAACTTTTGTTCTTTTACCTGATATAGTTATATCTTTCCCAATCGGATCCGTCTTCTCGAAGAGTTTTTCTGCGATCACGGCGCCAATTATGGCAACATTTTTTCCTGTGGCTGATTCTTCAGGTGAAAAATAACGACCTTTTTCAATTTCAAATGTTCTGATATTGTCAAATTCGGGGGTTACAGCCCAAACATTAGAATCGCTTGCCAGGTTCTTTTTATATTTTATCTGCTCAGGTTGTGTAATAGTAAGGCAAGCCGCAGCAGTTTTGGTAGACTTATTTAATATCGCCTGATAATCATTATTCGAGACGACAGGATATTTAATTATATCCCACCAGTTAAGATTTGTATTCAAACCCCATGGCCATTTATTAATATATAGAACATTATCTCCCATCGATGAAATGGAATCATGTATCGATTTTTCCATCCAGTCGAGAACTGTGAATACAGATATTATTGAAAAGATTCCAATTGTAATCCCGAAAAGTGAAAGGAAAGTCCTTAACTTATTAACGATAACGGATTTAAAGGCAAAAACAAATCCCTCTTTTAATAATCTGAAAATCATTTTGCTTTTTTGAAGTTATTTATATCAGGTACAAAGATACGAAAATCATTTAACGTTAATTATCATATCTTATAATGTATGAGGTTAATAAAAAAATATCTATTTTTAGACGCCAGAATAGGGACTTCCAACGACGGTCGTAATTATCATATAATGAGTGACAAACGAATTCACAGTGCTCTGATTTCAGTTTTTTATAAAGAAGGGTTAGCTGATATAGTGAAGCTTCTTTACAAATTTGATGTAAAAATTTATTCTACAGGCGGTACTTTTAATTTTATTAATGACCTGAATATACCTGCTGAAAAAGTTGAAGATCTTACTACATACCCATCTATTCTTGGCGGAAGAGTTAAAACACTTCATCCGTCTGTTTTCGGTGGGATACTGGCGAGAAGGGATAATGCTGAGGACAGAGAGCAGCTTTCTAAATTCGGGATACCCGAAATAGATCTTGTTATTGTAGATCTTTATCCATTCGAAGAGACGGTAAAATCGGTTGATGAAGAAGTGGAGATAATAGAGAAGATAGATATCGGAGGTATTTCCCTTATCAGGGCAGCTGCAAAGAACTACAATGATGTCCTGGTTGTATCAGGAAGGGAACAATATGCTGATGTTCTGAAATTACTTGAAGAAAAGCAGGGATATACATCCATATCCGACAGAAGGTTATATGCGGCAAAAGCATTCCAGACATCGTCGCATTACGATACTGCCATTTTTAATTATTTTAACAGGGAAGAATTAATTCCGGCGTTCAGGGAGAGCATTAATACTTCTTATCCTTTGCGTTATGGAGAAAATCCACATCAGAAAGGAATATATTATGGAGACATCACTCTGATTTTTGACAAACTTCACGGTAAGGAAATCTCATACAATAACCTTCTGGATCTTGATGCTGCTTTAAGCCTGATTGATGAATTCAGGATGAATACCTGTGTTATCATTAAACATAATAACGCCTGCGGTGTAGCTTCACGCGATAATCAACTTGATGCCTGGAAGGATGCTCTGGCCTGTGATCCGGTTTCAGCTTATGGAGGTGTAATAATTACGAATACCTGTGTGGATGAAACGACAGCAACAGAGATCGACAAGATATTTTTTGAAATAATTATAGCTCCTGGTTATTCTCAATCTGCTCTTGAAATACTTAAGCATAAAAAGAACAGAATAATTCTTCTCAGAAAAGAAACTGATCGGCAAAAATCGGGTTTCAGATCGCTGCTTAACGGAGTGCTTTGGCAGGAAAGGGATAATAGTACAGAATCAGCTGACCAGATGAAACCTGTTACTGTCAGGACTCCTCAACCGCGGGAATCAGACGATATGGTTTTTGCCAATATTATCGTAAAGCACAGTAAATCCAATGCAATTGTCCTTGCGAAAAATAATCAGCTGTGCGCCAGTGGTATAGGACAAACTTCCAGGGTTGATGCTTTGAAACAGGCAATAGAAAAGGCACGATCGTTTGGATTCGACCTTAACGGGGCAGTTCTGGCTTCCGATGCTTATTTCCCGTTTGCCGACAGTGTTGAGATAGCGCACAAGGCAGGAATAACTGCAGTGGTTCAGCCGGGAGGATCCGTCAGAGACAAGGAGTCTATTGATTATTGTTCTTCTAATGGAATCGCAATGGTATTTACAGGGATCAGACACTTTAGACATTAAATATTAAATTAATTAGCTCATATAATGGGACTATTTTCATTTTTAACACAGGAAATTGCAATTGATCTTGGCACTGCAAACACAATCATCATTCACAACGATAAAGTTGTTGTCGATGAACCATCCATTGTGGCAATAGATAAGAATACAGGTAAGCTGATTGCAATAGGCGAAAAGGCAAGACAGATGCATGGCAAAACGCATGAGAACATTAAGACTATCAGGCCTTTACGTGATGGAGTCATCGCCGATTTCAATGCTGCCGAACTGATGATCAGGGGAATGATCAAGATGATTAACAAAGGACCACGTCTTTTCTCCCCTTCCCTTAAAATGGTTGTCTGTATACCTTCAGGAAGTACGGAGGTGGAGATTCGTGCAGTGCGTGACTCCTCGGAACATGCAGGCGGACGGGATGTTTATATGATCTATGAACCAATGGCGGCAGCCATAGGGATCGGTCTCGATGTCGAAGCGCCGGAAGGTTGCATGGTTATTGATATTGGAGGTGGAACTACCGAAATAGCGGTAATAGCATTAGGGGGTATAGTGTGCAATAAATCAATCAGAATTGCTGGAGATGGATTTACTGCTGATATTCAGGCATATATGCGTCATCAGCATAACATTAAAATAGGAGAACGCACAGCGGAAGATATTAAGATAGGAGTGGGAGCAGCCCTTCCTGATATAGATAATCCTCCTCCTGATTTTGTTGTGAGAGGACCAAATATTATGACGGCGCTTCCAATAGAAATACCGATCTCCTATCAGGAAATAGCCTATTGTCTCGATAAATCTTTATCTAAAGTGGAAGCTGCTCTTTTAAATGTTTTGGAGCAAACACCACCGGAGCTCTATGCCGATATAGTGAACAAAGGCATTTATCTGGCAGGTGGAGGAGCTTTGCTGAGAGGTCTTGACAAGAGATTGACCGATAAGATCAATATTCCGTTTAATGTTGTTGAGGACCCGCTGCATGCTGTTGCGCGAGGTACTGGTGTAGCACTGAAGAATGTCGATAAATTTCCGTTCCTGATGAGATAATAAAAGGATTTGAATGAGGAATCTGCTAAATTTTCTGGCCAGATATAATAGCCTGATCATCTTTCTGTTTCTTGAAGGAATAGCATTTTATTTGATTTCAACAAGGAATAACTACCAAAATTCAAGGCTTGTGAATAGTGTCAGAGGCGTGACAAGCGGAATTGAAAAGAAGATTAATAATACTAAGTCGTACCTGAGTCTTCGCAAGGTTAATGAAACCCTGGCAGAGGAAAATGTAGCTTTGAAAAATAGGATAGCAAAATTCACAAAAACAGAGAGTTCTCTTTTTTTTTCTGTTAATGATTCCATATATAAGCAACAATATTTTCATACTTCTGCTGAAGTAATCAAAAATTCTGTAAACAAGCAAAGGAATTTTTTTACAATTAATAAAGGCGAAAGTCAGGGCATAAAAGTTGATATGGCTGTTATTTCTTCAAATAGTGTAGCAGGAGTAATTGTTGGCTGTTCTAAAAATTTTTCTGTTGCAATGTCGCTGCTGAATCCCGATTTTAAATTAAGCGCCAGGATCAAATCAAATGGCTATTTTGGTTCACTGAGCTGGGACGGAAAAGATTACAGGTACGCAATTCTGAGTGAAATTCCTCAGCATGTGATTGTAACTGTTGGCGATACAATAGAGACGACTGGCTATTCAGCAATTTTCCCTGAAGGTGAGATAATAGGTACTGTGAGCGATTATGAGATATATGGAGGTGATTTTTATAAAATAAAGATTTTGCTTGCGACTGATTTAAAAAAATTGCATTTTGTCGATGTTGTTGGCAATATGAAAAAAACGGAAGAGACGGAACTTGAAAAATTATATAAATGATCAATTCAATCTTTAGGTTTGGTCTGATTTTTATTTTGCTTATACTGTTACAGGTTTTGCTTTTTAACAATATCCAGTTCAGTGGATACGTTAATCCATATGTATATATAATGTTTATTCTGCTTTTGCCTATAGAAATCCCATCGTGGTTACTGTTACTGCTGGCATTTGGGACCGGACTGATCATGGATTTTTTTTCAGGATCGCCCGGTATGCATACTTCAGCAACAGTTCTTGCAGGATTTGTAAGGCCAAATGTTCTGAGGATAGTTTCTCCAAAGGACGGTTATGAATCAGGGTCTGACCCGTCAATGTTCATTTACGGATTCAGGTGGTTTTTCTTATACACGTTGCTAATGGTACTTATTCACCATACTGCTCTCTTTTACCTCGAAGTCTTCAGGTTTGCAGATTTCTTCAGAACAATGCTCAGAGTAATATTAAGTACAATATTTACAGTGACGTTTATTCTTTTGATTGAATTTTACAGGAGAGGAAAGTAATTGTGAGGGTGTTATGAAAGATTCATTCATTAACAGGAAATATGTTATTATGGCCATCGTTGTACTCGCTACACTTGGCCTATTAGTGAGGTTGTTTATTATTCAGGTTATAAGAAACTCATACAGACTTTCAGCCGATAATAATGTTCTGAGGTATGTTACGCAATACCCGGCAAGAGGATTGATTTACGACAGGACAGGTAAGCTCATTGTCTACAATCAGGCTGCATATGATCTGATGGTTATTCCGGCCCAGACCTCAAAGATTGATACAACAGGATTTTGTGATATACTTGGTATTTCAAATGATCTGTTCAGGAAACAGATGAAAGCTGCAATAAATTATTCACGACGTGCTCCTTCGGTATTTCTGAAGCAGGTCTCGGATGAAACTTATGCACGGTTCCAGGAAAAAATGTTCCTCTATCCGGGGTTCTATGTGCAGCCACGAACACTTCGGAAGTACTCAAAACCAGTTGCTGCACATGTACTTGGGTATGTAAGCGAGGTAGATGATGGGGTTACGAGGAAAGATCCTTATTATAAGCCAGGAGATTATATCGGGAAGAGTGGAATTGAAGAAGCTTATGAAAAACAGCTCAGAGGCAGAAGAGGGGTTAAGATCTTTCTTGTTGACGTATACAGTCGTATAAAAGGTTCATTTGAAGGAGGGAAGAAGGATACACTTGCTGTTCAGGGAACAAATATCGTATCGTCGATAGATCTCGATCTGCAGGAATACGGAGAGCTTCTCATGCAAAACAAAAAAGGGAGCATTGTTGCTATTGAGCCAAAAACGGGAGAAGTTCTCTCACTTATATCAGCGCCTGACTATGATCCTGCACTGCTTGTAGGAAGGGTTAGATCAGAAAATTTCGCAAAACTTCAGAGCGATTCGGTACTGCAGCCACTATTTAACAGGGCATTAATGGCATCATATCCGCCGGGATCGACTTTCAAACCAATAAATGGATTGATTGGGCTTCAGGAAGGGGTTATCACTCCGGAGACACTTTTTGAGTGCCATAGAGGATATTTGTTCGTGGCATGCCATGATCATCCTTCACCGCTTAATATAGTTGGTGCCATTGGAAATTCGTGCAATGCGTATTTTTGTCAGACGTACAGAAGAGTACTCGAAAATCCGGCATATAATACCATTGGCGATGCTTATGATAAGTGGAGAGAATATTTGAGCGAATTCGGATTTGGCAACAAACTTGGGACTGATTTTGTAAATGAGTTAAGAGGATTTATTCCAACGACAGATTATTTTGATAAATATTATGGAAAGAACAGATGGAAAGCTCTTACTGTTATATCAATGGCAATTGGTCAGGGTGAGGTAGGTACAACTCCACTGCAGATGGCGAATATGACAGCTGCCATTGCAAACCGTGGTTACTTCTACACACCACATATTGTTAAATCTGTTGGAGAAGGCCATAACATTGACAAGCGGTTTACGACTAAACACATTATAAACATCGATACTGCAAATTTTGAAAAGATTATTTCAGGGATGGAACAAGCAGTGAATAGTGGAACAGCAGCTTCTGTTAAATTAAAAGATATCATCATTTGCGGTAAGACAGGAACGGCGCAAAACCCTCATGGGGCCAATCATTCTGTTTTTATTGCATTTGCACCTAAGGATGATCCTAAAATTGCCATAGCAGTATATGTTGAAAATGCAGGTTTTGGAGCAACCTACGCGGCACCTGTGGCTAGTCTTATGATAGAAAAATATCTGAAAGGATCAATAACCAATAAAGCAATGGAAAAGAGAATACTTGACATGAATCTTGAGGGTTCGAACAGTGAAGCGGAGCGATAATGTCCTGAACAGAATTGATAAGACTTCAATTGTCTTATTTTTACTTCTCATCTTCATGGGTTGGATAAATATCTATGCGGCAGTCTATAATGAAGATCATCCCGGATTACTCGATTTTTCACAACGGTATGGAAAACAGTTCCTCTGGATCATTGCATCGATTATTCTTGCCATTTTTATTGCGATTATAGATAACCGTTTTTATTTCTTTTTTGCCTGGTTCATTTATGGATTTTGTATGTTACTGCTTATCCTGGTGGTTATTTTTGGGAAGGAGATAAACGGGGCAAAGTCGTGGTTTGAGTTTGGAAGCATCAGCCTTCAGCCTTCTGAACTGGCAAAGTTCGGAACAGCCCTTGCTCTTGCCAGCTATTTAAATAACCGCAGACAGGATCTGACCAGGCTGTCAGTAATTGGTCCTGCATTTGCAATAATACTTTTTCCGGCTATGTTGACAATGCTTCAACCCGATACTGGTTCGGCAATTGTGTTCTTTTCTCTGTTTATTGTCCTATTCAGAGAGGGGATGAGTCCATATATTTTTGTATCAGGGTTACTTATGATACTTCTTTTCTTTCTTACTCTTCTTTCCAACATTCTTTATCTGTCAATTGCTTTGATAATTGTTGCAGCGATTCTTGTGTGGTTCACAACAAAGAAATGGAAACTGGCCATCGCCGGAACCTTACTTTTCGCTGTCATTGCCGGGATTATTTACCTGTTCGATCATTATGTCATTAAATCCATTGGAAATGAGATGGTTGTTTTCATCTCGCTGATATTATCCGGGGCTTTATACTCTATTTATATTTATAATAAGAGAGCAGCTTCTGTCTTAATAATCTTTCTCTTCCTGCTGGGAAGTATCATATTTGTAAATTCATTTAATTACGCTTTTAATAATGTACTTCCACAACATCAGAAGGACAGAATTAACATTCTTCTAGGTTTTAAGACCGATCCTCATGGAACAGGTTATAATGTCAATCAGTCAATAATATCAGTAGGTTCGGGAGGCTTTGGGGGAAAGGGATTTTTACAGGGAACACAGACAAAGTTTAAGTTTGTTCCCAAACAAAGTTCTGATTTCATATTCTGTACGGTGGGTGAAGAGTGGGGATTTATGGGCTCCTTTGTAGTAATCGGGATCTATTTGTCTCTTCTTTTGAGATTGATTTTTCTGGCAGAACGACAACGCTCAGACTTTGCGAGGATATATGGATATAGTGTTGTCTCTATCCTGTTTACCCATATTTTTTTAAATATAGGAATGGCTATAGGGCTTGTACCTGTTATTGGTATCCCATTACCGTTTTTAAGTTACGGAGGCAGCTCATTATGGGGTTTTACAATTCTAGTGTTTATTTTTCTGAGGCTCGATGCAAGCCGCACTGAATACCTTATCTGATCAGAAGGGGATTGTTATCCTGTGTGAGATTTCAATTCCAAAGTCTTTTTCAACATAATCAATAAGTTGAGGAAAAAACTCCATAAAATCATCCTGAAGTGAATAATAGTTCTTTTTTAGTGCATGCATTGCAAACCGGGTTTCATTAGGAAGCGTTGACCGTTTACTCAGAGTATTCAGTACGTGACGGATCCCACCCAGGGTCTGATAAGATTCAATCCAGTTATTTATTATAAAGAATGGCATCATTTCCCTGACATTCTCCGGCATAATTTCGTAATTATTCACCAATGCTCTGTAAAAATTGTATGTCACACTTTCAAGAGGTCTTCTCGAAAAAAAATCCCACTCCTTTGTAAGAAAATGATCGTAAATTATGTCAGTAATAACACCTGAATATTTATGATATTTTCTTGTAAAAAAAATTTTACTACGGTGGACAACAGGATGGCTATCGGTGAAACCGTCAATGTGACGGTGCAATATTATCCCTTTTCTGATCAGATCGGGATACTTTAAGTAATCGCGTCCTTTGACATAATCACCTATGTAATTGCCAATGATTATTTTATCAGAATCACCAGAAAGATATATGTGAGCCAGAACATTCATATCACGTCATAATAGTACAAAGAATTTGCCATATACTTTCTCATATTGAAAACATTTTCTTTAACATGTTTTCAAAGCATACCTTAATCAGGTATAACAGGCTATAATCCAAGAAAATACATCATAAAAACAGTGTTTTAAAAAATCCTAAAAAATGCTCGGAAGTTTGGTATGCAAATTATACATTTGTTGATTCATTTTAAAATGAAAATACATTTCCGTCAAATAATTATCTAATTAAACAAGGAGGATTTATGACTAAAAAAAATGTCATCATAATTGGTGCAGCAGGTCGCGATTTCCATAATTTCAACACCAGCTACAGAGACAATGAAAATTATAATGTTGTTGCTTTCACGGCAGCTCAGATACCCGACATTGACGGTAGAAAATATCCAAAAGAGCTGGCAGGCAGATTATATCCTGACGGAATTCCGATATATGCCGAAGTAAACCTTCCTGATCTGATAAAGAAATTCAATGTAAACGATTGTGTGTTTTCCTACAGCGATGTAACTTATCAGAAAGTAATGTCAGTAAGTGCAATAGTAAATGCTGCCGGTGCAAATTTTGTTTTGTTGGGACCTTCCGATACGATGGTAAAAAGTACCAAGCCCTTGATAGCAATAGGTGCAATACGTACAGGATGCGGAAAAAGCCAGACATCAAGAAAGGTTATTGAGCTGCTTATGGCCAAAGGACTAAAAGTAGTTGCAATAAGACATCCTATGCCATATGGCGACTTAAATGCCCAGAAAGTTCAACGTTTTGCCGAGGTTAAAGATCTTGAGAAGCATAAATGTACTGTAGAAGAAATGGAAGAGTACGAACCTCATGTTGTCAGAGGAAATGTTATCTATGCCGGTGTTGATTATGAAGCAATCCTTAGGGCTGCTGAAAACGATCCTGCAGGGTGTGATGTTGTTCTTTGGGATGGAGGTAATAATGATTTTCCATTTTATAAACCCGACCTTATGATAACTGTTACAGACCCTCACCGGGCCGGGCATGAACTTAAATATTATCCCGGTGAAGTCACTTTACGTATTGCCGATGTTGTTGTAATTAATAAAATGGATAGTGCAGGCCCTGAAGCAATTCAGATTGTGAGAGAGAGTATTGAAAAAGTAAATCCCAAAGCAATAGTTATTGATGGTGCTTCACCAATAAAAGTCGACGATCCTTCCCTGATAAAGGGGAAAAGAGTACTTGTTGTTGAAGATGGACCTACCCTTACTCACGGAGAGATGAAGCTTGGCGCAGGTGTTGTGGCTGCTCGTAAATTTGGGGCTGCCGAACTTGTTGACCCCCGTCCCTATACCGTTGGCAGACTGAGTGAAACTTTCAGATTATATCCGAATATTGGAACACTTCTCCCAGCTATGGGTTATGGCGATCAACAACTTAAAGATCTGGAAACTACAATCAATAATACTGATTGCGACAGTGTTATAATTGCCACTCCAATCGATCTCAACAGGATCATAAAGATCAAAAAACCGAATACCCGTGTATATTACGATCTGCAGGAGATTGGCGATCCTAATTTAACACAAGTAATAGATGAGTTTGTGAAGAAGTATAAACTCTGATAGTTAGTTTTTATTGCCAGATATTTGCCCCCCATCCCCCCTAAAGGGGGGCTAATTTCTGGTCCAAAGTGAAATTTCACCTGAGTGCAGAATTTAGCTCCCCTTTAGGGGAGATGCCGTGAAGCGGCAGAGGGGTCTTAAATAAACAAGACAATTCTTTTAGTTGAGATGATGCGAAGCGTCAGAAGTGTACTTGTCAGGTTATTCTACTACTTTCCTGTATTTCTCAATCCGGGCATCTTTAATTACCCCATTCCAGTTCATCCCGAAACCAAAATCATAAGTGTTGCCTTCTGAGTCTTTGTGGCAAATCATATCGAAGGGTACATCTTCTTTTTGAGTTTCAACAGTTTTCATATCAGCAGGCATCTGCATTGGTAATAGCCCTGAGGGTTCTGCGGCTCCTGAAACTATATCAAGAATGGCCTGATCCTGTACATCAAAGTTGACAATAATGGCATCTGCTTCTTTTTCAAACTCGCTGAATACCATTGGCTTTGACATTGCAATTGAAACAATAACAGGTTTGCCTTTCATAACTTTTTTTGTGTCAAGTACCATTTTCAGATCGGACACATTTGCAGCTGTGACTGTTTTCCCTTTATAAGTCCTGTTAGTGAATTTTTCAAACGGGTCTCCTCCGGCCAGACTGGGATCGCGAGCATAAATCGCCTTATATGGTCCATATTGAAGACTTATAGGAACATATCCGTTTCCTCCTTTTTTTACATCCTCTGCGTCATATCCACTTCCCGAATTAGGGCTCCTTATAATTACAAGGGCAAAGTCAGCTTCAGAAGGGTTATCAGTAACTTTGAAGAATTTCTTTACCAGGTTAAGATTAATAGGATAACTGATTGATTCTGGTGTTGGACTACCGAAAAAGTCTTTACCTGCGGCGGTTATCCTTTTTGGGATATAAACTGTCTTTTGTTTTGCAACGGGAAGCACTTTATTTTTATTTTTCAGCATAATTATCGATTTCAGCTGGGCTTCGTATCCAGCCTTCATGAATGCCTCGTTTCCAACAATATTTTTTGTTTCATCGACATTAAGATATGGATTTTCAAAGAGACCTACCCTCAGGATATTCTTTAAGAGACGAACGGCCGATTGTTCCATACGTGCTCTCATGAACGCCTCTCCGTGTTCTTTTACTCCCATCTGGTATGCTTCCATTACCGGACCTGCATCGTTATTCCCGCCAAACTGATCAACACCGGCCATAATTATTTTATAGTGTCTTTCCGGAATTGATAGTTTTTCTACTCCCCAGCAGGTTGTTCCGAATCCGTCAACTGCTTTTTCATCGGAGGTTACACCCCAGTCGGTACAGATAACTCCATCAAAACCATATTTCCCTCTTAACAGATCTGAAATGATGTATTTATTATAGCTGTTACCAACATTTTCATTGTTTTCTTTATCAATATCAAAAGAAATTGTATAATAAGGCATTACAGCTGAAGCCATTTTTGTCTCACCTTCAAGTTTAAGAGCACCTTCGGTAAATGGGATAAGATGATCAGCAAGATTATTGCCCGGGTAGACAGCATATTTCCCGAAACCAAAGTGAGCATCTCGTCCGGCTTCTTCAGGACCTCCGCCCGGCCAATGTTTTATCATTGTGTTAACACTGGTATAACCCCATCCGTCTGCAATTTCTTTATCTCCAACAGAAGTCTGGAAGCCATCAACGTAAGCACGGGCCATATCAGCTGTAAGTTGTGGATTTTCACCGAAAGTGCCGTTAACTCTTGCCCATCGTGGCTCAGTGGCAAGATCGATTTGTGGTGAAAGTGCCGTTGAAATACCCAGTGCGCGGTATTCCTTTGCAGCAATCTGGCCGAATAGCTTTACTACGGAAGGATCAAAAGTAGCGGCCATTCCGAGCGAACCCGGCCACATAGATATCTGACCAGCCGAACCAACGTTATATTCAACATCTGAGGTTGCCCTGTGCCTTGGGTCAGAACTGTTGTTTGCAGGGATTCCAAAACCGATACCTTCGCAAAGGGCCTGTACTTTGTTATTCCATAAAGCAGCCACTTCAGGAGATTCAACAGTGGTAACCAATACATGACGCAGGTTATCCCTGGTAAGGAATTTTATCTGCTGGTCACTTAGTTCATAAGGTTTTGCACCACTATCTGCATAAGGCTTGCCATGATAAGTACTTGCACCAAAGCGGGTGCTTCCGGCAGGAATTGCCTGGTGAGCACTGTAAAGCATCAACCCTGCTATCTGGTCCACTGTCATTTTTGATGCCAGATCTTTTGCGCGTTCTTCTGCACTCAGACGCCAATCCTCATATTTATCGAGCTTGCCATTTTTATTCAGATCTTTGAAGGCTAAGCCATTAATTGTAAGTATTTTAACATGTGAAGTTGTGTCATAACCCAGAGTTTGTCCTCCTTTATTGGTTACGATCCTAATCGAACCTGTTCCCGATTCGCTCCAGTTTTTGCAACTGCCCATGGAGAGAGCTATTGCTAATGAGACAAATAAATAAGATGAAATTCTGATTTTTTTCATGCCAGTTAAATTGAGGTTAATTGTAATGTATAAATTCTTAATTATGAATTCTATAATTCTATAATCTTTCTTTAAGCTTTTTCCCTGCTTCTTCGAAGCCTGGCTTATTAAGAAGGGCAAACATATTTTTTTTGTAAGCTTCAACACCCGGCTGGTCGAAAGGATTGACATCGAGAATGTATCCGCTTATCGCACAAGCCATTTCAAAGAAATAGATCAGTTGGCCGGTATAAAATTCATCGAGCGAAGGGATATTTACTTTTATTATTGGAACATTACCGTCGTTATGAGCAAGTGTTGTACCTAATTCAGCATTATGATTAACTTCCGAGAGTCTTCTTCCTGCAAGGTAATTCAACTGATCAGAATCATTCTTTTCAAGAGGTACAGTAAGTTTTTTTACAGGATCATTTACAGAGATCATTGTTTCAAATAGAATTCTTTGTCCATCCTGAATATACTGGCCTAGCGAATGAAGATCAGTTGTGAAATCCACTGATGCCGGGAATATCCCTTTTCCATCTTTCCCTTCACTCTCCCCGTAGAGCTGTTTCCACCATTCAGAAAAGAAATGAAGTTTAGGATTAAATCCAACCATTATCTCAATAGGTTTCCCACTTTGCAGCAAAAGATTTCTTGCTGAGGCATAAATAAGAGAAGGATTGGTTTCTGCATGTTTATTGTTTCTGGTAATTTCTTCCATCGATTTAGCGCCTTTGATGAGCATCCTGATATCAAGGCCGCATATTGCTACCGGAAGCAAACCGACAGGTGTAAGGACAGAATATCTCCCTCCAATGTCATCAGGTATAATAAATGTTTCATAACCGTTAGCTTCTGCCTCTGCCCTCAAAGCGCCTCTTTTTGCATCTGTGATAGCAATAATTCTTTCTGCTGCTGCCTGTTTTCCTGTTTTTTTTTCGAGATGATCCCTTAGAATTCTGAAAGCTAATGCTGGTTCTGTAGTTGTTCCTGATTTTGAAATAACCACGATTGAGTAGTTTCTTCCATCAAGTAATTCAAGTAGTTCTGCAAGATAATCTTCGCTGATATTCTGTCCGGCAAAGATAACATCGTGATGTTTGTTTTTCAGAAGGGATGAAAAAGAATGCGACATCGCCTCTATTACAGCTCTTGCACCAAGGTAGGATCCTCCTATCCCGATAACTATTGTCGTATCGGAAATGGAATTTAAATGTCTGGCAGTTTTTTCTATCCTGTCAAGTTGAGGCAGGATATCATCCGGCAGCGAAAGCCATCCCAGAAAGTCATTTCCCTGGCCTGTCCCTTTATTGAGCGTATCTATATGTCTTACAGATTGCTGTGCATGTGCAATCACTTCTTCAAAAGAGATAAATTTACTTAAGTTCTTAAGATTGATGTTTAAATTTTCCTTCATTTTCTTAAATTTTCCTTTCAGTTATGAAATTCCGTTAACCACACACCTTGGCAGGCTTGGGGCAGGAGACAAAGTTAGCGCAAAGATCGTAAAGATGTGCAGGATTTAAGGATACAATATTAAAAAAAAGCCGGCGGAAGAAATCCGCCGGCTTTTTAATAATACCGGGAAAATATATAGATTTAAAATTATCTTCTGTGAATTCCGCCAGCGCTCGATGAATGAGCATCTACGTATTTGGGATCTCCCTTATAATTGATATCGCCAGCGCTCGATGCCCTTGCAGTTATTCTTTCCGATACATTAACGTCTGCATCACCCGCACTTGACACGGAAATATCGGCTTCCCTGGCCATCAGATCATAAGCTTTCAGATCGCCAGCGCTGCTCAGGTCAGCCCTGAGTTTATCGGTCTCGCCTGTTAGTGAAATATCACCTGAACTGCTTATATCAACATCTATCATTTTTGCGCTTACATCAAGTTTTATATCTCCTGCACTGCTGGCCGATAATTCAAGTCTGTCGGTGTTTATCGGCGATTCCCCGATAACATCTCCGGCACTGGATGTCCTTACAGATTGTACTTCTTTCATAGTAACGTAGACCCTTTTTCTCTCTGCTGAACGTATATTATATTCGCTGTATACATTAAGGACTCCGCCTCTTACTTCGGTGAGAATATATTCATGCAGATTTTCATCAGCTTCCACAGAAACCGATTCATCATTGCCTTGTTTCAGATAAACATCAATTCCTGAACTTACTTTAATCCCTGTGAAAGAATCCGTCTTCCTGTCTCTTGTTACCACTCTTCCGTGCCCTTCTACAGTTTTCCAGAACTGTCCATTCATACATGATGTGAGACTAAGAATAAGAACGACAAATGTTAATGATTTAAGGCTTTTCATACTTAATAAAATTAGTTTTTTGAACTCTGATCTTCATAAAGACATGAAGAAAAATAATTTGTTGCATCCTGAGCAAAAATTATTAGTGTCTGTTCATTCTACGATCCTTTACGCTTTGCGCAGCAAACTCTGATAGGTCAGGGAGTATCTTAATGCCATTTGAATATTTTCAATCCTACTGAGAAAAACAGAGCCCCGGTGGCAAGGAGGATAAGAATAGGCATTGTTACCTCGTGATATCCGGCTCCTTCATTAAAGATACTTCTGATCCCATCGGTAAGCATTGTTAATGGAAGGTTTTTAATGAATGGAAGGCTCCAGTCGGGGAAATTTTGGTAACTGAAGAAAATACCTGAGAGTACCATCATAGGAAAAACTACGAAATTTATAAGACCATTTCCTACTTCTGTATTAGAAGTATGTGATGAAACAAACACAGCAATTCCGGCAAATGCAATATTCCCTGAGAGAAATATTAAAATCAGTGCCGAGATGTTCCCCTGGATGGTCATCTTAAATGCAAATAATGCGAATAGAAACAAAACAAGTGATTCAATAAAATTCATTGTGATCCTTACAGTTATAAGAGCTATAAGAAAATGTGATTTTTTCATCGGTGTCGCAACTAATCTTCTCAGAAGCTTTTTTGATCTTTTTTCAATAATGCCATAACTGATTCCCCACATGCTTGACATCATTACACCCATTGCAATAAGTCCTGGTACAAGAAAATCAATATATCTTGTTCCATTTACCGTCAGAGGTTTGATTTCTGCGTTGGTTTGCACTGGTTGAAGCACTCCTTTTTCAACTATTGTACTGAGCTTGAGATAGGTCAGCTGTGCATCGGGATTCATAGGATCAAAATGATATTCGACAGAATCGTTTTTCCCTAGGAGAAGCACATTTATTGTGCCTCTTTTGAGGAGTTTAATCGCTTCATCCCATTGCATCTTATAGAAAAGGAAGACCGAGTTCCCCAGCTTTTCATCCCTGATAGTATATTTCCATTGCCATGTGTCTGTTGCGGCGGAGACATTTCTCTCGCAATTTTTTTGCAGAAAACCGGCAACAGTTGAATTTTCTGATCCCATGGCCGAATTCCCGGTTATATTTATAATTGCAACCTTCCGTATGACATCAGTCTTCCTTGTGAAGGCAAGCCCGAGACCCAAAGACATCAATATCGGGAAAAGTATTCCCCAGAAAAGTACTCCGGGTTCGCGGATGATTTCACGGAAAAGAGCTGCTATGAGCTGCCATAATTGTTCAAACCTGACAATCCTATTCATCTATCTTTCTTCCTGTTAGTGAGACAAATAGATCGTCAAGTGTTTTCCGGCGACACTCCATATGTTTGAGTGTTATATTTTTTGATTTCATGAAGCTCATAAAAGCAGGTAGTTCAGTTTCAAAATTGGACAGGGTGATAAAACCTTTTTCAGGAGTTTCTCCTGAATGAATAATAAATGGCAGATCATCTGAAATCAATTCCCCGGGCGAAATAACTTTGTCGGTGGTGAATTCAACAACTTTTTCACCTGTATCGTCTTCAAGGAGTTGTTGCAAAGTACCTTCTTTTAAAATAACTCCATTATCCATTATAACTATATAGTCACAAAGGTTTTCGGCCTCCTCCATATAATGTGTTGTAAGAATCATTGAAGTTCTGGCACCCGACTTAAGAGTCTTAAGAATTTCCCAGATCTCACGTCTCGCATTTGGATCAAGACCGGTTGTCGGTTCATCAAGAAGAAGGATAGTGGGATTGTTTATCAGTGAAATTCCAATTGCGAGTCTTTGTCTTTGTCCACCTGAAAGATTCACAACATAGGATTTCCTCTTTTCTTCAAGTCCAACAATATCAATAATCTCATTGACACGTTGTTTACCCAGATTAAAAAATCCGGCAAACAAAAGTAACGTTTCTGAAACCCGTAGCTTATCTATGAAGTGAGTCTCCTGCAGTGACAGTCCTATAATAGTGTGAAGTTCATCTTCATTTCCCTTCCACTTTTTCCCCAAAATGGTAATTTCACCTTTGTCGGGTTTTTGAATGCCTTCGATCATCTCAACAAGAGTCGTTTTCCCGGCTCCGTTTGGACCAAGAAGTGCAACAAACTGACCTTCAGGAATATTCAGATTAATACCCTTTACTGCCTGGACTGTTTTAAAGGATTTCCAGACATTTTTTACTTCTATAACAGGTGTTTTATTCATTTAAAAATATCTGGCGAAATTTAGAATATTTTTGGATAGGAATTAATGAAGCATAAAAATTGCTAACAAATATGCATTGACCAATGTTCGGATTTTTTGTAACTTTAAAAAAAAATGAGCTCATTTAAACCCTTTGTCCTGTTACTGTGTCTACTTATGTTACCTGGTTGCAAACCACGGAACTCAGAAAAAGGCCAGGAAAAAATCAAATCAGAATCGAAAATTGATATATCAGGCACTTTTTCAATAAGTGGAGGAGACGCTCTGTATGGGGTGGTCAGGAATTGGGCGACTGATTTCATGAAGATCCATCCCGGTGTAAAAATCACGGTTAAGGCTGGGGGAACTGGAAGCGGGATTGAAGATCTTCAGGATAAAAAGTGTTTGCTGGCGATGATCTCGAGACCATTGACTGATAGTGAGATGGAAGCAGGAATATGGACAGTTCCTGTGGCGAAAGATGGTGTTGCAGCAATAATGAATAAGAACAATCCTTATCTTAAAAGAGTATTGGACCGGGGCTTAAGTCCGGAGGAGTTTCATAAAGTATTCATGAGTGATAAACCGGTTACATGGGGAGAGTTGCTGGATACTGGAGGAAAAGAGAAAACAGTTGTATATACAAGGACCGATGAATCGGGAGCAGCAGTAATTTTTGCAGGATTTCTGAATAAAGAGGCTGCTGATTTGAAGGGAATCGGAGTAACAAGCGATTCGGAGATGATTAAGAAAATTCAGATGAATCCTTATGGGATAGGTTATTGCAATTTTTCATATGCCTTTGATCCGGTAACCGGAAACCAGATAAAAGATATACAGATCATTCCTGCAGATCTTGACTATAATAATAAAATTGGGAGGAAGGAGAACCCTTTCAGCAACCTTGATAAGGCTCACAGAGGTTTGTGGCTCGGATATTACCCTAAAAATCTGTGCCGTGAATTGTCGATTGGCTCGCTTGGAAAACCAACTGACCAGTCTGCTGTCGAATTCCTGAAATACGTTCTTACCGAAGGACAGAATGATATTAAATCTTCCGGGCTCTGTGAACTGAATGATGTATATATCGGTTACTCGCTTGACAAATTAAAATAGCAGACAACTTACTTTGTTCCGAAAAGTCTGTCGCCTGCGTCACCAAGACCCGGAACAATGTATCCATGTTCATTGAGTTTCTCATCAAGACCAGCAAGGAAAATCTGCACATCCGGATGATCTTTCATAATACGTTCAACACCCTGGGGGGCTCCAACGACACACACAAGCTTAATAGTTTTTGCCCCGTGGTTTTTCAATACCTGAATAGCATCCGTTGAACTGCCTCCAGTCGCAAGCATTGGATCCAGAACCATTACAACGGCATCAGGAAGGTTATCGGGGAATTTTGAATAATAAGTCATAGGTTTTAGTGTCACATGATCACGGTACATACCGATATGACCTATTCTTGCTGTTGGAATCAGATTAGAAATTCCATCGACCATTCCTAATCCGGCCCTCAAAACAGGTACCAGAACGACGTCTATAGCGAGTTCCTGTGTGGTACATTTCCCCAGAGGCGTTTCAATTGTAATATCGCGGACGGGGAGATCACGTGTAATCTCGTACGCCATAAGTCCGGCAATCTCATCAAGCGTTTCGCGGAAATCTTTGGTATCTGTTTCTTTACGTCGCAGAAGGGTAAGTTTGTGTGTTAAAAGCGGGTGTTTAAGAAGGTTAAGCATCATGACTTAATTATTTTTTGGATACAACTCAAAGATAAAGCAAAAATGCACTGATTATGATAATTTTAATTCAGGACAATTCAAAAAAATGTCGTGTCACTGATCAGGATATTTTTTTCTATTCTCCTGCTAATTTCACATTTTATCCGTTTAGTAATAATATTTTTTAATAAATTTACTAATGTCAAGAAAGACAAATGCCAGTTGATAAATTTAAATGAAATAGACCGTCCGGAAGACACATTCAATTTAACATGAAAGACAAGGTTTTTTTTAAAACTTCAATTGGTATATTATTGTTTTTAGGTTTAGTTGGTCAGGATGACAGTCTTCTGGCTCAGAATAAAATTCATGATTCATCAAAAAACAGCTTTGGCCTTTTTGAGGATGATAAACTAATTGAGATTTCGCTCAGATTTGATCTTTCAACCTATTTCAGGACGAAACCTAAGGAAGATTATTTAAAGGCAAATATCACATTCCACATTAGTAAATCAGATTCTGTAAGTCAGGATATAAGATTAAAGACCAGAGGAGTATTCAGGAATAAGTATTGTAAGTACCCACCCATTGAATTAAACTTTAAGAAAGCGAATTTCGGTTATTCTGATCTTAATAAGATATCTAAAATAAAACTGGTTCCTCAATGCAGTTCTGGCAAGGAAAATGAAGATTATGTACTGAAAGAATATCTGGCATATAAATTATTTAATGTTCTCACTGATACAAGTTTCAGGGTGAGATTGCTTAAAGTTACCTATATTGATACACAAAAGAAAAGGAAGCCGATTGTACAATATGGATTTTTCATTGAACCGGTCGAAATACTTTTAGCAAGAACAAATTGCATACAGATAAAGACACCTACTCTGACGCAGAAAAACATTATACCGAAGATTATTGACAGGCTTGCTATCTTCAATTTTATGATAGGAAATTATGATTGGGCTGTTCCCGGGCAGCATAATATACTTGTTATAAAATCGCTGAAAATTGACCCTTATGGTCTTGCAATTGCAATTCCACATGATTTTGACTGGACCGGTCTTGTCAATGCATCATATGCAATTCCTGCTGAAGTGGTTGGAACTGAAAATGTCAGGGAGCGACTTTTCCTGGGAATCTGTCGAACTGAAGAAACGTATCAAAGAGATCTGGATACGTTTGTAGAAAAGAAAGATGAGTTTTATAATGTCATCAAAGAATTTCCATATCTGAATCAGCAGGTAAAAAAAGATCTAATGGATTATCTTGCTGGATTCTTTGACCAGCTTGATGGAAACAGAAAACGTATTTTGTATAATTTTATGAATAGCTGTAAAAATTTCTAACACTAAAAAACAATATAATGACTGACGGTTTTTTTGATCTGACTAATCCAAATTTTGTGGGTATTATGTGGAGGTTTGTAATCAACCTTTTCTTTCTTATTATCCTTATTCGCTTCATATATTTCAAGTACTCACAAAAAGAGAAATTCTTATTTAGTTTTTTCTTAATGGGTATCATGACCTTTTTTATTACTTCCATGCTTCGATCAGTATTTATTGAAATGGGCATGGCTGTTGGTTTGTTCGCAGTATTAGGGATTTTACGACTAAGAACAAGAAATTTCAGTGTAAAAGATATGGCATATACTTTTGCAGTGTTAGGGATTTCGGTTATAAATTCGTTAAAATTGCTAAAGTTCCCAGTTCTTGGGGTTTTGATCATTAACCTGATAATTATTTCTTCTGCTTACCTGCTTGAGCGTTTCATTATCAGGAATAAATCTGAAACATTTTCTATTGTCTATGATAAACTGGATATGCTTAAGCCTGACAAAAAACAAAAACTCTTACGGGATGTTTCTGAACTGACAGGCAAGGATGTACTGAAGATCAGCATCCGCAGGATTAATTACAAAAGAAAAACAGCGTTGCTGGATATTCACTACAGAGAGTAAATCTTATCAACTGATATTGACAATAGATTTAGCGAACTTAAAAACTACACTGTTATTTACCGGGAAACAGGTGAATTTCTTCATCTTTTCTTTTGCCGGTCAATGCACTTACAGTGGTTATTACCATCTCATTATTTTCCGGGAATATTTTCAAAACACGCAGCAATCCTTTTCCTGACTTTTCATCAGATCCTTTGAGTCTTTCATCCTGAAAGTCACTCAGGATCTCAAACACTCTTCTTTTCTGACCTGAGTCCTGGGGATCTTTTATTTTAACCTCTTTCTGGAATGTACCCTCTTTGTGCCCGCATAGAACCATAATAATATTCGGGTCCTTTTTAATTAATTTGTTAAATACTCCGTCGGCATTGTTGCCTTTAAGTTGGCCTGAATTGTCTCGGCCATCCATGCCAAAGCTATTAAGATCATTCAGACGTTTTCCGTCTTTGTTAAGATAATCGTGGGTTACCAGGAAAACTTTTCTTGACGGATTACCGGCAATGATCTTATCTGCCCATTTCAACACTGTGCTTCTTGGTGCAATTTCCAGGTTCATAATCAGGTATTTGTGATCTTTGTAGTCGAAAAGACAATAGTAATTATCAATTTTCCCTGAATCAAAGAAGCCGCCTTTCCACCACGAACCTGGCTTCCCGAACCTGGAGACAGGAAAATACCGGTTTAAAAATTCCGTATGCCGGATTCCGTCATAATAATTATTTTCCGGATTTTTCATGTCGTTGTCACCATAAACGATCGAATATGGAATCTGTGCTTTTTCAAGTATTTTAAAAGATTTATCGGCAACCTGCCATGCATACTCCTTATTATTGTTTGTTATATCGCCCAGGTGAATAACATACTGAATGTTAAGTAGATTCCTGTTTTCAACAATCCAATTCATCTGTTTATAAAAAATTTCAGGATAGTCAGATGAGTAATGCTGGGTATCCGGGAGAAGAATAATTGAAAAATAATCATTCCCGTTTAAAAATGATAAATTAGTCGTGGCCTGGGCCAGGAAAAAGATGATCAATAAACTTATTGTTTTAACCATTCCTCAACAGCCTGAGGGCTCAATCCGGGGAGTCCGAGTTTGTTTTTTTTGTTAAATCCGTTCAGATCATTGGCAAGTTTTCCGGCTTTCTCAACTTCTTTCAGCTTTGACACTGTAGTGAATCCGAGTTTTTTTAAGGGTTCAATCCATTCAACAGGAATGCCTTTCTCAGTGAATTTCTCTTCCGGGTCAGAAGTCGATTTCTTTTCAGGTTTCATTTGTGGAAATAGAAGCACATCCTGGATCGACGGCTGATTTGTCAGCAGCATTGCGAGTCTGTCAATTCCGATACCCATGCCTGATGTAGGAGGCATTCCATATTCCAGTGCCCTTATAAAATCGAGATCGATGAACATGGCCTCATCATCTCCTTTCTCAGATAACCTTAGCTGGTCCTGGAACCTTTCCATCTGATCGATCGGATCATTTAATTCTGAATAGGCATTAGCGATCTCTTTTCCATTTATCATTAGTTCAAAACGTTCGGTGACACCCGGTTTGCTTCGATGCTTTTTAGTAAGAGGAGATGTCTCTGTAGGATAATCAATTATAAAAGTAGGCTGTATATAATTATGTTCACATTTTTCGCCAAATAACTCATCTATAAGCTTCCCCTTTCCCATTGTCGGAGTAATCGGAACACCAAGTTTATCACAGACATCCTGCAGGGCAATCTCATCCATTCCCGATATATCGATACCCGTATTCTCCTTTATTGCATCAGTCATGCTTATCCTCTTAAACGGAGGATTAAGGTTGATGAGTTTATCTCCGAATAATACCTCTGTTTTCCCATGCAGATCAAGAGCGGCTTTTTTTATTATCTCTTCGGTGAAGGTCATCATCCAGTTATAATCTTTATAAGCGATATAAATTTCCAGAACTGTAAACTCAGGATTATGTGTTCTGTCCATACCTTCATTTCGGAAGTCTTTGGCAAACTCATATACACCCTCAAAACCTCCAACAATGAGCCGTTTAAGATAGAGTTCATTTGCAACCCTCAGATAGAGAGGCATGTCGAGAGTATTATGATGAGTTATGAAAGGCCTGGCGGCAGCGCCTCCGGGTATTGGCTGAAGAATAGGTGTTTCAACTTCGAGGTAACCATGAGAGTCAAAAAGTTCGCGCATTGAATGAATGATCTGGGTCCTTTTTCTGAACACATCACGTACCTGGGGATTAACGATAAGATCAACATATCGCTGACGGTATCGCATCTCGGGGTCAGTTACAGCATCATACAAGACCCCGTCTTTTTCCTTGACTATAGGTAGAGGTCTTATCGATTTGCTTAGGATTGTGAACTCTTCGACATGCACGGTTATTTCACCCATCTGTGTTTTAAAAACATGGCCTTTCACGCCGATAATATCACCGATATCAAGAAGATGCTTAAAGACGGTATTATACATTGTTTTATCTTCTCCGGGACAGATATCATCGCGGCGGAAATATACCTGTATCCTGCCTGAAGAGTCCATAAGCTCTGCAAATGAAGCATTGCCCATTATACGTCTGGTCATTATACGACCAGCGAGGCAAACCTCCTGAAAATTGTTTTTATCGGGATTGTAATTATCGAGAATATCCTGTGCAAAAACATTGGTTTTATATTCAGCAGCAGGGTAAGGATCTATGCCAAGTTTTCTGAGTTCATCAACAGATGCCCTTCGGATCTGTTCCTGTTCACTTAAATTCATATTGCTCATTCTGTTTTGGAAATTTGTGCAAAGATAGAAAAATCGTGCATCTGTTATAGAAAGAGATTCAGCCTTTTAATGAATTTATTTCATTATCGAACTTATCACTTATGATTCTTGTCACAGGTCCTGGAACACCATCTCCAATAGTGTTTCCTCCCAGTTCTGTTACAGGCATAACTTCAGCTGAAGTATTACTGATGAATGCCTCCTGCACAAATCTGAGCCTGTTTTCCTCTACAGCTTCCTCCCTGATTTTGATTCCGCAATCCTCTGCAATCCGTAAAATATTCTTTCGTGTGATTCCTGATAAAACATAGTTAGATTCAGGATGTGTATAAAGAGTACCGTTTATAACAAAAAAGATATTTGAATGTGACCCTTCAGTTATGAGTCCGTTTCTAACAAAGATACATTCCTTAAGACCATTTTCATGAGCTTCCTGAAAGCTAAGTGTATTGGGAAGAAGAGCTACCGATTTAATATCACACCTGCTCCATCTAATATCTTCTTTCAGCATGGCTTTGATACCAGTCTCTTTTAACTTAACTTCCGGCAAAAACCCCCAGGCATATGCATAAACTGTAGGGAGGACATCGGGTTTCGGAAAATTATGTGATCGCCGTGCAGCACCTCTGGTAACCTGTAGATATACCATGGCCGTCTGGTTCTCGAGACTGTTAATTTTTATAAGCTTTTCTGCAAAATCCGGAAAGGAATCAGTATCGGTCCAGTTAATTCTTAATTCGCGAAGGCTTCTTTTCAGTCTGGTCATGTGACCATTCAGATCATAAAAAAATCCCTGATACCATCTGACAACTTCGTATACGCCATCAGCAAAGAGAAACCCTCTGTCATCAGGACTGATCTTTACTTCTTCTTTAGTAATAAATTTCCCGTTGAAGTATACTGTTTCCATCTTATAAATATTAAATGAGTTATATTTTTCATTTTTTAAGCCCCAGTATCCCAATTCTTTCTAAATTTTTACCCCCCAATAGCCCAATTCTTTCTG
>DCFT01000216.1:106239-115030 GCA_002319885.1 Bacteroidales bacterium UBA1797
AATTCTTTCTGATTTTTTGCCCCCCTGCCCCCCTAAAGGGGGGGGGTTAAATCTCGATTTTTAAGCAAGATTATCTTAACGGCCGGGTATTAGCCACCCTTTTAGGGGGATGGGGGACTTACAACCTGCCTGAAAGGGGACCTGGTTCAATTATCTCTGTCTTATAATTAATTGCCGATCTTGCTTCTTCAGGCGATGATGCATTGCCACACGCTGCCTGTACAAATAATGATGCTCCTAATACGGTGGTTTCTTTCTGATCAATAATCTTCAGAGGAACACCTGTAAAGTTGGCTCTGAGCTGGTTCCAGAGTCGGTTTTTTGATCCGCCGCCAACACAAAGTATACTTTCAGCCTTAAATCTGCCGGCATTTTCAAGAGCGGTTTTCCCTTCATGAAGTCTGGCAGACAGAGCTTCAAGAATTGCCCTGAATATTTCGTGACGGCTGGAGTCAAGTGTCAGACCAAGAATCTGACCACCTGGTTTTCCATTCAATTCTTCAAAGAATTTTGGTATAACTCTTACCCCATTGGAACCCGATGGTACCTTTTCTGCACCGGAGATCATAAATTCATAAACGCCATCATTTATCTCACCAAACAGGTTTCGTCTGGCCCACTCAAGAATCCCTGATGCAATCCATTGGTTGCCAATATTATACAATCCTCGTACAGAATCAAGTTCGGTCGTTATCCCCATATCCAGCTGTTCTTTACCTGACATGTATGAAACTGATCTTACCATTAGTACTTCCCAGGTTCCTGAAGAGAGGACAGGCTGGTTTATTTCGGCTCCTGAACCGAAGATAGCAAATTGAGTGTCGTGACCTGTCGCAACCACAGGAATACCTTTTGGGAGACCTGTATCTGCTGAACCTTTAGAATTGATCTTTCCGATAATAGTTCCTGCTTCAACAGGAGAACTTATTTTTCCTAAAGGGAAGTTGATTTTATTAAGGACATGTTCAGAAAAGTCTCTTGTCTGTAATTCCGTAAGCATAGATGTACCTGCCATTGTAGTATCATTAACCATTTCCCCGGTCAGAAGATATGCAAATATTGATGGCATGAAAAGGAATGATGAACATTTATCTACAATTTCCGGTTTATGCCCGACAAACCAGATAAGCTTATTGATAGTATTGAAAGAAAACGGATAAACGCCGGTTTCGTAATATAATTCATTGAGAGGCATATATCTGTCTATATTCTTCATTATCTGATCAGTGCGTTCACACTGCCACGATATTACCGGATAGAGCATCTTTCCTGAGCTGTCAAACATAGTTCCGTCAACACCAAAGGTTGTAACTGTGACTCCTGCAATGTGCTCAACGTTAATCTTACGCGCTACTTTTTGTGACGCCATGCACATTTTATCCCATATCTCTTTTATGTCCCAGATCATGTAAGCAGCATTTTCCGGATCGCGCCGTGTATTGTTAGAAAATGATTCAGAGGCAAGAATTTCTCCTTTTCCATTGATTGCTACTACCTTTATATTGGTCGCACCACAATCAAAAACAATTACAATATCACCTTTTGGCATTTGTCAGGAGTATATCTGAGATAAAAGCATCTTGTCTGTACCTGTTGCTTGGAGCAGAAATTATTATTTAAAAAGTTTCATTATTATCACAGCCCTTTTAAAAAGGCCAATGAAGATCCTGCAATAATTAGTACGACAATATAAATTGAAATGATAATTATTATCAATACGCCGAAATATGCAAAATAGAATTTAAGGTTTTTCAGAGCTCTGTGAAGTTCCAGTTTATCAAGTTTTTGTAATGCATGAGATAAATGTTTTGAAAAACGGAAAAGAAACATAACCGGGAAAAAATATATTGCAGCAAGAAGGAGGATTGGTATGAACATAAGTGATTCAGGAATACCAAGACTTTTTTCTCCGGCATTAAATGCTGTTAGAAATGTTCCGGCAAGCAGCCCGATTATAATTATCAAACCAAGAAAGATGAAACCAATAATTGCAAGAAACATTGACCATTTTCTAGTGGTATTCAAATGGTTCAGGGTTTCCTGTTCTATTTCAATTTTATTTATTTCAAGAGGGGATTCCATATATATCAGAATGTTTTTATACTATTTATACAGTGCTCCATAGGTTTCACATGCCCTGTAATCTGATCCTTCCTTATCCATTCCAAACGCGTTCCAGGAACTGGGTCTGAAAACTTTTTCTTCAGCTACATTATGCATAGAGACAGGGATTCTGAGTATTGACGCAAGAGTTATCAGGTCGGCTCCTATATGTCCATAGCTGGAAGCACTATGGTTGGCTCCCCAGTTTGACATAACAGAGTAAACATCAGTAAATGGTCCCTTTCCTGTCAATCTTGGAGCAAACCATGTGGTTGGCCAGGTCGGATCGGTTCTGTCTGTAAGGATCTTATTCATCTTTTCAGGGAGTTCGACAGTCCATCCCTCCGCCAGCTGAAGGACCGGTCCCAGTCCTTTTACAAGGTTGACTCTTGAAATAGTTATTGGCATTATGCCTTTGGTATCGAATTGTGAAGAGAAGCCACCACCCCTGAAATAACCTGTATTTGCAGGTGGCCAGTTTGTAGCCTCGAGACATGCAGCTGCATCTTTTCCGGAAATCTCCCAGAAAGGCTTTATACACGATTCTTTGTCTCGTGTTTGTCTTCCTGAAAAATCAAGTGCAGAAGCACCTGAGTTGATCAGGTGAATCACTCCATTTGAAGCGAGTCCTTCAGGTTTTGTTTTTGTAACTCTCCTGATTGCTTCCGGGCTCCAGTATGTACGGATATCTGAAAACATCTGGGCTGTATTCGTGAGGAGATATCCAAATAACATTGGGACTCCATTCATTGCATCGTTCTCTGTGGCAACCAGGTATGGAGGTCTGATACCGTTCCAGTCAAATGACGAGCAGAGGATTGCTTCAAGAAAATCTCCGTTTGGCATATGGTCAGTCCATTGCCTCTGACCCTGGAACCCGGAGAGTATTGCATTATGTCCAAGTGCTTCTTCCCCAAACCCCAGTTTTTTAAGTTTTGGATTACCAACCATCAGATCACGGGCAATGATTGCCATTTTTACAACTATTTCCCATTCCTTGTCTTTTTCTTTTCTTGACTTTGGTGCGGGATTGAGATCTTTCCCCTCTTTACAGTTTTCCTTTGTCCATGCAAGTGCTTTCCTGAATTCATCCTTATCGAAGATTTCTTCATTTAATCTTCGGTTGAATTCACTCATATCGACATATTCATTTCTCATTCCAAGATATTCCTGGAAGAAGTCTTCGCGGACTATAGATCCTGCTATTCCCATCGAAACAGATCCCATTGAAAGATATGATTTCCCTTTCATTACTGATACTGCAAGACCTGCCCTGACAAACCTGAGAATTTTTTCACTTACATCTTCCGGTATTGAATTGTCGCCTGAATCCTGTACATCGTGTCCGTAAATTCCAAAAGCTGGTAAGCCCTTCATTGCATGTCCGGCCAGAGCTGCAGCAAGATAAACAGCTCCCGGTCTCTCTGTTCCGTTAAACCCCCAGATTGCCTTTGGGATTTCATTATTCATATCAATTGTTTCACTTCCATAACACCAGCATGGAGTTACAGTTAAACTTACACCTACACCATTCCTGCCGAATTTTTCAGCACACATAGCCGCTTCTGCAACACCTCCGATACAACTGTCAGCGATAATAGTTTCAACAGGTAAGCCATTTGGATATTTCAGATTGGATGAAAGAAGTTTTGCTGCGTTTTTAGCCATATTCATTGTCTGATCTTCCAAAGATTCCCTTACGCCACGCAACCTCCCGTCTATTACGGGACGAATCCCGATTTTTGGAAATTGGCCTATAACTGTCTGATAGTCGTGGTTTACCTTTAATTCACTACTAGCCATTTGAATTAATATTTATATAAATTTCTGATTTAAAATGAAGTTTAACAAATATATGTTTTTTAAAAACAATTTATAAGCTTAACATTTAATGTTTTTTGTAATAAAAAACCTCTGCGTAACTCTGTGCGACCTCTGTGTAACTCTGCGTTAGTTCCTTTTTTTTTCGAGCCCAGAAGGGTCACATAGGTTTCACAGAGAACCTCATAGTCTTTAGTGATAATAATTGGTTCTTTTTTGTAACTTTGGCAAGTCAAAATCATTTAAATTATTATGCAGAAAAGAAGACGATTACCCGGCTGGCTAAAGATGCAGAGAGCCAGCGGAGAGACTTATTCAATGGTTAAGCATATCGTTGTTGGGAATCATCTTCATACAATCTGCACAAGCGGCAATTGTCCGAATATTGGTGAATGCTGGAACAGAGGTACTGCAACTTTCATGATACTTGGAGATATCTGTACCAGAAGGTGTAAGTTCTGTGCTACAAAGACAGGGAAACCCCTCCCTCCTGATCCTCATGAACCCGACAGGCTGGCTGAATCAATAAAAGCCATGCGCCTTAAACATTGCGTAATTACCTCTGTCGACAGAGATGATCTACCCGATAGCGGTGCAGCTTTCTGGGCCAATACCATAAAACGGGTAAAAGAGTTGAATCCCAACGCAACAATGGAAACATTAATTCCCGATTTTGACGGTAATATGGACCTAATTCAAAAGATAATCGATGCGGGTCCGGAGGTAATTTCTCATAATATTGAAACAGTAAAACGTCTTACTCCGGTCATCCGTACCAAAGCAAAATATGACAGAAGCCTCGATATTATAAGATATATCTCAGGAAAGGGGAAAATTTCGAAATCGGGGTTTATGCTGGGACTTGGAGAAAGTGAGATTGAGATACTTCAGACGATCAGGGATTTGTACGACTCAGGCTGTAAAATTCTGACTATCGGTCAATATCTTCAACCTGGTACTGAGTACATGGAAGTGGTAGAATATATTCCGCCTGAAAGATTTGAAAAATACAGAGATATAGCTCTCGGACTTGGCTTTTCATTTGTCGAGAGCAGTCCCCTTGTCCGATCCTCTTTTCATGCAGAAAATCATATAAAGGCTAAATAAAAATAGTTATATTAGTCTGACTTAAAAGAAAATTTAAAATTGAGCTATAGCGTTATATATAAGGATATTGGACAAAAAGATTATAAAGAAACCTGGGACTATCAGACAGGCATCTTTAACAGGTTGCTTGACTGCAAAAAAGAAGGAATAATTACCAGTGATACTCAAGAAAGTATTCATCCGGGTACTCTTATTTTTGTTGAACATCCTCATGTCTATACTCTTGGGAAAAGCGGATCGGAAAATAACCTTCTGGTCGACTTTATTCAGTTAAAGGCAAAAGAGGCTTCTTTTTACAGGATTGACAGGGGAGGAGATATTACCTATCATGGACCGGGACAGATCGTTGGTTATCCGATTTTTGACCTTGAGGTAATTAAGATAGGTCTTAAAGAGTATATTTACAGGCTTGAAGAAGCTATAATTAAAACTGTAAATGAGTTTGGGTTAAAGGCTTCACGGCTCAGGGGAGGAACAGGCGTATGGCTTGATCCGGAAACAGCCGGGAAAGCAAGAAAGATTTGTGCGATAGGAGTCAAAGCCAGCAGGTACGTAACCATGCACGGCTTTGCTTTCAATGTTAATACTGAATTGTCGTACTTCAATTATATTAACCCGTGCGGATTTACGGATAAGGGAGTTACTTCACTCGAAAAAGAGCTGGGAGTCAGACAGGATTTAGAATCTGTTAAGAATAAGGTGAAAGGTAATCTGCAGGAAGTTTTTGATTTAAACTGGATTAAGGAGTAGAAAGATGGAGAAGAGATGGGTTATAAAAGAAAAGGGAGATACAGCAGTTGTTAAACATCTTGCAAAGGCACTTGGCGTTTCGGAATCACTTGCAAATCTTATGGCACAGCGTCATATCTCTTCTGCCGGAGAAGCAAGTGCTTTTTTCAATCCCAGCCTTGATTATCTTCATGATCCTTTCCTAATGAAAGATATGAATATTGCAGTTGACAGGATATCTACTGCCGTGAAAAAAAATGAAAGAATTCTTGTATACGGTGATTATGATGTAGATGGAACGACAGCTGTCGCACTTATGTACTCATTCCTGAAAGATCAGTATTCAAATGTTGAATATTATATTCCCGACAGATACAAAGAAGGCTATGGTGTGTCATTCCAGGGTCTTGATTTTGCTTATCAGAATAATTGCAAGGTAGTTATCACTCTTGATTGTGGCATTAAAGCTGTTGAGAAGGTAAAATATGCCAGGTCAAAAGGACTCGATGTTATCATCTGCGATCATCATTATCCTGGTGAAGAAATACCCAAAGCACTGGCAGTTCTTGATCCGAAACAGCCATCATGCAGCTATCCCTATAAAGATCTATCAGGTTGTGGTGTGGGTTTTAAACTTGTTCATGCCTATTCAAGGGTTCATGGGATTCCTTTCAGTGATATCGCTCATTACCTTGATCTTGTTGCTGTAAGCATCGCTTCTGACATAGTCCCGATCACAGGGGAAAACAGGGTTATGGCATATTTTGGTCTTAAAAGATTAAATGAATGCCCCCGTACCGGTCTTAGAGAGATCATACGCGAATCGGAAGTAACAAAAGTACTTACTATTGAAGATGTGGTTTTTAAAATTGGCCCCAGGATAAATGCGGCAGGAAGAATGGAGACCGGAAGTAAGGCCGTTGATCTGCTGGTTTCAAATGATAGCCGGCTTGCTGTGGGTATAAGCAAAGAAATAAATAATTTCAATCTGGAACGAAGAAGTGTTGACCGGATAATTACCACCGAGGCAATGCGAATGATTTCTGAGGATCAGAGAACCGTAAATTCAAGAACAACAGTGCTTTATAATCCTAACTGGAAAAAAGGAGTGATAGGAATTGTGGCTTCCAGGTTGATAGAGACATATTACAGGCCAACAGTAATTCTTACAGAATCAAATGGTTTTGCAACGGGTTCTGCACGGTCGGTCCAGGGTTATGACCTCTACCAGGCAATTGAAGCTTGCAGTGATCTGTTGGAGAGTTTCGGCGGACATATGTTTGCTGCCGGTCTTACCCTGAGAAAGGAGAATATCAGGGCTTTCATGGACAGATTTGAACAATATGTAAACAGCACTATCACTGAGGAACAGCTGGTTCCCCGTGTCTTTATCGATACAGAACTGTCATTTACTGAGATCAATGAAGAATTCTTTAAAACCATGAGCCAGTTTCAGCCTTTCGGGCCGGAAAACATGTCTCCTGTTTTCGTTTCAAGAAATGTATTTGATACTGGTTCCGGACGAATGGTCGGCTCGAGTGGTGAACATCTGAAACTGGATCTTTGTCAGGAATCAACAGGTCAGAAAAGTTTTTCAGCCATCGCTTTCAGTCAGGCTAATCATTTCGAGTATATCAGGGGCGGTAATCCGTTCGATATCTGTTATTCATTAGAGATGAACGAATTCAGAGGTAACAGGAACCTTCAGCTGAATATCAGGGATATTAAAACCCCGGGTGAGAACTAAATAGAAGATTTCAGGACCAGTACAGTTTCAGAACCTGATCCTGAATTGCATCTTGATTTCCTGTGTGTTTTTTTCAGACTTTCCATTTAAATAAGATGAAGTTATCCCATATTTGATCCTGAACTCCGTAAAATCACCCAGATTCAATTTAGCCATCAGGTAGCTGCGGCTTCCCTCCTTATATAATGCAGGTATACTTAAACTATAAAGCAAGTCGTTCTCATAGGTATAAATTCTCGAATCCCAGTCATCGGTATTGAAGATGCAATATCTTGCCCAGAGCGTGACAGGGATCTTCGAAAAATTGTAACTTACTTCCTGTAGCAATATCATTCCTTTACTTCCGGAAGGATTTGCTGTCTTATATTCGATTCGTGTTCCCAGTGTCAGATTTTTATGGGCCACATAACGTACAGTAACTCTGAAACTTTTTGTAGTCAGCATCTTCAGGTTCGGAATCATCTGTCCTTCAGAATTGTCTGCCATCGATACACGGTAATTATATGAAGCATCAAATGTAAATTTATCTGAAGGCAGAAAATTTACCTTAACTTCCTGCTTTGTACCCATAGAAGGAGAACTGCAGCGATACTTTAGCCAGGGGAAATATTCAATATCGTATCCGGCACTGATAAAGAGATGTCTCGCTGCTTCGAAACTGAAATTTCCCAGGATCCCTTTTTCATTCGTGGTTTTGGAACTGGCTCCGGGTCCTTGTCCATAGAAAGTTGTATAACCCGAATTGTAATCTCTGAATAAGAAATTTATGGTTAACCTGTCTGATGGTCTTAGCGACATTCCCTGAACAGCAGCATACTTACTCTTCTCATCAGATGACAACTCTCCGTACAACAAAATTTTTTTAATAAAACAGTTGTAATAGATAGTGTAGAGATTGTTTTGATCACCTTTAAAACCAAACAACTTTTCAGGATCATTTTCAGTAAGGTTAACGGGAATGGAAAAGCTGTTCCCCGACCAGATAAGGCCCAGCTTAAGGTTATTAAAGTTATATGAGAGACATATTACATATGCCGATTCTGTAACAGCATCTTTTTTTTTCAATGTGGAAGATGTATTGTGAACACCAGCCTGATAAAAGTTCGAGATGTAATCGTTACCGGATGCTGCTGCTGTAACTACTGTGGCATCTGCATAGTTTTTTGAATAGAACATCGAAGCTTCCAGATTCCCTACAGAAAACTCCGTTGCCACTCCTCTGAAAAATTTGTTCTCCTCAGTTGATGTGTAAGGTTTAATCTCATCACTGGCTGACATATAACC
>DCFT01000024.1:0-21611 GCA_002319885.1 Bacteroidales bacterium UBA1797
TTCTGATATAAGTAATATTAAGTTTGAAAACCTTGTAAAAAAAACGGATAAATTGAATAAATGTAAAATTTAAAAGAAATGAAAAAGTTATTATTAGTAGTCATCACATTAATTACATTTGGCAGGTTGAGTATTTCTCAAACTACGGAAAAGGACTTTAGAGATTTTTCATGGGGAAGTACATTTGACCAGGTAAAAAATGATGAAAAATCTAAGTTTGTCAGTGAGAATCCAAATGATCTTATTACGTATGAAGACCATTTGGCAGCCTATAATGTGCAGGTTAACTATCAATTTAACGAAGATAGCAAATTGGTAAGTGGTACCTACTTTTTCACCAAGAAGCATTTAAATCCTCAACTGTATATAGAGGATTTTAAAGTGTTTAAAAACCTTCTTACAACCAAATACGGTGACCCAAGTCTGAATAAAGAAGAATGGAGTGCAAATACAACACCTAATGACAAGGAAAATTATGGTCAGGCAATAGAAGACGGAAATCTCTCCTTATACTCTGTCTGGGTAACTAAAAGGTCATTAATTAAAATAATTCTGACATCGAGCAATGATCGTCCTTTCTTACAGATTCATTACACTACAAAGTCGTTAGATGAATTGGAAAATAAAACAGAACTGATGAAAGCATTGAAAAAACTCTGAGACTCTGCATCAATATTTTTGAATCGAAGTTAATAAATACAAAAAGAATATAAAATAAAAGAGTCAGATAGAAGAAATTATCTGGCTCTTTTACTTATACTTATGCCTGGTATAACTACCGGTAATTTGAGTTAAACTAACTACAATTCTAACAATCATAGTGTTATATTGGCATATATTTTATTGTTTAATAAACCGATAACTGCAATCACCAAGAGTAATTATATAAATCCCTGATGAGAGATCCTGAATATCAATTTCTGATTTGCCGCTGTGGATTTTACCGGTTTTTTTCAATATCCCCTGAATACTTATGATTTTATATGCCCTGACTCCTTCGATATTGTCATTTACTATCAGTACTTTTCTTGTTTGATTCATATAAACTCCATTATTAACATTTGCTTCAATTGGCTCTACTTTGGCAGATTCATAATAAAAATCATATGGGGCAAACAATGTATCCAGGGAAGCGTTGATTGAATCAGCATAAGTGTTCAGAGCCCTTGTCGCCATACTCGAAGAACTTCTGCTAAAGGTTATAGACCTGTTACAGTAACTTGAGACTAAATGGTAACTCGCAAATTTACCACTTGCCAGACTAACGTACAGAATGTTATTTCCTGTACCATAGTAATACCAGGAGGTCGGATTACCACTGGTCAATGTCCAGCTGAATATATTTCCACTGCCTCCGTTTAACGTGGCTACAATGGGGCTATTGGAAACCATATTTACTGTATTAATCGGATAAGCGATACCTCCAGAACCTGTTCCAACTTTATATGTTCCCTGGCATGGATCAACAGGTGGAGGAGGGCAGGCTTGATAAGAAATTGTTCCGTGGATAGTGAATATATTCTTGCGATATCCAGGATACCACACTTCTACCGTAATATTCTGAGATGAATTTCCTGGACATTTGGCCTTCAAGGTAATTGTAGATGAAGAAGTGTTTGCAGATAAATTCGTAAAAAAGTTTGTATCAAATGACCAGCTATAATTAAGATCCTGAACTCCTACAGGATTTGCGTAAAATGTTATTTGTCCACCAGGTGCCAGACTAAAACTTGTTGGGGATACATTTCCAATATAAACCATATGTTGTGGCGGATCAGTTACTTCATTAATGTATCCCATATTATAAATATTGGAAACTAGCTGCATATTAAGAGTCCCACCAAATTGCCATTTGGATGCATACTGACCACCTCTTAATTTTAATACCACATGTCCAGCAATGGGGTAAGAAATCAGATCCCATCTAGCACCACCAGTAATGAGGTATTTTGGATCTAATGGTATATCCACACCATAAAATTGATTCCAAGTCCAGGACCCACTAATAGGTAATCCGCTTGATAAATCAACATGGTGACCTTCAATTGATGCCCTTGCATAAGCATAACAGTTATACGCTCCAGTTGGATCTTCAGCAATGGTACAATAATCAGGATGTGTTATGGGGTCATTTGGATATAAACATCCAAAAATTTGCCCTGTAACAGTACGGTTTACAAATACCGATGCAATTAATAGTAGAAATAAGAGTAAATTTTTTCTCATGACATTGGTTTTTAAGTTACTACAAAGAATTAGTTGTAATACATAATACGATCAGAAGTATCGAAATTTACATCCTCAATTTCTTATCTCATAACCACAAAAAGATTCAATATTACAGATCAGACTTGTGTAAGCAAATTACAACAGAAGTCTTAAAATACCTAAGAAATGACACAATTTTTTTTAATCAAGCAAATAATCATCTTGCTTGCCAGAAAGGAATAATTATCGGAAATAAAGTTGAATCAAAGCTCAAAGTAGATTCCATATACTACTTATTTACTGTATTTTATGTAAATAAAAAATTAATGTAAGAACTAAATGACTTTTTCTAAATAATCCAGATTTATCATCTCACTCGGAATATTCCGTTTCAGTATTGATATATACTGATGACTTTTCAGGTTAATGCCTTTTTCAGAAAAAGTCTGAGTAAGGGTCTGAAGAGCTTTTTCGGGAGTATTATTATTTTTGCTCAGATGGGCGAGACAGATGTGGCTGAGTTCGTCATTAAAAATATCTGCCAGAAATACAGAAGTCTGTTTATTACCTAAATGTCCATGATCTGATTGTATCCTTTTTTTTAAATAATAAGGATATCTTCCGTTTAGCAGCATCTCCTCATCATAATTTGACTCAATGACCAGCAGATTGGCAGCTTTTATATATGGACCAGAAGTTGCGCAGATATGGCCCAGATCGGTGGCAATAGTAATCTTTTTATCCCCGGCACAAATATGGAAACCTATAGTTTCAGGAGCGTCATGATTAACCCTAAAAGCCTCAATATCAAAACCTGCCAGGTGAAACTTTTCCTGCAGTGGTATCTCACGGATACAGTCACGCGATATTTTCTTTTGCGGAGTGAGAATGCTTTCCCATATTGTACCGGTTGTGAATACCGGAAGCGAATTTTTCCGGGATAGAACCTCCAAACCTCTTATATGGTCAGTATGATTATGTGTTACCATGACACCCATGATAGTCTGCATGGAAATACCAATATCTTTCAGAAACTTACGTATTAATGACGCTGAAATTCCTGCGTCGATCAATATTCCGTAGAACTCATTACCTATATAATAACAATTTCCGCTGCTGCCACTGCTAAGACTGCAAAAACTAAGCTTCATCCGTATTTTAAATCTTTATATACCAATTCAATGTTAATTGTGTATCAGTTATTTGCCGATACAGAAATTCCGGAATATATTTCCAAGAATTTCATCCGAAGTTATCTCCCCGGTTATTTCACCAAGATAATGGATAGCCTGTCTGATATCAATCGCAATAAAATCTTCCGGGATCTGATCATCAAGCCCCGACATTACACGTCCGAGCGATTCAGAGACTCGCATTAGAGCCTCATAATGTCTTAAATTAGTGATTATTACATCATCTGAATTTAACTTATCTATCCCTGTAATTTTGCCAAGTTTTTTTCGAAGTTCATCAAGACCTGTATTTTCCCTTGCGGATATAAAGAGCAAGCTTTCCGATTTTTTTGTTTTGATTGTTCTGGCAAGTTCTGTCTGCCGATTCTCCGGAGCCAGGTCGGTCTTATTGATCAGTATTACCAAATGCTGCCCGTGATTGCTAATCATTTCCCTGATCACCGATATACGGTCATTTAAGGCTTCAGCGGGATCTGAGATATCGTCTATAAACAGAACGACTTCAGCCTGGTCAATCTTCTCACGGGTCTTTTTAATACCCATAACCTCAATAATATCTGAAGTCTCACGAAGCCCGGCTGTATCTATAAATCTATATTCTATTCCATCTATCACAATTGTATCTTCAATTGAATCCCTGGTTGTGCCTGGTATATCAGATACTATTGCTCTTTCCTCCATTAAAAGAGCATTCAGAAGTGTTGATTTGCCTGAATTCGGTTTGCCCACAATAACAACCGGAATTCCGTTTTTTAATGCATTGCCAAGTCTGAAAGATCCGGCCAGCTTATCTGTAAGATCTTTAACTCTGATTATTATAGCTTTAAGCTCCTTTCTGTCGGCGAACTCAACATCTTCCTCTCCGAAATCGAGTTCAAGTTCAATCAGGGAAGCAAAATTCAGTAATTCTTTTCTCAACCGGCTTATCTCAGAAGAGAAACCTCCCCTCATTTGATTTATGGCTATCTTGTGCGATGAACTTGTTCTGGAAGATATTATATCTGCAACTGCTTCCGCCTGCGAGAGATCCAATTTACCATAAAAAAAAGCCCGCTGTGTAAACTCACCCGGTGCAGCCGCGATAGCGCCGTTATGAATCAGTAATTCAAGAATATTTCTGATAATATATTGTGAAGCGTGACATGAGATTTCAACTGCGTTCTCACCAGTGTAGGAGTGAGGCGCCCTGAAAACAGTCAGAAGAACTTCATCAATAAGTATATCACCTGAACGTATCTCTCCAAATGCTACCGAATATCCTTTCTGATCAACCAGTTTTATGGTCTTATCTAAAGGATAGAAAATCTTATCGCATATCTCCAGACTCAGTGGCCCGCTGACTCTTATTACAGCAATGGCTCCTCCCAGAGCTGTTGCAGGCGCACATATTGTTTTTTCCAATCTGATCATAAAATAAAATACTACCGGGGGCAAATGTATGAAACTTATTTGAAAAGAGGCACGGGGCTAGCGGTATGAGCTTTGAGCCATAAGGAATGCGGAGTGAGGAGTAAGGAGTGAGAAGTGAAAACCGGAAATATCAGGCATTAAATCTCATGAATCAAAGCAATAATTCTCGATATAAAATGCATGAAAGCCAATTATAAATCGGTATTTTTGAAGGACAAATAAGTCATAATTTAATATTTGATATTATGAGTGTTCTGCTAAATAAAGACTCAAAAGTTATTGTCCAGGGCTTTACCGGAAGCGAAGGTACCTTCCACGCAACTCAAATGATTGAATATGGCACAAAAGTGGTAGGCGGAGTTACTCCTGGCAAAGGAGGTCAGACTCATCTGAACCTGCCTGTTTTTAATACAGTAAGGGAAGCAGTAGCTGAAACATCTGCTGATGTGTCAATAATATTTGTACCGCCGGCTGTCGGAGCCGATGCCATTATGGAAGCTGCTAATGCCGGAATTAAACTTATTGTTGCCATTACTGAAGGAATCCCGGTTTCTGATATGGTAATGGTAAAGGAATATCTTAAATCATTCCAGTGCAGGTTAATAGGCCCCAACTGTCCTGGAATTATTACACCAGGTGAATCCAAAGTAGGTATTATGCCCGGATTTATTCACAGGAAAGGTACTGTGGGAATAATATCACGTTCAGGCACACTGGCCTATGAAGCTGTTGACCAGGTTACCAAACAGGGATTTGGACAATCAACGGGAATTGGAATAGGCGGGGATCCGATCATAGGAACGTCAACTCTTGATGCTGTCAAACTCATGATGGATGATCCTCAGACTGAAGCCATTGTGATAATAGGAGAAATAGGTGGTAATATGGAAAATGAAGCAGCAGAGTGGATTAAGGACCATGGAACAAAACCTGTTATTGGTTTCATTGCCGGGCAAACAGCACCTAAAGGTCGTAGAATGGGTCATGCGGGAGCAATAATCGGAGGAAAAAATGACACAGCCGCGGCCAAAATGGAAATTATGAAAAACTGCGGGATAAACGTTGTTCAATCACCCGCTGACATTGGAATAACGGTTTCAAAAGCATTAAGGCGTTAGAAAATGCATGATAGTATTACTCTGTGCCTCTCTGTGTAACTCTGTGTAAGTTCTTGTTTTTTGTTACACTGAGATCCACAGAGGATTCACAGAGAGCAACAGAGAAAATCCAATTGATACTTTAAATTGCGAATTATGGATTTCATTATATATTTGCACGAATTTTAACATTACTCAGATGAAATTACTTGAAGGAAAAACAGCCCTTATTACAGGAGCTTCCAGAGGAATAGGTAAGGCGATAGCCCGCAGGTTTGCAATGGAGGGTTCCGATATTGCGATTACTAATATCGTGGATGATGAAGAGTTCAGAACAACTATCAAAGAAATTGAATCTCTTGGAGTTAAGGCAAAAGGCTATGTTTCAAATGCCGCTAATTTCGATGACTCTCAACGTGTTATAAATGAAGTCGTTAAGGATTTTTCCAGGATCGATATTCTGATCAATAATGCAGGAATTACAAGAGATACACTACTCATGAGAATGTCGGAGGATCAATGGGATTCTGTAATCGCAGTGAACCTTAAATCGGTCTTCAACCTTACCAAAGCAGTTTTAATGACAATGATAAAGCAAAAAAGTGGTTCAATAGTCAATATGAGCTCGGTAGTAGGTGTTTCAGGAAATGCGGGGCAGAGCAATTATTCTGCTTCAAAAGCAGGAATCATCGGTTTTACAAAAAGTATCGCCAAGGAAGTTGGATCAAGAAATATAAGATGCAACGCTATTGCACCCGGGTTTATTCTTACTGAAATGACAGAAAAATTACCGGAAGAAGTAAAAAAAGACTGGGCTGAAAAAATACCACTGAAACGTGGCGGAACCCCTGAGGATGTGGCAAATACAGCTTTATATCTGGCTTCTGATTTGTCTTCTTACGTAACCGGACAAACAATTCATGTATGCGGAGGTATGTTAACTTAAAAATATTTATTATATTTACGGAACCGCAGGGTGCCTATCCTTTCTAGCACGAGGAAATGCAGCGAGACATATTTATTCCACACTTATTTTAAAAGGGCGCCCTGCTTCTTTTTTTAAAGACTGCTGATCAATGCATAACATCATTTTTTATCTGATCTTAATAATTCCCATAAGTGGCTTTATTACTGAAAGATATCTTGATTATCTCAACTCCTTAATGTGGTCCGATAAACTTCCATCAAAGCTGAAAGGTATTTGTGATGAAGAGGAGTACAGGAAGACTCAGAGATATCAGAAAGACAATAACAGGTTATCATTCTGGTCATCATCCTTTAATCTGGGTGTTATTCTTATTATGATCCTGGCAGGAGGATTTGCATTAGCTGACAACCTTGCAAGAATATTAAGCACTAACAGTGTGATTATCTCGCTTCTTTTTTTCGGAATAATCGGTTTTGCATCCGACATTATCAATATACCATTCGGATATTATGACACTTTTATTATCGAAAAGAAGTATGGATTTAATACCATGACTATCAGAACATTCATAACAGATCATATTAAGTCATGGGCTTTAGCTCTGCTGGTAGGTGTTCCGGTACTTGGACTCATTACATGGTTTTATTATAAGACCGGTAAAAATTTCTGGTGGTACGCATGGGGATTAATAACACTTTTTTCTGTTTTTATAAATCTTTTTTACTCTGAACTCATTGTCCCTCTGTTTAACAAACAAACTCCTCTGCCTGAAGGATCACTGAGAACAATGATTGAGGCTTTTTCCAAAAAAACAGGTTTCAGGCTTAAAAATATTTTTATTATTGACGGATCGAAAAGAAGTACAAAAGCAAATGCATATTTTTCAGGATTTGGTCCGAAGAAAAGAATTGTATTATATGATACGCTGCAAAAAGAACTTTCAGAAGAAGAGATAGTCGCAGTGCTTGCACACGAAATTGGACATTACAAAAAGAAACATGTATTACTGAATCTTGTTTTATCTGTAATAACGACGGGAGTGATGCTTTTTCTGCTTTCTGTTGTTGTAAACAGCCCTTCGCTCTCACTGGCGCTGGGTTCAAAAAATGCCAGCTTTCACCTCGGTTTGATAGTATTTGGTATTCTTTACAGCCCGTTATCATTAGTAATAGGTTTGCTGACAAACTATATTTCACGAAGAAATGAATTTGCTGCTGACAGATTTGTCAGGGATAATTACCTGCCGGAAATCCTGGCTACAGCATTAAAAAAACTTTCGGTAAAGAACCTCTCAAATATGATGCCTCATCCGGCTTATGTATTTTTTCATTATTCCCATCCACCTTTACTCAGGAGACTTGAAAAATTGGAATGAATTTCCTTATATTTGCGAAACTTTTTGCCTCCTTAGCTCAGTTGGTAGAGCAGCTCATTCGTAATGAGCAGGTCGTGGGTTCGAGTCCCATTGGAGGCTCCATACAAATCGATCAGCTTCTTACGTAAAATGATTTTTCATTTGGGTTCAATTATTTAAATAATAAATAATATAAGATATGAAAAAAAGTAACCCTCTGCGGAAAATATTTTTACTGGCTTTAACTGCAATAATCATTTGTTCATATAAAGAAGAAACAAAATGGACCTGTTTATTGGATAAAAATCTATCACACTGGGATAATTATCTCAGTTTCAGGCATCAGATAGGATACAACGGACAGGCTCCAAAAGACAAAGACGGTAAACTGATTCCACCCATCGGATTAAACAAGACGGGATATAATGTTTTCACGGTAAAGGAAGAGGGAAATGAACCTGTACTGAAAATCAGTGGCGAAATTTACGGATGTCTTATTACCAAAGAAGAGTATTCTAATTATCACCTCAGTCTGAAAGTCAGATGGGGAGACAAAAAGTGGGATCCAAGAAAGAAATTATTGAAAGACTCAGGCATTCTTTATCATTCAGTTGGACAGCCTGGCGCAGAATACTGGCGTACATGGATGCAATCACAAGAGTTCCAGATAATGGAGGGGCATATGGGAGATTACTGGAGTCAGGCAAATTCTGCAATCGATATAAAGGCATTTATTCCGGAAGGAATGATGAATTCTGTTGCTGATGAAAACCAGCCTTTTGTTCCGTTTGGGAAAGATGGAGAATCAGGTTTTTGTCTTCGGAGTGCAAACTACGAAAACGGTCCGGGAGAATGGAATACAGTTGAGTTGATTTGCTTTAACGGAAATAGTTTACACCTTGTAAATGGACATGTTGTTATGATTCTTAGAAATTCACGATCCGTTGTAGATGGGAAAACATTACCAATGATCAAAGGAAAGATTCAGCTTCAAAGTGAAGCAGCTGAAGTATATTATAAAGACATTAAAATTCAAACCCTGGAATCATTTCCAACGGAATATGCTAAGTATTTTCAATGATTATCCATCACACAACGAACAGAAAAACCACAATACTTGTCACTTCGGTACTTATATGCCAGACTGTATTTATAGCGAATATTATAAAATAAAGCACTTGAGTTGTCATACTGTGTTGAACTCCACCAGTAACCAGCGATTCCGATAAAGTTGAAAATACCATCAATACTTCGATAACCACCCGGAAGAGCAGTAAACCCGCTCTTATTAGTTGCACCATTATTGGGTATCTTCCAATGAGCCGTACCTGCTTCCTTTAATTTGCCCCCTGCAACATTAGAGTTTTCAAGAGATATCAGCATAGTGTGCCAATCAGAATCAGAAGGGACATGCCAACCGGTCGGACATAACTTGTTCGTATTAATTGCATACCAGTTATATATTGCTCCATATGTCTGTTTGTTCTCTGATGAATCATTATTGTACCAGCAATATGCAGGTGAATTCAGTTTTGCCCAGACATCATTTTCAGTAACCAGAGGTATTTCGTTGCCATCATTGTATTTAGTGGTTTTCAAATTCTCTGCCATCCATAACTGAGTCCCGATCTTAACGGTTTTATATGTATTACCTTCAATATCCTTTACCGAATTTTTATGACATCCGGCTAATCCGGCACATAATATGGCAATGAAGAATAATTTGATATTTTTTTGCAGCATTCTGGTCTCCTGAAAATATAAATGTAATTGTAACAGGCTAAAAGTAATCAATAATATTAAAATCCATAATTGAGAAAAATAAAAAATTTGCTGAAATGAATCTATTCATTATTTTTGTCAGACTTTAAAATTGCGGGAGTAGCTCAGGGGTAGAGCATCAGCTTCCCAAGCTGAGGGTCGAGGGTTCGAATCCCTTTTCCCGCTCAAATAAAAAGGCTGCGGTAGCAGCATTTTTATAATTTACACATACCGACTCAGGTTTACCTGAAGGAGGAATGTGTAAATTATAAAAATAGCCACGTCAGTGGCTTTTTATTTGATAGCATCCCCTCCGGGATCGCTGAGCCGAAGGCGAAGCAATCCTTTCAATATATCTACACATACCGACTCAGGTTTACCTGAAGGAGGAATGTGTAAATTATAAAAATAGCCACGTCAGTGGCTTTTTATTTGATAGCATCCCTTCCGGGATCGCTGAGCCGAAGGCGAAGCAATCCTTTCAATATATCTACGCATACCGACTCAGGTTTACCTGAAGGATTCACAAAACAATCTGTCTGAGTACTTATTTTAAGCAGTGAAAATTCTTTTATCAACTCCAAATCATCAGCTCGACGGAATTTTGTAATTTCGGCCGGTAAACTTTTAGCATTGATAAGCCTATCAAATGCGAAATGCATAATTTGACAGTATTATACACTTTATAAGTATAACATGAAACGAGTAATATTATTTTCTGCCCTTATTTGCATAATGATCGGTGTTTCAGCACAATCACCTGTTAATATGGCAATTTCAGCGATTTTAAAAAACATTACCGTGCAGGATGCTTCAAAATCCAAAACAGCGATACAAAAGAAAATGTTCCAATCGAAGGATTCTCTTTCTATGAGCGACTTCATGATGAGTATTGACAGAGTGAATGACAAACTTAACTCAATAAGTGACAGTTCCAAATTGGACTTCGATGTGATAATGATGGGCAGAAGAATTGATGAGATCACAAACGATATCACTATAATACGCAAAAATATGAGAGGCAGAGGTACTGCATTTAATATAAAGAACCTCTATCTGTATCAAAGTTTTACCTCCGGGTTAAACGACGAAAACGATCGGTATGAAGAGCTCTCGGCAAATTTGTATCGACGGGTGAATAATGCAAAATTAAGTCTTAAAACAGCCCTGTCCGATTCCATTTTTCGCAAATTATATGCCGATAGCAACATAAAGAAGGCTATGGATAAAAAACTTGTGCGTCTGGAACGAAAATGGAGCAGGGCAGATAGCACAACCAGGGCTAACGTTGATACCCTGAATGTGATGAAAGTAAAAATTGCAGACAACGCAGTTAACCTCTCCAATATGCTGAATATGATGGATTCCAGACTGGATAAGGCAGATAAGCAACTCTTTGGTCCAGAAGTCAGTTTTCTCTGGCAAAAAGCTCAAAAAGTTATGCCTGTCACAGGCTCACCCAAAGCGACGGTAACAAAGATAATCAGCGAAAAAAATGCTATCTCTTATTATTTCAATCAAACGTCACAGCATAGAGTTTTTGTCCTTGTAATCGGAATATTGCTTTTTATAATATTATATACCAGACGAAAGCTGTTAAGGACTTTAAAGGATCCCGACGGTTCCTGCAGCTTCTTAAATCTTCAGTATCTGAGTAATTATCCTGTTTTATCAGTACTTATATTGCTGATAAGCCTGATGCCTTTTTTTGACGCCTATGCACCTACCTCTTATATTTCAATTGAATACATATTATTGCTTACGTTTTCATCAATCATTTTTTTCAAAAGAGAAAACCTTCAATTCAGTTCCAGATGGCTGATATTAGTTATATTGTTCATTGCGGATACTCTTAGCTATTTGTTTTTAGAACCTTCATTTGCGACCAGACTGTGGCTTCTCATAGTTCATGCAGGCATTATTGTATTCTCCTTCATCTTTTACCGAAACCTAAACAAAGAGGTACCTTATTATAAATGGATAAAAAGTGCAGCTATAACTAGTATGATATTAGCGGGACTGGGCATCCTCAGCAATCTGTTTGGAAGATTCTCACTTTCAGGTATATTTGGTATCTCAGCAATTTTTGCTGTTACACAGGCAGTTGTACTTCCTGTTTTTATTGGAACAATAATAGAAATTATTCTTCTGCAACTGCAAAGCAGCAGGTTAAAAAAAGGGTTTGATACTCCTTTTGACAAATCGGTAATAACCAGAAAAATAAAAATTCCATTACTTATTGTTGCACTATTTTTGTGGTCTATAATGCTTGCTTCTAACCTTAATATATACCACAGATTAACAAACAGCCTTATTAATTTATTCACTTCTCCGGTTTCTATTGGTAACATCTCCTTTAAACTTATAAGTCTGTTTTATTTTTTCGTAATCATCTGGTTCGCACATATCCTGCAACAACTTATAAGCTTCCTGTTTGGAGAAACAGGTGTTGAAAACGAAGACATATCTCCTGTAACAAAAAAACAACATTCGCGTTTACTTATAACACGGCTTCTGGTACTTATAAGTGGATACCTGCTTGCAATTGGAGCGTCAGGATTACCTATAGATAAAATTACAATACTTCTTGGCGCATTGGGAATAGGTATTGGTATGGGCCTGCAAAATATAGTCAACAACTTTGTATCAGGAATAATACTGATATTTGATGGTTCACTTAAGGTTGGAGATGAAATAGAGATAAGCGGACTTACCGGCAAAGTGAAAGAGATAGGTTTACGGGCCAGTACAATAGGAACAGCTGATGGCGCGGACGTAATTATTCCCAATGGGAATATCCTATCACAAAATATCATAAACTGGACTTTCACTAACGATCTCAAACGGGTTATGATAGGGTTTACATTATCGGGAAAAGAATTGGATGCCAATGTAATTAATGAAGTTATTAACGATACTATCAAAAATATAGAAGGTGTTCTCTCTCAAAAAAAGCCAGTGATCTTATTTACGAAAGTTACATCTGAAAGTTGTTCGCTTAATGTTAAGTACTGGAGTACTATAAATAAAGCAGATATTACGAAAAGTGAGGCTCTGCTACAGCTGAGTAACGCATTTACAGACAAAAAAATAAAATTTGAATAGTAAGTGTTTTACACTATTCATTGAAGGATCTGGCGTAGATCGATTATCTGTTATAAGCAACGAAATCCCACTCAGAGTAAAACTGCTTTAAAAAGCTTTCCAGGATTTCATGTCTTTCTTCTGCAATTTTACGACCTGTTGAAGTATTTATCGTATCCTTTAATTTCAAAAGTTTACTATAGAAATGGCCGATTGTTGATTTGTCATTACTTTCTGATTCTATACCAGGAATATAAATAGGATTATTTCTGAATCCCCCATAATTAAATGCCCTGGCAATTCCAATCGCTCCTATTGCATCAAGCCTGTCAGCATCCTGAATAATCCAGAGTAAAGGATCATCAGAATTACTGGCAACATAATTACTGCTGTAAGAAACCTTCTTAATGACATCCAGAACCTGGTTTTTTATCTCTCCCATTCCATTCTTTTCCATAAAGTCGCTGATCATAATATAACCCTGCTCATTGCTTTTTCCGGCAAATTTTGAATCCGCAGCATCGTGAAGCAGAGCAGTAACATCCACAACAAAGGGATCTGTTAGTGCTTCCGCTGAATTTATAAATAAAGCAAGCTTCCTTACACGTACAATATGCCACCAGTCATGACCACTGTCATAATTTTTCATTCTTTGTCTTGCAAATTTTTCAGTTATTTCTATTCTCTGATCAGTCATCATTTATTCTATTTTAATTGTATACTGAAAATATATAAAATACTTTTGCATAGCCATATAAATCCTGATTTTATAACAATATATCTGGTTACTTGTTAGTCATAATTGAAACGGAAGAACAATAAATACTCTCAAAATGAAAACCCCGCTCTATTTCTTTTTCATTCTATATCTGTGCTTTCCAGTTTCGGGTAATGCCCAGATTGACTCTACAGCTTTAAAATTGCAGGATTTTCAGATTTTGCTTAAAAAATTAGAGCAAAATCGTTATGCCGATTCTCTTATGAAGTCTGAACTTCAGTACAAATATAACCTTCTTAAATCAAACGATTACCTTGAAAAAAATCGGATACAGGCACAATTTAATGCAATCGCATTGAAAGATTCTCTCCGTAAAGCAGATATGATCGCAAGAGCTAATTATTTAAGAATGAGTGCAGTTGGATATCCTGTTACTCTGTTTTCCGATACTCTGTTTTATATTTACACAAAGATAGGTGCTTCTACTCCAAAAGACAGGGCCATTAATGTAACTAAAAGAATAAGGAATATTTATAACAATGATTTTTTCAGGGCTGATTCATTGATCTCCTCTGCTTCTGAGAATACCGTAGATATAGTATACGGCGACCTGATAATTATAAGCATATCTGAACTTGACGGTCTTATCAATAACAGTACAAAGGAGTTACTGGCCAAAAACTATTTGACAATAATCAGGAATGCGGTAATAGGAGAGAAGGAAAAAAACAGCATACTCAAACTATCATTAAGAATAGGATTAATGATTTTAGTTGTTGCAGGCATTAGTCTTCTGATATGGCTCATTAAGAAAGGCCACCAAAGGACAGAGATTTATATTACTAAAAAAAGGGAGAAATGGCTGAAAAATTTATCATATAAAGATTATACATTCCTTACAACTGATCAGGAACTAAAACTTGTTTACTTTATCCTGAAGCTAATGAAGTGGTTTTTTGTTTTGATTCTGCTTTATCTGGTGCTTCCTCTGGTTTTTAGCATTTTCCCTTTCACCAGGGGATGGGCTACTTTGCTTTTTGGCTTGGTATGGTCCCCCTTAAAAAGCGTCTTTATATCTATTTGGAATTTTCTGCCAAATCTCTTTAGCATATTGGTAATCTATTTCGTAATGAAATATGTTATCCGCTTTGTTAAGTATGTCTTTTCTGAAATTGAATCAGAGAACCTTAAATTATCCGGGTTTCATCCAGACTGGGCAAAACCTACTTTTGGCATAGTAAGATTTTTGCTTTATGCATTCATGTTTATTTTAATTTTTCCTTATCTGCCTGGTTCAAATTCCCAGATATTTAAAGGGGTATCCGTATTTTTAGGAATTCTTTTTTCATTAGGATCCAGCTCTGCGATTGCCAATATGGTTGCAGGATTGGTTATAACATATATGCGCCCGTTCAAAATAGGCGACAGAATTAAAATTGGTGAGATAACAGGTGATGTCTTAGAAAAAAATATGCTTGTTACAAGGGTTAAGACTATAAAGAATGAAGAAATTACAATACCAAATTCATCGGTACTCTCTGGTAATACAATTAATTATTCTTCAATATCGAAGAATGAAGGACTCATTATACACACTACTGTAACAATTGGTTATGATATTCCATGGAAAAATATGCATCAGGCTCTTATTGATGCTGCATTGAGAACTGAAATGATATTGAAGGATCCGGAACCATTTGTCTTACAAACAAGCCTCGATGATTTTTATGTCTCGTATCAGATAAATGCCTATACTAAAGAGGCTTCCAGACAAGCAATTATATATTCTGAATTACATAAGAACATTCAGGATGTATGTAATGAAAGAGGTCTGGAAATTCTCTCCCCACATTACAGAGCAGAACGGGATGGAAATATGCCTGCTATACCTGCAGACTATCTGCCAAAAGACTATGAAGCACCAGGTTTTAATATAACAATTCATTCAAAGGACAAGATTTAATAATGAAGGCAGCTATAATTACAATAGGAGATGAGCTTCTGATAGGACAGACCATCGACACAAATTCTGCATGGATCGGCGCAGAGATGAGCAAAGCAGGGTTTGATGTCTACCGGATTACATCCGTACATGACAGACGGGAAGATATCATTTATGCTCTAGGTGAAGCAGCCGGTAAAACTGATGTGGTTCTTATTACAGGGGGTCTTGGCCCTACAAGTGATGATATTACTAAACAGACTCTCTGTGAATTCTTCAATACTCGTCTGGTATTAAATCGTGAGGTACTTAAGATGGTTGAGGAAATGATGAGCCGGCGTAATTTCCCTATGAATGATAAAAACCGCCGTCAGGCTGAAGTTCCTGAATCATGTACCGTATTAAAAAACGCTGCAGGAACCGCTCCGGGCATGTGGTTTGAGAAGGATGGCACAATCTATATTTCGATGCCGGGAGTCCCATATGAAATGAAATATCTTATGAGAGAAATTGTGCTTCCTGAATTAAATAAACGCTTTATATCACAGGTTATAATTCATAGAAATATAATGACTTATGGCACTGGAGAATCTATTCTTGCAGATATTCTGACAGATTTTGAATCTGGTCTGCCTGAGAATATAAAACTTGCATATCTGCCGGCTTCAGGTGTCATAAAACTAAGACTTACAGGAACCGGATCAGACAGTAGTTTAATATCAAAGCTAATTAATGAACAGGTAAGTATACTTTATAAAATCATTCCTGAGTATATATACGGTGAAAATGAAGAGTCGCTCGAAACTGTTATCGGAAAACTTTTAAGATCAAAAAACAAAACTGTTTCTACAGCTGAGAGTTGTACTGGAGGCGAAATAGCTCATTTGCTGACCAGCATACCAGGCAGTTCAGCCTATTACAAAGGTTCTGTTGTTGCTTATTCGGATTCAATAAAATCAGAACTGCTTGGTGTACAGGAAGAAACACTAATAAAATATGGTGCTGTAAGCGAACAGACAATAAAAGAAATGGCATCAGCAGTCAGAAAACTCCTCAAAACGGATTATGCAGTTGCAACGTCGGGGATTGCGGGACCTGATGGGGGGTCCGAATCAAAACCTGTTGGAACTGTTTGGATTGCAGTAGCTTCCGGGAGTGATATAGTTTGTGAAAAACGTGTGTTCGGGAATGACAGGACAAACAATATTACAAGATTCTCACTAGCAGCCCTGAACCTGCTTAGAAAGCAGATTATCAGGTTACAGACTCCATTTATATAAGCAATATGAAAAAAGTAGATTAAATATTTGTTTAATAAGATAAAAATCACGTATTTTGCGCTTCGTTTAAAAAGGACAAACGTTAGTTAAGAAGTAAAACAAACATCAATGTCAAGAATTTGTCAGGTTACAGGGAAAAAGGCGATGGTCGGAAACAACGTTTCGCACTCTAAGAGAAGGACTAAGAGAAAATTCTATCCTAATCTTTTTGTTAAAAAATATTACCTTCCGGAAGAAGAAAGGTGGATTTCACTTAAAATTTCAGCCTCAGGTATACGTCTTATAAGTAAGAAAGGACTCACATCAGTGCTGAAAGAAGCTAAAGAAAAAGGTTACATTTTGAATTATTAATACAGGATAGAAAATGGCAAAGAAGGCTAAAGGTAACAGACAACAGGTCATACTGGAATGTACCGAACATAAAGAGAGTGGATTACCCGGGACATCAAGATATATTACAACAAAGAACAGGAAAAACACTCCTGACCGTCTTGAAAGAAGGAAATACAATCCTATCATGAAAAAACATACACTTCACAGAGAAATCAAGTAAATAAGGAAAAATCATGGCAAAGAAAGTTGTTGCAACACTTAAGACAGGAGCCGGTAAGGCATTTACAAAGTGTATAAAAATGACCAAGTCCGACAAATCCGGCGCTTATCAGTTTAAAGAAGAGATCATTCATAATGATCACATTAAAGATTTCTTCACAAAGAAGTAACCGCATCTATTATTCAAATGATATTCATGGCTTTCTTCTTTTTGGAAGGAAGCTTTTTTTATACATATTTTTCAAATTAATAACTATCTGATGGCTTTGCTGGGATTTCTTGGAAAGGATAAAAAAGAGAGCCTGAATAAAGGGCTGGAGAAAACTAAGGAAAGCGTTTTTCATAAGTTGTCGCGGGCTGTCGCAGGAAAATCCACAGTTGATGATGAGGTTCTTGATAATCTTGAAGAAGTTCTTGTATCTTCTGATGTCGGTGTCGCAACAACTCTGAGTATTATTAATCGTATACAGACCAGAGTGGCAAAAGATAAATATCTGAATACCGCTGAACTAAATACAATCCTTAAAGAGGAGATTGTTCTTTTACTCGAAAAAAACGAAGATGATTCAGTATCTGACTTTTCATCTTCGCTGAAAAGTGTTCCTTATGTTATTCTGGTTGTAGGTGTCAATGGAGCCGGTAAAACAACAACTATAGCCAAACTTGCTTATCAGTTCAAAGCAGCCGGCAAAAAGGTACTGATCGGAGCAGCTGACACATTCAGAGCCGCAGCAATTGATCAGCTCCAGATCTGGGCCGAAAGGGTAGGAGTTCCTCTTATTAAACAGCAAATGGGATCTGACCCGGCATCCGTTGCCTATGACACACTCAGATCTGCTGTGTCATCCGATATTGATGTTGTTATTATCGATACCGCAGGACGCCTGCATAACAAGATTAACCTTATGACAGAGTTATCGAAGATCAAAAGGGTTATGGAAAAAGTAATACCCGAAGCCCCTCATGAAGTTCTTCTTGTGCTGGATGGCTCAACAGGACAAAATGCATTTGAACAGGCACGACAGTTTACTGCATCGACTAATGTAAGCGCCCTGGCCATAACTAAACTCGATGGAACAGCAAAGGGAGGAGTTGTAATTGGAATATCTGACCAGTTTAAAATACCCGTAAAATATATAGGCGTAGGTGAGAAACTTGAAGACCTTCTCGTCTTTAACAGGTACGACTTTGTGGATTCTTTGTTCAGTGATAAATAACCAGTGTAGTGACGTTGCATGCAACGTCCCTACACCACAATATCCGCATGAAATCCAAAAAAATAAATATTGTAACACTTGGTTGTTCCAAAAATGTGGTCGACTCGGAAAAGCTTCTGAAACAGCTAAATGCAGGAGGGTATGAAGTAATTCATGATGCTGATGATAGTTCTTCAGAAACGGTTATTATCAATACATGCGGTTTTATAAACGATGCAAAAGAGGAGAGCATCGACACAATTCTCAGATACGTTAAGGCTCAAAAGTCCGGGAAAATTGACAATTTATATGTAATGGGATGCCTTTCCGAGAGGTACGCCGATGCGCTCAGACATGAAATACCTGAAGTAAAAAAGTACTTTGGGGTAAATAACATGAGCGACATTCTGTCTGAACTTGGAGTGAATTTACGTGATGATCTCCTCACTAACAGAACGCTTACCGGTCCTGGTCATTATGCATATCTTAAAATATCCGAAGGATGCAACAGAACATGTGCTTTCTGCGCAATTCCGTTAATCCGTGGAAAATACATCTCACGATCCATCGAAGATCTGGTAAAAGAAGCATCCCTGTTAGCGCGAGATGGTATTAAAGAGTTGATTCTTATTGCGCAGGATCTGAGTTATTATGGGCTTGATCTTTACCATGCACAAGCACTCCCTGAGCTTGTGACTGAATTGCTTAAAATTGAATCATTAGAATGGATCAGGCTCCATTATCTTTATCCTGCCAACTTCCCGTGGGAGCTGATTCCAATAATAAATAATAATCCAAGGATATGCCGTTATATTGATATACCTATCCAGCATATATCCGACAATATGCTGGGTTTAATGAAGAGATCGCATAACCGGAAAGATACATTGTCTGTTCTTAACACACTGCGGAAAGAGATACCCGATGCAGTAATAAGAACGACTCTCATTGCCGGACATCCCGGCGAAACTGAAGAGGATTTTCTTGAGCTGAAAGAATTTATCAGCGATTTCAGATTTGACAGATTAGGTGTATTTGCCTATTCTCACGAAGAGGATACCTATTCTTTTCAGGAGTATAAGGATGAAATAAGCACAGAAATTAAAGAATCAAGGGTTGCGGAGCTCATGGAAATTCAGCAGAGTATATCAGCTGGACTTAATGAGAATTATATAAATAAGATATTCAAAGTCATTATAGACAGGAAAGAGAGTGAATTTTTCGTTGGCAGAACTGAATTCGATAGTCCGGAAGTTGATCAGGAAGTTTTAATTGCGGAAGAATTCAACCTTAAACCAGGCAATTTTTATAATATCCTGATTACACGGTCAACTGAATTTGATTTATATGGTGAGCCAGTAATAAAAGAAGGCTGTCAAAATTGACAGCCTTCTTTTTTAAGTTGGAGTATCCGTTATCTCAGGAAGCTCTATCTTTTTCTTCTGAATTTTTATCTTAATTTCCGATTTGGCGCTGTTAAATCCAACATTTATACAATCGCCCTCTTTTAGATTCGCCTTAATCAGAACTTCGGCCATTGGATCCTCGAGATACTTCTGTATTGCACGTTTTAGTGGTCTGGCACCATAATTGGCATCAAACCCTTTTTCAGCAATAAAATCGCGTGCTGCCGGAGCAATTTTGAGCTGGTAGCCAAGTGATTTGACTCTGTCATAGAGACCTCGCAGTTCAAGATCAATAATTTTATTAATCTGTTCTTTTCCCAATGAATTGAACATTATAACATCATCAATTCTGTTCAGGAACTCAGGAGCAAATGTCTTTTGCAGAGCTTTCTGAAGGATACTCTTGGTCTGTTCATCACGGGAAGCCATTCTGGTAGATGTATCGAATCCCACACCATGTCCGAATTCATTTATTTGCCTTGTTCCGATATTTGATGTCAGAATTACTATAGTATTCCTGAAGTCAACACGTCGTCCAAGACTATCGGTTAACTGTCCTTCATCCAGAACCTGAAGCATTATATGAAAAACATCCGGATGGGCTTTCTCGATCTCATCCATAAGCACTACAGAATATGGTTTCCTCCTCACTTTTTCGGTAAGCTGACCACCTTCCTCATAACCTACATATCCCGGAGGAGCTCCAACCAGACGTGAAACAGAAAACTTCTCCATATACTCGCTCATATCAATCCTTACCAGGTTATCTGTTGTATCGAAAAGGAATTTTGCGAGAACTTTTGCCAGTTGAGTCTTACCAACACCGGTAGGACCAAGGAATATAAATGTTCCGATAGGTTTGTTCGGATCTTTCAGTCCGGCTCTGTTTCGCTGGATTGATTTTACAACCTTTTGTATGGCTTCATCCTGGCCTATAACACTCCCTTTCAGTTCCTCGGCCATATTTAGCAATCGTGTTCCTTCGGTCTGGGCAATCCTTTGTACAGGAACGCCTGTCATCATAGCTACAACCTCAGCAACCTTATCAGCATCGACTGTTTCGCGGTTCACAGCCAATTCTTTTTCCCACTTTTTCTTTTCCTGTTCGATAAGATCAAGCAGATCTTTTTCACGATCGCGGAAACTGGCAGCTTTCTCGAAGTTTTGATTCTTCACTGCCATCATTTTTTCTTTCTTTGTATCATCCAGTTGTTTCTCAAGGGAAAGAATCTTTTCAGGAACAACAATATTGGAAATATGAACCCTTGAACCCGATTCATCGAGTGCATCAATTGCCTTATCAGGAAGATGCCGGTCGGAAATATACCGGTTTGTTAATTTCACGCACGCATCAATAGCTTCATCGGTATAAATAACGTTATGATGCTCTTCATAACGTTCTTTAATATTATGGAGAATATGAATTGTTTCTTCAATTGAAGTCGGTTCAACAATTACCTTCTGGAATCGTCTTTCAAGAGC
>DCFT01000024.1:21937-22598 GCA_002319885.1 Bacteroidales bacterium UBA1797
GCAAGGGCGGGTTTAAGCATATTGGCCGCATCGAGAGAACCTGTAGCACCTCCGGCACCTACAATAGTGTGAATCTCATCAATAAAAAGGATGATATTATCATTTTTTGAAAGCTCGTTAAGTATTGCTTTCATTCTTTCCTCGAATTGTCCCCGATATTTTGTTCCTGCAACTATGGATGCAAGATCGAGAGCAACCACTCTCTTATTAAATAACACACGCGATACATTCTTCTTGGTTATCCGTAAAGCAAGACCTTCTGCAATAGCAGATTTCCCAACGCCTGGTTCGCCTATAAGTACCGGATTGTTCTTTTTCCTTCTCGATAAGATCTGGGCCAGTCGTTCTATTTCCCGCTCCCGTCCGACAACAGGATCAAGCCGGCCTTCTTCAGCCGCTTTCGTAAGATCAATTCCAAAATTATCCAGAACAGGTGTATCGGAAGACGACTTGGAAGAAGAAGGAGAGGAGCCCTGGCCTTTTCCCGGACCACTAAAGCTCTGTCCCTCATCATCTTCGTCCCGTGGATAATCAGCTTTTGAAGTAGGAGATTCTGTTTCAACCATTTTACGGACTGACTGATAATCAACATCCAATTCTGAAAGGAACCTTGTGACCAGAGCATTTTCATCTTTTAGTATTGCCAGGAGCAGATGTTCTG
>DCFT01000188.1 GCA_002319885.1 Bacteroidales bacterium UBA1797
TTTGAATTTAATAATGAAAAAAAATTGTTTACTATGTCGCTCGCTGACAGAGGAGAGTATTCCCGGGTTCACTCCTCCCGGTAGTCCTGAGTGAAAAGCTTCTCCATCTGCGAACGACAAGACAAAAATATATCGCCAAAACGCCTTTTTTTAGAAAATGTGGATGGGGGATATCCAAACTTGTGAAGAGGTAAAACAAAACGCGGGACGGGGTAAAACAAAACGGGGGACGGGATCATGGGTCTGAGGGACAGGCTGTAGCGTTTTTTCAGCAAATACATCTCCTGAAAGCGTCTGAATCGTTCGGATTGCCTTCGGGATGGGTTCGGGTTGCCTATCCGAAATCCGGGTAGCCAAAGCGAATGAACCCGGTTGTCATTTCGAAAGATGTGTCCCGCCTGATCACTGATAAAAAATATTTTTTATATTGGAAATATTTTAACCCTAAAACCTGTTCTCTATGTTAGAGCCTTTTTTTGTCAGGACTGTAGTCAAAAAAGAAAAAGTACTGAAGAAAATAGATCCCATGCAGGTCGCCCGCTTGACTGCAGAAAAAAATTATACCACAATTTATCTGATCGATGGCGGGGCTTACACGGTGCGGACATCCCTTGTCAACGCATTGATTAATTTTCCTCCCGGGATGTTTATCAGAATAAATCGTGCAGAAGTTGTTTCTGTTTTTTATATTGACAATATTGCCAAAGATCATTTGATCATGAATGGCGAAACAGTTTCCATTGCCCGGCCATATTACAAATACGTCGTTGCCGGTATCAACATCATTGAGTAGGAAACTCCTTCACGTTAATTGGAATAGAAGACAGACAGATCTCAGTAAAACACGGGAACGTCTTTAAAAGAACCTTTGGCAATTAAAACCGATCCGGGAGAACCATAGGTAATGTTTGGATTACCAGCTGTGATCATCGGCGTCAGTCTTCCTGAAAAATTTACGCTTATATGTCCCTGACTGTACGATGTTATATTAAAACTGATAATGTCTGACAGATCGTGCACAAATTCGTCAGTGCCGTTGTAACTTAAAACAAACATATCTCCGTAGATGCCGGTATAAGAGTAATTCCCAAGAGCCAGACTATCGGAAAAAATATATACGCCATAATAAAGCGGGGGGAACTCCCACTGATCATGAAACCGTCAATATTTATTCTGTCAGTCCTATCAATAATGGAATTCATTCAAATTTAACCCGATTTTAGTCGGACAACAATGATAGAATATGTTTATATTTAATAGAAATATTTTGCCGGTAGCCCGTACCATACCAGTCACCTGGAATTAAAGACTTCACAATCAAATGGTTTAATTTGTAGTCCATTTAATAAAATTCATGTTCTAAGACATTGCAACCATAATATAAATTAATGTCTACCTATTTATTATTACGCGATCATATTCAATTGGGCCCTTATACCCATGAAGAATTGAAAGCAGCCGGCATGCGGACTACTGACCTGATATGGGTTAAAGGTATAAGCACCGCCTGGCGATACCCGGAAGAAATTGAGGAACTGAAGGCTTTGGTTCATTTTTTATCCTCCACAAACCTGAAAACTGATGAGGTATCATATACGAACAACCAGATTCAACCTAATAAAAGTTCAAACGATAAAATCCGGAACAATGGTAATGATGATAATCTCCCTTATGAGCCGCAGGAATTAAATTTCCAATCATTTGAAAACAAAAAAAAAGAAAATGAACTTTACGAAGAAGAACATCCTGATACCGGAGAAACCATTGTGCCGTTTAATATTAGATATCCCGATATAAAAAAATACCATATTACAAGGGAAGGATCTCCGGGTTCCCGGCCAATTGAAGTTCCGGGAATAGAAATTCCCGAAAATAAAACAGACATCTCTGCACTACCCAAAATCATAAAAGTAATTATCGCAGATGACCATACACTTTTTCGTGAAGGAGTTAAGATGGCGTTATCACAGAAAAAAGATATAAAAATTGTGGGTGAAGCGGAAAATGGCATGCAATTGCTACACCTTCTAAAACATAACTTTCCGGATGTAATTTTGCTTGATATACAAATGCCGGTAATGGACGGGATTACCGCATTGACTTCCATACGCAAATCCTACAGTGACTTAAAGGTGATCATGCTGTCGATGTATAATGATCACTCCATGGTCTCGACACTTATGGAAACCGGCGCCAATGCTTATCTCACCAAATCAGCTGATTCGGAAAGTATTTACGAGGCTATAAAAACCTGCTACTCCAAATCATATTATTTCAATGACCTCACCAATATGTCTATGTTGGAAAGGATACGTACTATAAAACAAATTCCGGAAAAACCTGCAGTACCAAAAACAGAAAACTTTTACCAGGTGGTTAAAAGACCGGATTTACAGGAAAAACCAAACCGGCCAGGTTTATTTAAAATAAAGAAAAAGCTAATAATTGTCACCTGTTCCATTTTACTAATCACTTCCGGAATTCTGGCAGGTATATCGATTTTAAGCCATCCAAATCCAATAATTCATGTATTGCCTAAAGGTCCCAAACAGTCTAAAAAACCTGCCGCACCGGTGAATCTTTCTCAGGAAGCCGCCAGCCAATCTCTGCAGACCGATACGGTGAGGAAAATGAATGTTTCAAATACCCCGCCAGAGGAAAAAACAAGCCCGGTGCAGAATGTTAAAAATGAAAAATCAATTGCGACGCCAATTCTTCCGATGGTTTCCAGTATTGATTCCAATGGCAATCAATATAATATCCATTCAACAAAAAAACATTTATCTGAGAATACAGATAAAAAAGCGATGGCCAGAGCCCATTTACGCACCCTCGTAACTGCTTATGCAAATTATTACCGCATAAAAACGCCCGACGAATTTT
>DCFT01000129.1 GCA_002319885.1 Bacteroidales bacterium UBA1797
ATTTCACTAAAACTAAGGTGCCAAAAGCCTTGAAAATGTGGAAATTGATTTTCTTCTATGTTTAACAAATAAATTGGAGGTATATATGAAAACATCTAAAATTTGTCTTAATGTTTTTTTAAGTATTGTTTTTATGGTGCCTTTAACTCTAGTAGCACAGGTTAAAGAGGTACCGGTGACCACTAAATCTAAAGAGGCGCTTAATTTCTTCTTAAGCGGAAGAGATAAAATGGAGAACCAGGAACTTGTAGCTTCATCTGCACTTTTTGATAAAGCAATACAAAAAGATCCTGATTTTGCTATGGCTTATCTGTACAGGGCTTTATCAGGAGGAGGATATATTGTCGTCAGAAAAAATCTGGACAAAGCAGTGAGTCTTGCAGATAAAGTATCTCCCGGAGAAAGACAGGAAATATTATTTATTCAGGCTAATGCAGATGGCAACGGCGTAAAACAAAAGGAGTATCTTGATCAGCTGCTGGCCTCTTTCCCTTCTGACAAGAGAGTACAGGAAGACGCAGGTCAATATTATTATACCATAAATGAATTTCAGAAGGCCCTGGATCATTTTAAAAAAGCAACCGAGCTGGATAAAAACTATGCTCCTGTATATAACATGATTGGTTATTGCGAATCTGCCTTAAATAATTATCCTGAGGCTGAAAAAGCCTTTCAGACGTATATCAGATTGGTTCCCAATAGTCCAAATCCTTATGATTCATATGCCGAACTTCTGCTTAAAATGGGGAAATATGATGAATCCATTACCCAGTATAAGAAAGCTCTTGAAAAAGATCCTACATTCACATCTTCCCTGGCAGGAATTGGAAATAATTATGTTTTTAAACAGGATTTTACAACAGCCAGAAAATATTACCAGGAATATTATGACAAAGCACCTATCGTTAACGGGAAATTGGATGCTCTGTTCCTGAAAGCAATAACTTATATTCATGAAGGTAATACCAAAGAAGCTGACAGCGCATTTAATGAGTACCGGGCTTTGGCTGAAAAAGAGAATCTTATCCCGAATTTAATTAATTCATATGCAAGTGAAGGTTTTACCTACACCGAAAGAGGAAATGCAGCAGAGGGAAAGAAATATTTTGAAAAAGCCATTGATCTGATAGGAAAATCAAACCTGCCTGAAGCAACAAAAGAAAATCTGACTACTAATTCGATGCTATGGCGCTTTTATTATCTCACGGCCAATGGTGATCTCAATAATGCTATTGCTGAATCGGAAAAGTGCAAGGCAAAAATTGAAAGTAGAAAAAATCCCGGAGAAGAGATGTATTTGAATTCCCTTATGGGACTGCTTGAAATAAAAAAAGGTGATTACGATAAAGCAATTTCTTATTTATCACAGGCAGATAATCAGGATCCCTGGACCTGGTATTATACTGCTCTCGCTTATAAAATGAAGGGTGATAAAGAAAACTCAGCAAAACTTTTTAGTAAAATTACCAAGTGCAACGTAAACAGCCTTAATCTCGCATTGGTAAGGAACTTAGCAATGGAGAGTTTAAAAAATTAATGAAAACTGTGTAGGTTTCTATATCTAGCTTGCGATAAAAAAATCCCCGGAAATATTTCGGGGATTTTTTTATCGGGGAAATTTAACTATATCATTACCTTTCAAGCCTTGACATAATAATTGTATAACTCCCGGTAATGAGCTTTCTGAATCTTTTCAAAAAGAGCTTTCAGGTGAATGTACTAACTCTCATTTGGTCATTGTTGTTTTTTTTCTGATTTCTGACAGCCTGACTACTTTACTATTTTAAAATTAAATGCCCCGTTTTTCATTACTGACATAACCTTTAACCAGATCGGAAGCATAGATTCAGTCGCTCTTGCTCCTTTTATATCACCGATATCGATTATATTCTCATCGGACCATCCGAATTGGTTTAGTATTGTTTTGACCTTATTCTTGGCTTCAGTATTATTCCCCGATATAAAATTAACATGATCCCCGTTACCTATCAGCTTCGGATTTATCATCAGTCCACACCACATCGTATTCAGTGTTTTTACCACCATGGTATCTGGAAATGTTTTCTGGATCTCTTCACCAAGAGAATTAGTATTATTGAGTCCGGGAAGCAAGCCCGGAGGCATACCATTACTAAAATCAAGGGGATTTGCGATGTCAATGAGAATTTTTTTAGTTAGGTTTTTAGCTCCGGTAAGAAGAAGCGCCGTTACCGAGCTGCCTCCATGTGTCGCATTGACTACAATTTCTCCAAAAGAACCAGCCTCGGCAAAAGTACCTAATTTAACTTTATTATTCGTCTTGTACCACTCACTAAAAGAAGGATTGCCATAAGCATCTTTTGCAGTACTCCCAAGTTTTTCAGTAACATCTCGCGTTCCCATCATAACATCGTGCTTAAGTTCAACCAATTTGGAGGCGATGGTCCTGCCAACTGCTCCTGTTCCGATTATTCCAATTTTCATATCTTTTTCAAATAATTATCCGGTTAATAATAAAATAGTATTATAACTGTAAATCCACCGTTTTGTTCATGTCTCTTGAAGAATGCTGAATAATTTAAATCAATTGTCAGTAGAGACGCCCAACCTGGGCGACTCACCCGGGCGTCTCAATATGAATATTACACTGGAAATAAATTGCAGGCTTAAATAATAAGAGAGACGCCCAAATTGGGCGTCTCTACATGAATTTCAAAATAGAATAAAAATGCAGGTTTCTGAAATATCAGATTTTTATAATTTTCTGACAAACATTCAGAAACAAAATTTGTTTAATTTTAAACCAGTTATCTTAATACTATTAATTATTCAATATAGCCAGGATTTTGTTTATTAATTTAATCGATTAAATATGAACAAGTTACGTAGTTTACTCAATATTTTTGGATTATTGACCATAGTGTTGATTATCACTACCTGCACCAAAGTACCGCAGACAGATTCTTTTAAAGTAAATTATGAAAAGTATACTATGCCTAATGGATTACAGGTGATACTTCATACGGATCATTCAGATCCAATAATTGCCTATGCGATTATGTATCATGTGGGTTCAAGCAGGGAAACACCAGGGAAAACGGGTTTTGCTCATCTCTTCGAACATCTGCTTTTCAGTGGTTCTGAGGACGTTCCTCCGGGAAGGTTTGATAAAATCCTTGAGGGAGTGGGTGGTACAAATAATGGTTTTACAGAGCGTGATATAACAACCTATTATGAAATGTTTCCCAGGAATGCTCTTGAGAAAGTATTATGGCTCGAATCAGACAGGATGGGATTCTTTATAAACTCCGTAACCAAACATTCACTCGCAGTTCAGCAGAATGTGGTATCGAATGAAAAGAGACAAAGGGAAGACAATACTCCATATGGCTTTACGGATTATGTTGTGGATAAAAATCTTTATCCCCCCGATCACCCTTATAACTGGGAAGTAATTGGTAAAATGGCTGACATCCGACATGCATCCCTTGAGGATGTAAAAGCTTATTATGAACATTTCTACGGACCAAATAATGCAACATTGGTATTGGCGGGCGACTTTAATCCGGACACCGTTAAAGTTCTGCTTAATAAATATTTCGGTGAAATAAAATCTCATGGAGAAGTAGCAAAACGCTCGGCTATGGTACCGGTGCTTACCAAAACAATCAAGCTTTATCATGAGGATAATTTTGCAAATGTGCCTGAGCTGACTATGGTTTGGCCAGCTCCTCAGGCTTACCAGAAGGATGCTTATGCTCTTGATTTTCTTGCAAAAATACTCGCTGATGGTAAAAAAGCTCCATTGTATAAAGTTCTGGTTAAAGAGAAAAAACTGACATCAAAAACTACAGCATATAACAATTCGAGTGAGCTGGCCGGAGAGTTCACGATATCAATCAGAGCCAACGAAGGAAAATCGCTTAAAGATATTGAAGATGGTGTTTTTGAAGCCTTTGACCGTTTTGAGAAAGATGGCATAACAGAAACTGATATTGAGAGAGTTAAGGCAGCAAGTGAAAAGCGTTTTTATGAAGGGATCAACAGTGATTTCAATAAATCGATTCAACTCGCTTTCTATAACACCTTCCTTAATGATCCTGGGTATATTGAAAAAGATATTGAAAATATTAAGGCAGTAACCCTGAATGATGTAAAAATGGCGTATGATAAATATATAAAGGGGAAACCTCATATTGTAACCAGTTTTGTCCCTAAGGGAAAGCTCGATATGGCTGCGGAAAACTCTATCCCCGCAGGAGTTGAGGAAGAAAATATCAAAGAAGCAAGTAAAGTTAATATAGCCAGTGCAGGAGATGAAAAAATTGTTAGAACTCCCTCTAAGATAGACAGGAGTATTGAGCCTCCTGATGGCAAAGCACCTGAAGTAAATGTACCTTCAGTATGGAAAGCTACTCTCTCAAACGGGATACAGGTTTTTGGAATTCAAAACAAGGAATTGCCGCTGGTGGATTTAAGTTTAGTAATTAACGGTGGTGTTTTACAGGATAAAATAGACCTTCCGGGAGTTGCAGGAATGGTTGCGAATGTATTGCCACAGGGAACAAAAAACAAGACACCGGAAGAATTGGAGGAACAGACAGAGCTACTTGGTTCAGACATAAACATGTATGCCGGCCGCGAAGAAATACTGATAAATACAAGTGCCCTCTCAAGAAACTTTGAGAAAACCACAGAGCTGCTGAGAGAGATCATCCTTGAGCCTCGCTGGGATACAACTGAGTTCAGTCTGGCTCAAAGCCGCACAAAAAACAATATAATTCAGGCAGAGGCCCAGCCGAGAAGTATAGCCGGCCTGTTATTCATGAAACTGCTGTACGGTACTGATAATATCTTCGGCTATAGTTCCAGGGGAACCAAAGAATCAATTGACAAAATAACTTTGAATGATCTGAGAAACTATTATGATAAGAATTTCTCTCCTGACATAACTAAGATACTGATTGCAGGTAATGTATCGAAAGAACAGGCATTGGCAGCTCTGAAACCATTCGAGACTGAATGGAAACCAAAAGAGGTTCAGATGAATTCCTATCCTCTTCCTCCAAATCCCGAAAAATCACAGATCTATTTTGTAAATATTCCCGGATCACCTCAGTCAGTAATCTATATAGGATATCTTGCCCTGTCGCGAAGTGACCCTGACTATGTAAAAGCAGATTTCGTTAACTACAGGCTCGGTGGTGCATTTTCAAGCATCCTTAATCAGGTACTTCGTGAAGAAAAAGGGTATACCTATGGTGCTTCTAGCTATTTTCAGGAAATGAAGGTAAAGGCTCCATTTGTTGTCGCAACTAGCGTAAGGTCCGATGCTACATTCGAATCGGTTAAGATAATCAAAGAAGAGATGGAGAAGTATCGTAATGGCATCAGTGAAAAGGACCTTCAGTTTATTAAAAATTATATGATCCTGTCAAATGCCTTGCGCTTTGAGACAAACGGATCATTGGTAGACATGCTTTCCACTATGTCAAAATACGGATTACCTGATGATTATATAAAAGAGGATGAAAATGTGATAAAGAATATGACAGTTGATGAACATAAGGCAATCACCGACAAATATATTATTCCTGATAAAATGTATTGGGTAATAGTTGGCGATGCTGCAACCCAGTTGAAACCTCTTGAAAAAATAGGATTTGGCCAACCAATACTGATAAAACCATGATAATAAAGTATTACATAAGTGTTACGCAGTAATTGCCTTAGTGCTGATTTGTGGTTAAACCAATTATACATTTTTACCACGGAGGAGACTATGTGGTACACTTAGACTCATAAAGACCAGAAAGTATCTTACAAAATTTTGATAATTGATGACAAGCCTCTATCTTTAGATATTCATATCAGAATGTCCTTTTGTTGATTCCGGTTTGATAAAATTTTATCGATTTTTCGCTGCGACTCAATTATTTACTAACCATAATATTTAATTCATTTTCAATGAAAAAGATTGCTTTATTAACTCTGATGTTCATTTTCTTCGGACAAATCAGCCTTTTGGCTCAGGAAGAAGCACGATTATTGAGATTTCCTGCTATTTATGACAACCAGATTGTTTTTACATATGCAGGTGATCTGTATACCGTTTCAGCCGATGGCGGTATAGCCCGAAAACTGACAAATCATAATGGTTACGAAATGTTTGCAAGATTTTCGCCCGATGGAAAATCAATTGCTTTCACCGGACAATATGATGGTAACACCGAAGTCTATCTCATGAATTCGGAAGGAGGAATTCCTAAAAGGTTAACATTCACCGCTACACTGGGACGTGATGATGTTGCTGACAGGATGGGACCAAACAATATAGTCTTTGGATGGAGTCATGATAATAAGAATATAATATTCCGATCGAGGAAAAAATCATTCAACGACTTCAATGGTTCACTTTTCACAGTCGATACTTTAGCTTCTTTACCTAAAGAGATACCGGTTCCAAGAGGAGGCTTTTGCTCATTCTCTCCTGATAATCAGAAAATGGCATATAACAGGGTTTTCAGAGAATTCAGAACATGGAAAAGATACCGTGGTGGTATGGCTGATGATATCTGGATTTTCGATTTCAAAACTGATAAAATTGAAAATATAACCAATAACCCGGCACAGGATATTATCCCTATGTGGTATGAAAATAAAATATATTTCCTGTCTGACAGAGATGAAAACAAGAGGATGAATTTATATGTTATTGACCTTAATTCAAGAGAGACAAAAAAGCTGACTGACTATACCGACTTTGATATTAAATTCCCATCACTTGGAAATAAAGCAATAGTGTACGAGAATGGCGGCTATATTTATAAAATGGACCTTGCCACAGAAAAACCGGTGAAAGTAAAAATAATCATTGCTGAAGATTTCCTGTCGGGAAGACCCGAATTAAAAGACGTAAGCAAAAGCATAGCTAATTTTGAAATATCTCCCGATGGGAAGAGAGCTTTATTTGGAACTCATGGCGACGTATTTACAGTTCCTGAGAAATATGGCGAAACACGAAACCTTACTCAATCATCAGGAATTCACGAAAGAGATTCGAAATGGTCCGATGATGGTAAATGGATCTCTTACATATCAGATAAGACAGGTGAAGATGAGATATTTATTCAGGCTCAGGATGGCAACCAGCCTGCAATAGAGATCACATCGGGAAGTTCAAATTACAAGTATCAGCCTTACTGGTCGCACGATAGCAAGAAACTTCTCTGGTCAGACAGAAACCAGAGTTTGCATTTTGTTGATATTGATACAAAAGTAATAACAACGGTTGATGTTGATTCTATTTTTGAGATCAGGGATTATACATGGTCTCCCGACAGCAAATGGATTTCATACACAAAAAATAGTAATAACCGGTTTCAGCAGATCTATCTGTATTCTCTTGACCAGAAAAAATCTTTTCCCGTAACAGAAAACTGGTACAATTCATCTAACAGTGCATTCAGCTCTGATGGCAAATACCTGTTCTTTGTTTCGGCTCGCGATTTTAAACCTGACTTCAGTAATATGGGTCCGACAATAAGTTATGCTGACATGGATGGAATTTATTTTGTCACATTATATAAGGATACTCCGTCCCTATTTAGTCTAAAAAGCGATGAAGTCGGACAAAAAACTACAACCGAAACAAAAACGGAAACAAAACCTGAAACAACAGATAAGAAGAAGGAGACAAAAGCAAAACCGGCTGTGGTTGTTCCTGAACGTCCGATAGATATAGATGGTATCCAGGAAAGGATAGGGAAACTACCATTGAAAGCATCAAATTATTACAGTATTAGTTCGGCAGATAACAAACTTTATTATCAGCGCCGTGGAAAGGGAGATGAGAAATCAGCTCTTTGTATGTATGACTTTGATGCCAGAGAAGAAAAGAATTTAGGAAATGTTGATGGTTTTGAAATATCAGCTGATAAGAAAAAAATGCTGGTTGCCCAGAACAGGGCATATAGTATTATCAACCTTCCTTCATCTGAAGTCAGGATAACCGATAAATTAGACCTGTCGGGTCTTCAGATGACTGTCAATAAACATGAAGAATGGGAACAGATCTATAAAGAAGCATGGCGCCAGATGAGGGATTTCTTTTATTCACCTATTATGAACGGTGTTGATTGGAAAGCCCAGGGTGATAAATATGGACAATTGGTTAAATATGTTAATCAGAGAAATGATCTCACTTATATTCTGGGTGAATTAGTTGGCGAGCTGAATATCGGACACGCTTATGTTGGCGGAGGGGAAAGACCTCAGCCCGAGCGTATTAATACAGGCTTACTCGGCGCTGAAATATCTAAAGACATGGCCACCGGCTATTTCAGGATCGATAAAATCTTAAAAGGAGAAAACTGGACAGGACATGTCAAATCGCCATTAACAGAGATAGGGGTAAATGCAAACGAAGGAGATTATATTCTTGCTGTTGACGGAATGCCTGTCAACAAGCTGAATAATATTTATGAAGCCCTGGTTAACAAAGCGGGCAAACAGGTGAAGCTTGTTCTGAACTCCAAACCTGTTGAAGCCGGTAAACGTGAAATAACCGTCATGCCTATAGATGATGAATCTCAGCTCTACTATATCAAATGGGTTAATGAAAATATTGAGAAGGTGAATAAGGCTTCCAACGGAAGAGTTGGTTATGTTCATATTCCCGATATGGGAGTTGATGGCCTAAATGATTTTGTAAAGTATTACTTTCCACAACTGCAAAAAGAAGCCTTGGTGATTGATGTAAGAGGTAATGGCGGCGGATTTGTTTCTCCTATTGTAATTGAAAACCTCCGCCGAGTTGCTTCCCAGATCACAATCGCCCGCAACACAAAACCAGATGTGGACCCTGAGGGTACTTTATATGGTCCGATGATTATGCTCTGCGATGAATTTTCAGCATCAGACGGTGATATTGTTACCTACAGGTTTAAAAATTATCATCTTGGCAAAGTAGTTGGAAAAAGGACCTGGGGTGGAGTGACAGGTATCAGAGGAACCCTTCCTTTTGTTGACGGAGGATTCCTGGACAGACCCGAATTTTCGAGATACGATCTGGAAGGCAAAAAGTGGATCATCGAAGGCACTGGCGTGGAACCCGATATCGTTGTTGATAACGATCCATATCTTGAATATACCGGTACGGATCAACAGTTAAATAAAGCGGTTGAGGTTATCCTCGAAGAGTTGAAAACACAGGGTAAAAAGATTCCGCCACATCCGCCTTATCCAATAAAGTAACTTAACATTACGGTATTTATCCCTTATATATGGGGCTGTTGCAATAGTTGAAATACTTTAACCACTAAGGTCACAAAGGAAGAGCAAAAAGAACTCAAAGAACTCAAATAGAGTGTTTTAGCTTTGTGTGCCCTGCCTACCGGCAGGCAGGTTTGTGGTTAAAAAAACTATTTCAGCAGCCCCAATTATTTTTACTGTTGCTTCAAACTTTTAGTTTTAGCCCTGAAAATACTCTTTGTACCATCTCCCATTCTCTCTTTATTTCCCTGTAATATTGAGCGTAGCAACATAATATCCAGGATCTGCTTTTATAACTGCATTTTCCGCATCAAGTTTCATCGTTGAGTATTCGGTTTTGGGGTTGATATATGTTTCTTTACCGGAGACCCAAATTTTTAAGGGCATATTAAAACCTGGCACACAGTTATTCCACCTGAAAGAAAGATTATCTTCTTTTATATAATATTCAAAAACAGGTATTCTTATGTCGCGCAGATACTGGTCAAAAACGGGTTTAAGGTTGAGACCGGTTTTCTCACTCAGATAATTTTCTATCTGCGATCCCTTTACTACCTGGTGATAAAAATCTTTATTCAGTCCACGGAGTATATCCCGCCATTTCGTATCATCATTAACAATCTGCCGGATTGTATGAAGCATATTACCTCCCTTGTAATACATATCTCCCGATCCTTCATTATTGACATTATATTTGCCAATTATTGGTATGTCATTCTTAATGTTGGCGCGTGTACCCAAAACATATTCACTGCCTGCTTCCTTGCCGAAGTAATATTCAACATAAAGACTTTCTGCATAATTTGCAAAGCTCTCATGAACCCACATATCGGCAGCATCCTCATAAGTTATGCTGTTCGCAAACCATTCATGCGCCGATTCGTGTATTATGATAAAATCAAATTTTAATCCCCAGCCACTATTACTCAGATCTGTTCCCCTGTATCCGTTTTTGAATCCATTTCCATATGTCACCGAGCTCTGATGTTCCATCCCAAGATAAGGCGCTTCAACAAGCTTATAACCATCTTCATAAAAAGGATACGGACCAAACCAATATTCAAAGGAGGTAAGCATCATTGGCACCTGTTTAAACTGAAGTTTAGCTTTCTCAAGATCTTCCTTAAGCACATAATAATTGCAATCAAGAGGCCCCTTCTCACCATTATAGACTTCAGAGAAATGTGCAAAATCAGCTATATTGATGTTAACACCATAATTATTAATAGGATTATCGACGAACCAGTTGTATGTTTTTGTATTATTTTTCTGTTTTACCACGCTTCGTAAACGACCATTGGATACATCCATAAGGTTTCCGGGCACATTAACGCTTATCAGCATGCTGTCGGGTTCATCGTACATATGGTCTTTACAAGGCCACCACAGACTGGCGCCATCACCCTGGCATGCGGAGGCAACAAAAGGAAGACCGTTTTTGTCCCTCTTCCATGTAATCCCCCCGCTCCAGGGAGGTCTAAGTGATACCTTTGGCCTGCCTCCATATGTCAGAACAACTGAATAGATCTTCCCCTCCTCCTGTTTCTCAGCAAGTTCTATCCAGTACACATTACCCTCTCTTCTAAAATTCAGGATATTATTATTCTGAACAGCTTTTATCAGATTCAGAGGTTCCTGAAGATCAATCTGCATTATACCGTATGGTTTTAAGACTCTGTATGTTACAGTATTTGTACCATTAATTGTGCTATCAGCAGGATTTACAGAAATATCGAGATGATAATAGGTAAGATCCCACCATGCTCTCTCAGGGGTTATGGAACCACGAAGCGTATCTTGCCGTGTGAAGATTTTTTGAGCAGGTGCTAAATACTGTGCATTAACATGAAGTAATGAAGATGTTGATAATATAAACGCGGAAAAGATGATCGGTAATCTGTTCATACATGAAGGCTTTTAGATAAAAGATAAAAGTATAAAGACGAAAGCATAAAGATAAAGTTGTAAAGTGATTTTTTTCTTTGTCGAACTGATTTTCGTATATTAAAACTGCAGACCCTTCTTATTTTTCATTTGGAATTTAATTAATTTAGAGAAAAAATTCTAACATAACAGAATATGAAAAGAACTATAATCTCAGCATTTTTTATGTTTATGATAACAGTCTGTACCACTACCGTATTAACAGCGCAGGAGTCACCCCGGTCACGTGAGTCATTTAACCAGGGCTGGAAATTCGTGAAGTACTTTTATTCATCCGACGAAACTGTTACAAAGGATAAAGAACCTCAGGACCTGCAGTTGCCTTCGGTAAATGATAATTCATGGCGGTCACTCGATCTTCCTCACGACTGGGCGATAGAAGGCCCATTCAGCGATACGCTTGAAAACAATACAGGATTGTTGCCATGGAAAGGAATAGGATGGTACCGGAAACATTTTACTATCAGCGACAACGATAAAGGGAAACGTATCTACGTCGATTTCGACGGGGCAATGGCTAATGCAAAAGTATGGCTTAATGGCAGCTATGTAGGGGAATGGCCGTATGGATACACCTCTTTCCGGCTCGATCTTACTCCTTATATAATTACCGGTAAGGAAAATATTATTGCCGTACGACTCGACACCAAAAACTGGGATTCGAGATGGTACCCGGGAGCAGGACTCTACCGGAATGTCTGGCTGGTAAAAACATCACAACTGCATATATCAAATAACGGTGTTTTCTGTAGTACTCCGGAGATAAAGAAAGAGAGAGGAATGCTTAGCGTTCAGGCTGAAGTAGAGAGCCACCTGAATGAACCAATGCCTGTTTCGGTAAAAGCTCTTGTCTATAAACTTAATGATAAATTTGAACCATCAACACCTGTTGCAGAATCTGTTATCGACTCTGCAACAATAGAAGGAATGAAAAGTCATTACTTCAGGTTTGATATTCCTGTTAAAGACCCGGTTCTTTGGGACATTGCAAATCCGGAACTTTATAGTGTTGCAGTGATAGTGATGCAGGGAAAAACGATAACCGACAGATATGAAACAAATTTCGGATTCAGAACCATAAATTTTACTGCACATAACGGCTTCCTTCTCAATGGCAGAAGAGTACCAATAAACGGTGTCTGTAACCATCATGATCTGGGAGCTCTGGGAGCTGCCTTCAACACTTGTGCTGCCACCAGACAACTCGAGATCCTGAAGGAGATGGGCTGCAATGCAATACGGACAAGCCACAATCCTCCTGCCCCTGAACTTGTTGATCTTTGTGATAAGATGGGGTTTCTTATTATGGTTGAAGCATTTGACTGCTGGAGAATAGGAAAGAAACCAAAGGATTATAACCTGATATTCAATGCCTGGCACGAAGAAGATCTGAAGGCGATGGTCCGTCGCGATCGTAACCATCCTTCAGTTTTTATGTGGAGCATCGGAAATGAAGTTCCCGATCAGGTTCATCCTTACCTTGCCACTGCTTTGAATGCAATAGTAAAGAGTGAAGATAATACAAGACCTGTAACATCAGCTTGTGACCATGGCAACTCCGGTACTGATGGCTTCCAAAAGACTCTCGACATATTCGGAATAAATTATAATCTACAGAATTATCAGAGGTTCTTTGCTTTAAAAGATAATGAAAACCTGCCGTTTTATTCCAGCGAATCAGCCTCAACTGTTAGTTCAAGAGGTGAATATTTTTTCCCGATAGTGCAGGGTGACCTCGACAATAACCTTCCCGGCAAAGGGATATTTCAGATAACTTCGTACGATGTTGCATACCCTGCATGGGCCTCAACACCCGATCAGCAATGGACAATGCTCGATAAATTTCCTGCTGCAATGGGGGAATTTGTCTGGACGGGCTTTGATTATATTGGAGAGCCTACTCCTTATTATGGCGACCTTACAGGTTTAAAACCTGGCTCAAGGGAGTATAAAGAGACAGCTAAAATGCTTGAGAACGAGGGTGTGAAGGAAGTTCCGTCACGCAGCAGCTACTTTGGAATTATGGATCTTGCCGGTTTCAAAAAAGACCGCTTCTTTTTGTACCAGTCAAGATGGAGGCCTGAACTGCCTATGGCTCATATTCTTCCTCACTGGAACTGGCCGGAAAGAAAAGGTCTTGTTACTCCTGTATATGTTTATACATCTGGCGATGAAGCCGAACTATTCCTGAATGGAAAATCACTTGGCAGGAAGAAAAAAGGTGAATTTGAATACAGGCTAAAATGGAATGATGTTGTGTATCAACCAGGTGAGCTGAAGGTAATTGCCTATAAGAATGGTGTAAAATGGGCAGAAGATGTTATGCGTACGACAGAGAAAGCATCACGGCTTTCTGTTTCGGCAGACAGACCTGCAGTGAATGCTGACGGAATTGACCTGGTTTTTATTACTGTCAGAATTGAAGATGAAAATAAGCTGCTAGTACCCAGAACCAGTAACCAGCTAAATTTCAGCATTGAAGGCCCGGGAAGAATCGTAGCAACTGACAATGGCGATGCAACAAGTCATGAGTCATTTCAAGCCAAATCAAAGAAAGCTTATAATGGCCTCTGTCTTGTAATTGTTGCGGCTAAGCAAGGAGCAACCGGATCTTTTACAGTGAAAGCCGATTCAAAGGGATTAAAAGCTGCAGCGGTAAAAGTTGATATATCAAATTGATGAATCTGAGATTCTCTTTGAATCATAAGTGTTTCTCAGTGGACCAAAAGATAGAACCGTCACTGAGTTCCACCAGGGATACACCGAGTGACAAAGAGTGTAAGACATTTCAGTTATTCTCCGAAAGAGAAATAGATAATTATCCTATCCTCTTAGTATAGAATAGCTTATCGTCACCCTCCGTATAAAAGTCTTTCAGGATCGCCTCAAGGATGAAATTATTGTTAACATAAAAAGCGCGGGTGGGTGCATAGTGTTCAAGGCCCGAAGTTTCCGCGATCAATATCTTGCATCCCATGGCTCTGGCTTGTCTGCTGGTCTCTTCAATCAGTTTTTTTCCAATCCCTTTTCCACGAAAGTCATTATGAGTAGCTATCCAATACAGATCAAAGCTCGTTGTCGACATAGCAATAGGTCCATAACATGAATAGGCAACAGTAATACCATCAACTTCCGCGAAAACAAAATAATACTCCGTTGATTCACCCTGGCTCAGTCTTTCCGCAACCAGTTCAGCAGCAATTTCGACCTCATGGTCGTAGAAAAATTTTGTCGATTCAACAATCTCCAGTACTCTTTGTATATCACGCTTTTCCGGAATGGTTCTGAAAGTAATGTTCATAATGGGAATTTAATTTAATAAAAAAAACGTAAAAATAATTAAATCTTTTCAACCACAAAGATCTCAAAGCTCACATTTGCTAAAGCTATATTAAATAAAAAGTGCACAAAGATAGCAAAGTTAGAAGTCTATATATCAGCGATTTATGTTTCATATTTAAATTCTCTTTCATCTTAGTGTTTAATGGATTTCAACTTTTTCAGACAAACCCTATCGGGTATTGTTTTTCAGAAATCCAATTCTTTTAAAGTAGCAACCCTGGCAACTGTCTCAATGGCTATTGCGGCTAAGGCAGCACCATAATCGAGATCGATATTTTCAAGAGTATCTTTTGTATCGTGATAGCCTGTCCTGTTGATATCGTAGTTCTCCATAAACAATACTACAGGAACCCCTGTGTCAGAAAATATCTGTCCATCAGTATTAAATAAAGAACTATGCGGGTTGAACTGGGTGCGCACTTCTCCCTTTAAAGCCAGATGTCTTGCAATTTCGGGCATTTTCTGCGATCCGGTAATGCGCCTACCATGGTCCAGATTTACTCTGCCAGGCTGTCTGTTCCATTTATGCGCATGCTCATTCCAGATCATATTTGCAATATGTGCCTGATACGCAAGGTGCAATGATTCAGCACTTTTACCAGGAGATATCTGGAAAATATCCTGATCAGTATCACGGTTATGACCTATCATATCCATTACATATAATCCAACAATTTTTGTATCGGAAAGGTCTATGGAGGTTTTTCCTTCTGTTTTCAGAAAAAGATTTTTTTCTACAAGTGCCTGGCATAAATTCCGTGCTCCCATACAGTCGGAAGGAAATTCTTCACCTGTAAGATGCAAAAGCCAGATATCTCTTTCAAGTCTACCATCTTTCGATAATTTCAGGTATATGGAGACAGCCTGTAAAAGTGTAGAGCTGGCGGAGTAATTATCATCAGCACCTCTGGCCGCAAGTCGCGCTCCCGAACCTCCCCTTTCTTTTTCGTAGATATCCTCCATATATGCAGTATCATAATGATCAGCCAGGATAACAGCTTGTTTCCTGTTTTTTCCGGGTATAATCACAAGTAAATTCCGTTCATGAATTTCGCCATTCTGATTTCCAAGCCACCCTCCGTATAAGGTAAAATCAAAAAGTGTTTCCCACCTGAAAGGTAATTCACCCACCAACGCCTTAGCCTCCATTCCTTCCTCTCTTATCACCTTTCTATATCTGCCAGTTAAATAATCACCAAGTTGTTCAAGATCACGTTGTTCTTTTCTCACCAACGCCAGAGTAGTATCATCATGCATTATATCGGCATTATCCTTGTAGATGAATTCACCCTGTGCCAGGAACCTGATATCATTCCACCAGTTCTCTTCAAACTTCCGGGTTGAAGTCTCAGTAAAAGTTATTGGTTCAGGAAGAGCCCAATCGTATTGCTTTTCGATAATTTCATCAAGAGCCTTACGCATAATACCTTCCTTTAAGGACACGGCATTATGTGTATTCAGTTCTTCAAACCAGTCTTCAAGTGTTTTATGTTTGGCTATATTAAGAAGATTTTGTGCGAATGATCTTTTTAAGAGCTTCTTTTCCTGCATTTCCCAACTCTCAAATAATGATATAATATTCAATGAAGTCTGATGTTCATAATGATCACCTAATGCAGTAAAATCATGAAGGGCTGAGATATAAAGCTCCCGTTTCTGCATTCTTGGCCAGAGTTCCACCGGATTTGCCATCTCCGTGTCATTATCGTGATAGCCAGTTATGTATCCATAAATCGCGTCAGGCCAAATAATAACTTTATCCGATAAGGCAGGAAGAAAAGCAACCAGAGGTCTGTGCAGATATATGTCGTGTTTCCCTACACGCATAGGGGGATAAAAAAACCTGTAACCAAAAAGTCCTCCTTTCAGGATGGTCTTTTCAACTTCTGTAATAATGCTTTTTTCAGATTTCGGCCCATTTAATAAAAGCCTGAATTTATGAGTCCAGAGTTGACTATTGCAGGCAAGTGGTTTATCATACAATCCCATAGCATCGGGTTCGGTACTGAACAATGCTTTTGTCAGCTTCATCTTATGGGAAACTTCATTCAATTCATCCTGATACTTCTGAACCCGTTGCCACCGGTGTGTTCGGTGATAAGTCTCGTGAATAAGATTTTCATTTATAATTACATCCTCATTCTCAGCGTGTGGTTCATGTAACCATCCCGATTGTATCACTCTTAACCCTCCTATCCCTCTGTTCCTTGCAACCAGGTTTAACAGAGGGATCTGTGCAGTCAAAGTGAGATCCTTCCTAAGCCGTAGATAACCAGGCATGCCCCAGAATACCAGGCTGCCGGGAAATGGAAGCAATGATAAACTCCCGTCAAGATATTTTGTTTTTACTTCTCCGGGCAACTTGCTGAAAGGACTGAATGTCAGAAGATACCGGATACCTGAGAATGAGGAATCATCTCTGATAATAAATTTTTTTGCCCAGTCAGGCAGAAGTGACTCATGAGAAGACATGATTCTGAATCCAGTTTTAAAAAGAGATTCACTATCATTTAGTCTTTCTCCATAAGCATCCGACAACAGATTTGTGAAAAAAGAAATTGATTTTATTTCATCCAACTCAATTGCAGGTGCTGTAAAAAAACTTTTCCAGAAGGCCTGCTCAGGATCATGTATACTGTTCCCGAAGAAAGTCCAGATAACTCTTCCTTTATCATCCTGGGTACGTGAAAGCATCATGGGCAGTAGTGTCACATATCTCTCATGATGTAACAATCCGGCATGAGCGGCCAGTTCTGATGGCCAGTATGGGTTATTGATGAGGTTTTCACCACCGTGCCCACTGATTAAATGCTGCGTAATTCCCTTTCCCAGTTTTATGATATTGCCCATTATCTGCTGGCCGATATGTTCAATACCAGGTTTAAGTTCATATTCCTCCTCAATTTCAGAGATCTTCCATCCGTAAGGATCATCTTCCTGCAATATACGGGAATCGGGATTTCCATAAGGTTTATATCCAGGATGTGGCGACGGCATAAACTCCGAGTAAGCAGCTATCGGATAACATCCGTTGCAATTGAACCATGGATAACCAATTAGAAATTTTTTCCAGCCATGAGGTATCTGTTCCATATTTTAAATCTAAATAACGTGAAGTTAAGTATACTTGTTCAATGAAACCAAATTTTGTGTTTAACTTAATTTCAATAATTTAATAACTGAGAAAGAAGATGTAGTTTTCAACAATCTGCATTGACAAAAATGGAAAAGACTGAAACAGATGAATTGTACTTTGACTATTTGCAATAAAAAAGCAGAGACAGGTGTTAGGCCTGTCTCTGCATTGAATTGTTAAATTAAAATCTGAAGCTGATAATTGACATACCGCAGTTTAGAAACCATTGACTATTATTCTTTTGCCATCAGATTATCTTTGATAAGCATAGGAAAGTATGATGCTATTAACTCTGCGCTTAAAAGCTCATCCTGTCTCCCCGAAACAATAAGTTTCTGATGAAAATACTCTGATCTGTTAAGAGCCTCATCTGAGGTAGTAAATCCTTCTTTTTCCAGGGGCTTATCAAACATCTGGACGCCAAAGTACTCGCCGTTACAAACGTACTGGATAGATAGTTTATCAGAAAGTACGATATAGTTTTTACATTTTTTGTCATTTTTTACAGCTACTCTGACTTTCAATGGCGAGTTCTGATAGCTTATAACATATGTTTTCAATTGCTGACCATTGATGGTTACAGGATTATCGGCAATTGAAATTGTATAGGCTCCCAAAGCGGAATGTGTTTTTCCTGATGCGACAGGTTCTTCTGAAAACGACGCAGCACTAAATCCTAATATTAGTAAAACTGCAAATAATACTTTTTTCATGGCTTTAAATAATTTAGTTTTAATAATTTCAATTTTAAATCTTACTTTATTTATGTCTGTCATATTTACTTTTACTTCTTTCTGATGAAGTATTTGTTTCAATAACCATGACGAAATTATGCCATATAATGATACAAGAAAAGAGTAAATCAACAGATAGCCTGTCCCACCTTACATTCAGCATAATTACTGCTATACTAAGTATTCATACGATTATAAAAAGCATAAAAAGCGTTTTAAGTCTTAGAGGTTTTAAGGCCTCATAATTTATTATCTTAGCAACTTAATCAGGAAGTATATGAAAAAAACGGGAAAAAGAATTCTATGGTCACTTGCCACAATAGTTGGTTTATTTATACTGGGAGCATTAATCTTCTTAATAAACTTCGTTCAATCCACAAAGGCCATGACCCCATCTGAAACAGGTGCAATAAACGATTCAGTGTGGTGCATAAAAGATCATTTTGTAAATGCATATATCTTCAAAGGGAGAAACGGTTATATAATGATAGATGCCGGTATTGCCAAGAAAAACATTAATAATGGTCTGACCAGACTGGGAATAAAACCTAAAAAGATCGCTGCAATACTTCTTACTCATACCGATGGGGATCATATCGGTTCAATCAGTCTGTTTAAAAATGCAATTATTTATATGCACCACAATGAAGTACAAATGATTAACGGAACAACTGGAAAATTTAAGTATTCTAAAACAAAATGGAAATACGGACCTTATACGACGCTTAATGATAAGGATACACTGACTATCGATGGTCTGAAAATAAAAATATTATTTACGCCCGGTCATACACCAGGGTCGTCATGTTATATAGTTGGAAGTGACTACCTCGTTTCCGGAGACAATCTTACAATTAAGGATGGGAAATATGAACCCTTTACCGATAAATTTAATATGAACACCCTTCAGCAGTCAGAATCAATAAAAACTCTCCCCGATCCATCCACGTTTAAATATATCCTTACAGGACATAATGGTGTTATTAAACAATAGAAATTTGCCGAGCCTCTTTTTTCTTACGATTTTTTATTTTTAACTACAGAAATTTCTTAACCTGCTCCCAGTACAAATTGGTACCACTACCTGAACCATTCCAGGTTCTGGCAATACGCTCAAAGTCGTATGGTCCGATTTCGGTGGCATAATACAGGAAAATCTTCTCTGAAATTTTATAAGAGTACAGATCGTTCATTGAATAGTTGCTTTCTGTTCTGTTATTATAGTCCATCAAACGTATCGGACGGATCTGAAAGTAGCCAACGGCCTCTTCGAGAGGGTTATAAGCAAGAGTATCAAACTGGGTTTCGACCATACCTATTGCGTGAATAAGATTTATATATGGTTTTACCGGAGGTGCACTGAACACTGCAATGGTTTTACTGACAGGAGCAAATACCCTAAATGACAATACCAGTAAAAAGGTAATGGATGTTATCTTTTTTAATATACTATTCATAACTAATTCATAGATAAGGTGAGTAAAAAATGTTAAGGTTAGCTAAGGAATTGACTACCCTTAGAAAGACTGACATTTCCCGTATGCGGGAGGCATCATAAGTAAGTTTCATATTTAATGACAAGTCAATCATTGATGTAAGAACACGGAATTGACATAATTGTTTATTTTAATCACTGAAAAAGGTTCATATCTATGATAAAGACATTCTGTAAACACAAATGTTTTATCAGGATAATTGACAAACCTTGTTTGATTTATAAGTTTGGCTTTACCGTCACCAGTGAACGTGATTCAACGGTTTATGATATAATGGCTGACATAAGAGCAATTTTTACCCAGTGCCCCGGGGAGCCGGGACTTTGTGGCATAACAAAGAAAGTAACCTGAATTTGCAGTGGGGAAAAGATTATAACTTCTCTTCCTTAAACAGACAAACGTTTAAAGCAGTCAGTCCTTTTGGCCCTTTTCCTATTTCGAAAGTGACTATATTGTTTTCTTTGATTAATTCCTGGAGATTATTGGCATGAACAAAAACACTTTGTTTATTCTCCATATCTCGTATGAATCCGAAGCCTTTTGAATCATTGAAAAAGGTCACAACTCCTTTTCTTATATAACTAGCTTTGGCTGAGGGTAAATTTTTCCGGGCTCCGGTCTCAATATCTTCAACTTCAACCTCAATTTTCTTGTTTGGATCGGGAGGTGTTGATGAAATCTTGCCATATTCATCAACATAGGCAATCATATCAGCAAAGCTGCTTTTCCCACTCTCTTTCCTGATAAGTCTCTTCTTCTCCTTATCTTTTCTCTTTTTATCCTTTTTGTTTTTTACTTCTTTTTTGTTTGATGTTTCCTGTGATCTACCCATAAATTAATAATTGGTTTGTTAATTTTTTCCAGTCGGCCGAATTTTTTCAAAGATAAGCTTTTATTTCCGTTATTACTATTAACCCGAATCCACGGAATTCATTATATCTTACAGTCGATCAGATCTGATAGAAACAGGTTGAGATCCTGATAATTAGCCTATCCTCATGGATGTCATTGATAATGAACCCATCACTAATTTATCATTAAAAAATAGAGTTGATTCATTTTCTCTTTTCAGTGCAAGAGCGTAAAGTAATGGAATGAAATGATCGGGTGAGGGTACAGCCATTTGTACTTCCCTTCCCAGAGCATGGTAATTGATAAGGTCTTTAAGATTATTGTCAAGAATCAGCGATTCAAATATCTCATTGGCCCGGAGCGCCCAGTCGAATCCAAATTCCGGTTCATTCGCATGTTCCCATGATATCATCCGCAGATTGTGCACGATGTTACCACTGCCAATTATCAAAATACCCTTCTTTCTGAATTGTACCAGTTCCTTTGCAAGTTCATAATGTTTCATAGGAGTAAGATTGTAATCCATACTCAATTCAATTACCGGAATATCTGCCTCCGGATAAATGTTTCTGATAACACTCCACGAACCATGATCAAGTCCCCATTTTTCATCCAGACCAACGGTTGCTGACATAACGTTATGTTTCACTTCAAAGGCTAATTCAGGAGAGCCCGGAGCAGGATATTGCACATCATATAATTTTTGTGGAAATCCTCCAAAGTCATGTATAGTAGACGGCCTAGGCATTGCAGTAACAAAAGTACCGTTTGTCTCCCAATGAGCAGAGATGCAAAGAATTGCCTTGGGACGGGGAATCGATCTTCCAAGCGTTCTCCAGTTGAGTACGAATTCATTTTCCTCAATTGCATTCATCGGATTTCCATGTCCAACGAAAAGCACAGGCATTGGGTCTGTGCTTTCGTGGGATTCAAATAAATCTTTAAGTTTTCTCTGGTTCATTGTTTTTCCATTTTTAGGAACATCTTATAATTCCTTAAAAATATCAGTTCGCAGATTTTGCCCATTCAACATCACAGATAATTTTAACTTCTTCACCAGCAAGAACACCGCCGGCCTCAAGGGCAACATTCCAGTTCAATCCCCATTCTTTCCTGTTTATTTTTCCTGTGATGGAGAAACCCGCTTTTACATTGCCCCATGGATCAGTAACTAAACCTCCATATTCCACCGACAGAACAATCTCTTTTTTTACTCCCTTTATGGTGAGATCACCTCTGAGTTCGTACATGTCATCACCAAGATCCTTTAACCCTTTTCCCTCAAAAGTGATCTTTGGATAATTTGCAATATCAAAAAAATCGGCACTTTTAAGATGGGTATCCCTGTCTGCAATTTCAGTATCTACCGATGCTGAATTAATTGATATGGATATGACAGAGGTAGAAAAATCATCCCCATCAGTTATCACCTGCCCCTCGAATTGTCTGAAAGTGCCTTGTACATTTGATATCATAAGATGTTTCACCCTAAAACCTATTTTACTGTGCGACAAGTCAATAGTCCACTTTGTTTTCCCTTTTGTTTCCATTTTCATTTTGTTTTATGTAAATAGTTTCCAATAATTAACTCTTCAGAATAATACAATAATTCAACAATGCAAATTTAAGGGATCGTGTTAAGCCAGTAGTAACAGTTTTTGGAAAAGGGGTGGTAGTTTTAGGCAAACATGCTCTTTGACATTTCCCTGAATCTGGTAGGTGTTATTTCCATCCTTGAATGGAATACCCGTGTAAAGTAGGATTTTTCATTGTATCCCAATTCATAACCTATTTCTGAAACTGTCTTGTCGGTATACAAAAGCATTCGTTTAGCTTCAATAAGCTTACGTGTTTCAATAATTTCCGATACGCTTTTCTGAAAATTGTTTTTGCAGATAATATTCAGGTTCCGCTCCGACATGTTCATTTTGTCAGCATAGAAAGAGACGCCCTCATCGCGTCGGAAATTATCTTCCAGTATCCTCAGAAAATTGTTAAAAACAGCAGATTGAGAATTTTTTATCTCATTTTCAACAGGTATGTTTCGTTTCTGTTCAGCTTCCACCATCGATAAAAGACCATTCACCAGATGTCTGATAGTTGTGAGCTCAATCAATTCGTGGTTGTATTCGGAATAGATGATCTGACAAAGATTAATAAATCTGTCAAGACAGGGGCCTGTTGAAAGGGGAATATTTGTGAATGTAAAAAAATTGGAGTAGAAATTTAGTTTTGAATCAGGTATAAATTCAGTTTTATAATTTATTACCCAACCTCTAAGGTCCTTTTCCGGTACAATCCTGTGCATTTTTCCCATAGAAATATAGCAGGCAAAAGGGGCAATCAAAACCTCAACCTTAAAATCGATATAATGTGTAAGACTCCCTTTACTTATTATAATTAACTCTTCAAAATCATGTAAGTGTGGGCTATATTCCTTTGATGCAATATCCTCAGCAAGCACTTCAGTGATCTCTAATATGCGAAACAGTTTTTCCATAAATACGAATTTACAATAAAATATGAAGACATACACTGACAATACAAATCTAAAGAATCACATCAATTCATTGGATTAAAAAAAAATGAGTTTCGGGAATCAGCCATATGAATTCATTGATTTTCTTCGTTTACCCCGACCCCACGGGGAGCGAAGAAAATCAATTTACACCCCCCTCGCCTTCGCGTAGCCGCTACGGCAGAGCAAGGTTGGGGCTGGGGTAAATAAATTGATTTTCAAGCGATTTATGATCCTATATGCTTGATTCCCGATAGTCATAAAAAAAAAGAAGCTGGTACCTATGTTTCATTATAAACAGGTCGCTTGTGCCGTTTTAAATGATAAACAATGTTTAAACAAAAGCTATTATTGCTTGTTATAATTATTTATAATGGAAAATAAATAATTCAATCCTATCCCTATTTTACGATGAAAACTTTAAAAAGGTTTAGTGCAAATATCCTTAGAACTGAGAACGATAACAGGGCAATATTGGTAAGGCTTACTGTCGGACTGATATTTTTGACTGAAGGAGTACAAAAATTTTTATTCCCTGATCTTCTGGGAACTGGTAGGTTTTTAAGCATTGGATTCAGCGATCCTGCTTTCTGGGCATATTTTGCAGGCACCTTTGAGATTATCTGCGGAAGTCTGATTATAATTGGTTTTCTTGTAAGGTTGGCCACGATACCTTTAATTATCATAATGATAACTGCCTTTATAACCACTAAAATTCCAATATTGGTTCACAAGGGTATCTGGCCATGGGCGCATGAATACCGGACGGATTTTGCGATGACATTGCTTCTTATTTACATTCTTATATATGGTGCAGGAGGATTTTCGGCTGATTCAAAAATCTCAGAAAACATCAACAACTAATCTATGGTGTCAACATATAAGAAATATAAAGTCTTTGTAGTTATCTTCCTTTTATTTAATATACAATTAGTTTATGCCGGACCACCATTTGATACGGACGATCCTGAACCAGTTAAGTTTAAACACTGGGAGTATTATATTTCGTCAATAAACAGCTTCCATGCTGGAGTATGGTCGGGAACTTCCCCACACCTTGAATTGAATTATGGCCTGATACCAAATGTTCAGGTACATCTGTTATTACCAATGAATTATACTTATTCGGGTCACAATGGCGCAGATTTTGGATATGCCGACACCGAACTTGGAGTAAAGTTCCGCTTCATACAGGAAACAGACAACATGCCTCAGATCGGAACCTTCCCTATTATTGAAATGCCTACGGTAAAAAACAATGAATTCAGTGACGGGAAAGCGAAAATCTATCTCCCGGTTTGGATTCAAAAATCGTGGGGAAAGTTAACCACGTATGGAGGCGGTGGTTATTGGATAAATCCGGGGCAGGGAAATAAAAACTGGATCTTTTCAGGCTGGGAAATACAATATGACTTTTCAAATACAATAACACTGGGTGGCGAACTATACTTCCATTCTGCTGATTCAAAAAACACTAAACCGGGAACCGGCTTTAACATGGGAGGATCAATTAATCCTTCGGAAAAATTTCACTTCATTTTTTCGTTTGGTCATACTGTGTCTAAAGATAACACATTCACTTCATACCTTGGATTATTATGGACGATATGAAGACTAAGGTCTCTTTCATAATCCCTGCATTAAATGAAGAAAAAAGAATAGCTGCTCTGATTGATAATATAAACCAGGTAGACAAAAATTATGACTATGAGATTATTGTCTCTGATGGTCATAGTACAGACAAAACCATTGAAATAGCACAAAAAAAGGGTGCAATAGTTGTCAGTGATTACTCAGATGCACCAAAAACAATAGCTAACGGAAGAAATTCAGGTGCAGAGACAGCCACCGGCGATCTGTTTATTTTTTGTGATGCCGACACCGTGCTTAAAGATCCGCATAACTTTTTATCAGAGGTTTTTTTGGTATTCCGGAATAATCAAATCATAGGAGGAGCTCCCCGTCTGAGTATTTTCCCAGATGAGACAATATTGAAAGATAAAATATTTCATTTCCTGTTTAACAAGATCGTACAGTTTAGCTTCACAACAAAGGTTCCAATATGCGGAGGGCAATGCCAGATTGTCAGAGCTCACTCATTCAGAGAAGCAGGTGGTTATAACATTAATATAGTACATGGTGAGGACTCTGATTTTTTCAGGAGACTTCGTAAAATCGGGAAACTTCATTTCTTTAATAACCTTGTGGTTTATGAATCACCAAGAAGATACAGGCGTTTTGGATATATATTACTACTAATGGAGGGTGTATATAGCCTGGTTTATCAACAGATTTTCAAGAAAAATGTGTTTAAGGAATGGAGAAGAATTGAAAGAACTTCGATTTGATGTTCCATCAAAGAAAATATATAATAATGAATATCAGGTAAATACTTTTGTAGTCGGTATTAAGAAAGATCAGACTAAACAATAGGAGAAAATCTGTGTTTATCTTATAAATTCAAATATATAAACATGGAACTATATCACGATTCAGAGAATAACTCAAAGCTATCACACCAACCATATTTTTCGATAGTTGTAACAACATACAACAGGGCACAGATATTGACAAGGGCTCTTGACTCATTGATTTCACAAACCGAAACCGATTGGGAAGCAATAATAATAGATGATGAGAGCACTGATGACACTTATTTAAAGATCCTCCCCTATATTTCTTCACATCGCAATATGAGATATATCAGAAAAGCCCATAGCGGTGAAGCTCTTTCCAAGAATGCCGGAATAAGTGCCTCAATGGGCAGGTTTATTACTTTTCTTGATTCCGATGACGAGTATCACCCGATTCATCTGGAATCAAGAAAAGCTGTACTGATTCAGGATCCTTCAATAAAATTTTTACATGGGGGAGCAAAAATTCTTGGGAATCCATTTGTTCCCGACAGGTTTGATTATAAAAAGGTTATAAACCTTGCGGAATGTGTTATCGGCGGAACTTTCGTGGTTGAAAGAAGTGTTCTGCTTCATCTTGAAGGGTTCAGGAGAATTATTCTTGGAACAGATGCGGATTTGTTTGACAGGGCTAAGAAGGCTGGAATAAATATCGGGCATACTAAAATACCAACATATATTTATCACCACGAAAATGAAGATTCAATAACAAATATGCTGATTAAAAGCAAAGCAATTGCGGGAAGAGCATATAGCAATCTTAACCAATAATAAAATGGTGACTTAGAACCCAATAAGATTACTACACCAGTCAACACAGATATTACGCAAGCTATTAATTAAAAATTAACATAATAATGAAGCCACTTTCAAAGTCCGAAGTTGAAGAAGTACTTAAGTTAAGTCTAAAGAACTGGTCATTTGATGGAAAGCATATATCAAGAAATTTTAAATTCAAAAACTTTGTAAATGCATTTTCATTCATGACTGTTGTAGCACTGGAAGCTGAAAAAGCAGATCATCATCCGGAATGGAGCAATGTTTATAATAGTGTAACAATCAATCTGAATACTCACAGTGCTAACGGAATTACCCAACTTGATATCGACATGGCACAATCAATTGACAAAGCCTTCGAAAGCTTTAATTTTACTACATGAAAATTTCAAATAATAAAATATTAATCACCGGTGGTGCTTCAGGCCTTGGCCTGGGCCTTACCGAGAGATTTATTAAAGAGAATAATACTGTAATTATCTGTAGCAGAAGAGAATCTCTTTTAAAAGAAATTTCTGAAAAATATCCCTTAGTTGTGACACGAAGAGCTGATCTTTCAAAAGCAGAAGGAAGAGAAGATCTTTTTAACTGGATCTCGGAGAAACACACTGATCTTAATGTACTCATAAATAACGCCGGCATTCAGCAAAGGATGTCAGTTTCTGACTCCGATTTTTTTCAAAGGGCAAAAGAAGAAATTGCAATAAATATTGAAGCACCCATTCATCTGGCATCCCTTTTTATTAAGCTTAAATCGCTGAATACAATTATGAATATTACTTCCGGCCTATCCTTTGTACCTCTCGTGAGAATGCCGGTATATTCTGCATCAAAAGCCTTTTTACATTCATTTACTCTATCTCTCAGGCACTCTCTGAAACAGAAAAATATTGAAGTTATTGAAGTGATCCCCCCAGCACTTAATACTGATCTTGGAGGCAAAGGACTTCATAACTACGCTCCTCCTGTAGAGGATTTTATCGAAGCTGTTTTTATGCAATTGCTACTGGGGAAGAATGAGATTTCCTCTGGATTTAGTGAGACTATGACTAAAGCCGGACCAGAGGATTTGCAGAAAGCCTTTGAGAGGATGAATGGTATATAATCCAGGTATCTTTTCAGCAATTCCTGAAGATATTGCTTCCTGCATTTTTAAATACGTTTAAAAATTCCATACGGATGTAAATAAACCTGCCTCTTCACGTTGCCGCGTCTAAACAATCAGATGTTTCCCCTTTGGCAATCTTTCTTGTATAATAAATGCCTGATTCAGTATATTAATATTTCATAATTCTAAGATTTTCATTAATTTGGTAATAAATTTATAGCTTGTAACAACCTCAGACGTTCGTATCTTTGTTCAGATTTGATATTTGATGAGCGTCTGGATTAAAAAAATGCGGATACAAACTGAATACCAGAGATGCAAAAATTAAAATTTGAATATAGAATTATTGCAGCCTATATACTTATTGGAGGGGTCTGGATTATATTTTCCGACAAAGTACTTAACTACTTTGTAAAAGAACCTGATCTGTTAACCAGAATACAGACTTTTAAAGGTTGGATCTATGTGTTAATTACCGCCCTATTGTTTTATTATTTATTAAAGAGTCATCTGGCTAAAATAAGAAATGCCGAACAACGGGCAATAGACAGCGACAGATTGAAAACAGCGTTTCTTCAGAACATATCACATGAGATTCGTACTCCAATGAACAGCATCATCGGTTTTTCTGAGTTGCTAAAAGATAAAAATACCTCTGAAACAGAAAGAAACGAATATCTTTCATTGATTTCAAAAAGTTCGGATCAATTGCTTAATATAGTTAATGAAGTCCTCGATATCTCTTTAATTGAAACAGGCAATATCAATCTTAATAAGAAGAGGGTGCATCTCAATAAGTTATTAGATGAGATATATCTGTCTTTTAAGGTTCTGATAAATAACAACATTGTATTTTCAATTGAAAAAGGTCTTCCCGACCAGCAAAGCTTAATACTTACAGATGATTTAAAAGTAAGGCAGATACTGAATAACCTTCTGAACAATGCAATAAAATTCACAGAGAAAGGGCATATAAGGTTAAGCTATTCTCTGGTAAACGACGATTTGGAGTTTTGTATTGAAGACACAGGAATAGGTATTGATAAGCAACTGCATGAAAAAATATTTGATCGATTCAATAAAGTAGAACAGGATACAGTAAGATTATATGAGGGAGTTGGCTTAGGTCTTGCCATCTGTAAAGGTAATGTTGATTTACTCAAAGGCAGAATATGGATTGAATCAGAACCTGGTAAAGGTTCAAGATTTTTCTTCACAATACATTACGAGCCTGTATATGAAGATAATACTCTTAGCAAAAATAAAACAAAAAGTATAAAGGATCTGAATAATGTGACAATTTTAGTTGCTGAAGATGACGAACTCAATTTTTTGTATATAAAAGAAATATTAAAAGGGACGGAAGCAAATATTCTGCGTGCAATTAATGGCAAAGAGGCTGTTGAAATATGCCAAACCAATAATCTGATCGATATTTTACTTATTGATATCAAAATGCCAGTAATGAATGGCTATGAGGCTATTAAGCAAATAAGAGAATTTCGGCCTTCCCTGCCAATAATTGCTCAGACTGCCTTTGCATTAAGTAATGAAATGCTTAAGGCATTTAACGCCGGAAGCAATGATTATATTTCAAAGCCATTTAAAAAGGACCAGCTTCTTGCCTTAATTTCAAAATATCTGTCTGCCGACAATCTTTAACCTGGTTTTGCGTTCTGTATTTCTGGCAGGATATTTGCACCAGGAGTTCCAATATTAAAAACCGTTATATGAAAAAAATTTATTTCCTTGTTATCATTGCGATATTAAGTGTACAATATGTTGATGGTCAGTTCTTAAAAGACGCTAAAAAATTTCTAAATACCAAAAGCAAAGGTCTGTCTGAAAAGGACGCAGCTGATGGAATTAAAGAAGCACTGGTAAATGGCACCGGGGAAAGTGTGAAAACTGTTGCTGTAATTAATGGCTACTGGGGCAATCCTGAAATAAAAATTCCATTTCCACAGGAGGCAAAGGAGATGGAGTCAAAACTCAGGGCAATCGGAATGGGAAATAAAGTAGATGAATTTAATGTATCAATGAACAGGGCAGCTGAAAAAGCAGCAAATGAGGCAAAACCTATTTTTATAGCCGCAATAAAGGGTATGACAGTAAAAGATGCAATATCTATTGTGAAAGGCGCAGATAATGCTGCTACGATCTACCTAAAGAATACAACCTCACCTGAACTTATTGAAAAATTCAGTCCTGTCATTAAAACTTCGCTTGATAATGTAAATGCCACAAAATACTGGAGTGATCTTATCACAATCTATAACAAGATCCCACTTGTAAGAAAGATGAATCCTGATCTTACTCAGTATGTTACACAAAAGGCTATAGATGGTCTCTTTGTAATGATTGCAAAAGAAGAATTAAAAATCCGTAAAGATCCAATGGCCAGGACGACTGAATTACTTAAAAAAGTGTTTGGAAGCTGAAGATAAAAATCACTCGGTTTTTATAATTCAAAGCTGTCCGTCTGTAAAGTATTGCGGTTTGCTTAATAACTTTAATGTTAATTCTTATCTAATGGGATTTAATCATCTGGATTTATTTTCGGAGAGGACAAGACGCAGACCTTATGTCAGGTTAATTAGTCAAGGGAGCATAAGAGAGTAACACATTACCTGACCTGAAAATCCTGGTTTTAAGCAGTTCCAGGTTCAACCTTCTGTTTATACCTCTGAATAATGTTTTCCCTCTTCCCAATATCACAGGATTTATGATTATGTTCAATTCATCAATTAATCCTGATGACATAAGAGCCAGAGCTAAATCAGAACTTCCGAATATTGCAATATCCTTGCCTGTGGAATGTTTCATTCTATCAACATTTTCAGCAATATCTTCTTTTATTAATGTGGTATTATTCCATTCTGCATTTTTCAGCTGCTTTGAAAATACAATCTTTGTCAGACTGTTCATTTTAGCAGCTACATCAGGATCTTTTGTAACAGCTGTCTCTGTGGGCCAGTAGCTTGCCATAAGTTCATAAGTAACCCTTCCAAACATAAGGGTATCTACCCTTTCCAGGAAATCAACAGCATAATTATTAAATTCATCATCCACATTATGCCAGTCTATCTCCCTTTCAGGACCTTCAAAAAATCCGTCAAGTGAAATTAACATCTGAAAAATAATTTTTCTCATTTTCTGACTAAATATAGAATATTACAAAAAGAACAATTTTGTGTATCCGATTTTTAACAATATAGTAACCAGAATTGAGTTTTTTTGTTCGGGAATTTTATATAAAAGATAGGTAATGTTCAAAAAAAATGAGGCCGTCGTATGTACAGCCTCATTCTTAGGTAGTAATTATTATTATTTAAGAATTTTAAATGTTACCGGAAGTTGAGCTGTGTTAAAAACGGCAGGTAAGTATTTTACCTCTTGTTCAGAAAAATCGCCTGTAACTTCAATTGCTCCTCCTTCAATTACATTTTGCACAACAGGCCACGAGTATACCTTATCATCTATTACAATGGCAATCGATTTATAAAGGTCTTTCCTTGTGGCATCTTCAAAAACTTTTGATGCAGCCGGTTTTAATCTGATCTGAATCTTTGGTTCATTACTGCCAGGTGTGATTGCAATTTTCACAGAATCAACATCCGACTTCATCAAAAAAGCGTCACCATTATCGTTTGTCTTTAATGCAAATAAACAGAATCCCGATTTTTTTGACTCTTTACCCCATACCAGCTTACAATTCTTAAGAGTATTAGCTGCTCTGATGTACTTTTCAGCCTCTGTCCTGTTGTCAGTGACAGAACAACCTATTCTCGGATCAGAAGGTTTTGCTTCCTTATTATGATTTAACAACTTAAAAAGAGGATTGTCAGATTTCAGCATATCTTTAATCTCACTCTGTGTATATGTTTCATAAAAGGCCAGCTCGCCTTTTGATGCGACAAACCCTTCTATTTCTGAAATGTAGGTATTATCAGCCAATTCAATTTTTATCTGTCCCCTGTCAGGCAAGACTTTGACTTCAAAAGAGCTTAGACCGTAAAGTCTCAGCCTTGAAGAAATAATGTCTGCCGACTTTCTTAATAAGGGCAAATCAACATTTTCCTGAGTCGGTTGAAGAGTAAGAGTTTTATTACTTATTGTTGTTTTCTGAATTGCAGAAGTAAGTGTTATAACAACAAAAATTGATATAAAAAAATATATTAAGCTTTTCATAATATTTGATTTTAAGTTAATTGTATAAAATGATAACTATCTGTTGAAACACAGATAAGTGAATTAACCTAAAAGAGGAGGTTCATCAGTCTCGGCAGAGAACAGATGATAACGCAGAAGGAAGTGGGGTATTTCATTGGAACCAAGTCTTAACTGCTTCAGATAAGAGATTTTATTACAGTTTAATTTGTTATCATACAGTGTATTTCTGTTAAATCCAAGAAGATTAAAGTTATCCTTGTTAACTATCCATGTTTTTTGAAAAACATACAAACGGATAAACTGCCCTGGAACTGCAGTATTTACACTAATAGAAATATGAGTAGATACAGGATTATTGGCTATACCAGATTTATTTTCGAAGGAATTACTGAAGAACATGAATCCAAACAGGACAATAGCCAGCATAAAGACTGACCTTAAATTAATAATCCTGATATATTCTTTTTCATTCAACATATTTCAAAAGTAATTCATTTCATAATCATACACAAAAAAACTTTTCTGCTCATTTGCTTACATAGTAGATAAATAAAACGATGTTGAAAATTTCACAGCAGAATTATTCTGATAACTAAACATAATAAAGGGCTGATTGTTGTAACTCTCGTTAATGAAATAAACTTTGCATGAAAATCGATTTCCTTAACAATTTTATTTCAGTACATCACTATAAGGTTCTTTCATCATTAAATTCGATATTATGCTTACTAATCAGAGACTAAAAGCATTCGTATCTACCACACAACCCGCCACTGCCCGTAAGTTCTATATGGAAAAACTAGGACTGAAATTATTATCAGAAGATAATTACGGGATTGAATTTGATGGAAATGGGGCACACCTGAGAATCTCATTTGTTGATAAATTAACTCCTCAGCCATTTACCATTCTTGGTTGGGAAACGTTTGATATTGTTTCTGCAGTTAAAATTCTGAATGAAAGGGGGATCGTATTAGAGAGATATTCAATGATTGAACAGGATGAGTCAGGTATATGGACAACACCAGCAGGTACAAGAGTTGCCTGGTTCAAAGACCCTGACGGAAATCTTCTGTCGATATCAGAATAGTGGAATAAATTTCGCGTTAATGCATCACAAGGACCTTTGCCCCTCTGATTTTTCTCCTCTTCAACTCAAGAAGCGCAATGTTGGCATCAGAAAGCTTATATTCGCTGATTTCAGGAATTATCGGTATTTCAGCTGCCAGATCAAGGAATTCAGTTACATCTCTTCGTGTAATATTTGCAACGCTTTTTATTTCTTTTTCCATCCAGAGGTGTTCAGAATAACTGAGATTTAATAATTGATTCTTATCAGTTGCTTCTTTTCTTATGGCATTAATAACCAGTCTTCCTCCGGGCTTAAGATTCCCAAGAGCTTCTATAACAGGGGTCCAGACCGGAGTTGTGTCAATTATACAATCCAGTTTTTCAGAAGGCCGTTCTGAACTCTCTCCAGTCCAGAATGCTCCCAGATCTCTGGCAAAAGCTCTTTCGCTTTCACTCCTGGCAAATACAAAAATCTTTGTCCGTGGAAATCTCGCCTGCACCATCTGAAGTACAAGATGAGCTGAAGCGCCGAATCCGGTAAGACCTAAATACCCTCCGTTTTTAAGACCAGAGAGCATGAGGGACCTGTATCCTACCGCTCCTGCACATAGCAAAGGGGCCGCCTGTACACTTGTTAAAACTTCAGGAATAGGGTATGCATAAGATTCTGCCACAGTCATGTATTCGGCATAACCACCGTTGGCATCCCTGCCTGTTGCCAAAAATCCTGAACATAAATTTTCATAGCCCGACAAGCAAAAGCTGCATGTACCGCAGGATGAAAATATCCATGCCACACCTACCCTGTCTCCGGGCTTCAGCTTTGAAACCTTTCTTCCGGTACTTTCTATTATTCCGACAACCTGGTGCCCCGGGACTATAGGAAACCCCGGAGGTGGAGTCCGCCCTTCAATCTCATCAAGCTCTGTGTGGCATACACCACAAGCCATAACTTTTATCAGAACTTCATAGTCGGAAGGTATGGGTTTTGGTATGTCACTAAATTTCAAAGGCTTGTCATTATAATCAAGGTCAGTAACAGAATTTAGCAGCATTGCCTTCATATCATAATCTTTACTGAATACTAAACAAAATTAATCCATAAGTGTTTTCAATTCCGTGCCATAGTCAAACTGCAGGTCTTCATGCAGAAAAGTTATCTTTTTACTTATCGCATCAATTTGTCTGTGGTAGAAATTTTCAAGACCCGAATTCTGTTTGATGGAAGGAGTGAATTTCCTGAGTTTTTTACAAAAGTATATTAATAATTTCACTTCTGTTTCCTTCTTCTGTGAATACCGGCCGTATTTCCTGATAGTGCGTAAAATCTTCCTGAAGCTTTTTTTGATCAAATAATGACTTTTTCTGTTTATCAATAGAAATTGCTCATCAATTTCCCTCTTGATATTTTGTATATATAATTCCTCATCCGATGATTCAAACAAAAGATAAGTAATTAATTCCTTATTCTCCTTTTTGAATTTTGCGAGCCGAAGGCACAGATCCCGTAATTCTTTTGGAGTACAATTCGTTAACTCTTCTTTGAGTTCCTTAATGCTTACTGCCTTCATGGATAAAATTTGGACTTAAAGTTATCATTTTTCATCTCAAAGCTGTAAAACTTATACTAACTAAGACGCAGAGCGCTCCGGGTGTCAATGAAGTCAAGATGTTCCATTCCAATATTTAAGCTAATAAGCAGTCCAATATGCCATTTTGTTACCTCATCAGACAATTTGACGCAGGGAACAAAAAGACATGATAACACACTGTTTCTTTGTCAGATACAGCAATTTAGAATTAATTGAATGTTACAATATTTTTTTGGCTTCAATATTGCTATTTATTACATATTAAACAGGGAGGTAATATGGATGTATTTTCTGAAATAATAGTTACTGCAGTCGATAAAGCTAAGAATGCAGTAGTTAAAATAGACAAATATTCCCTTATATCGGGGAAAGAAAGACTTACAGGTACAGGGTCAGGCTTTGTTTTTTCAAGTGACGGACTCATACTTACGAACGCTCATGTAATAGAAAATTCAAACCGGCTAAATGTTACATTGTTGGATGGAAATGAATTTTCAGGTGAGATTATAGGTTCGGACAGGGATACAGATATTGCAATTATAAAAATATTCGGCAGCGGCTATACTCCGGTAAAACTTGGAGTTTCAGGGGATCTTAAGATTGGGCAATTAGTAATTGCAATAGGGAATCCATTAGGTTATCAGCATTCAGTTTCAGTTGGTGTTCTTAGCGGTATCGGACGAACGATGCGAACACCCGGAGGACAACTGATTGATGATATTCTGCAATCAGATGCCGCAATGAATCCGGGTAATTCAGGAGGGCCAATGATCAATACTGAAGGAGAAGCCATCGGAATTAATACGGCAATAATTCCCATTGCCCAGGGTCTAAGCTTTTCAATCGGGATTGACTCGGCGAAAGAGATTGCCAGATACCTGATAAGCGAAGGAAAGGTAACAAAGGCTTTCCTGGGATTAATGACACATGAAATCGAAATTCATCCCAGGATTAAAAATTTTTACAGGCTGAGTTCTAAGAAAGGACTGATGATCATCGGTTTGGAAAATTCCTCTCCTGCTTCGAGAGCAAACCTCCATGAAGGAGATATCATCATCGAATTTGATGGTGGAACAATAACCCAGTCTGTTGATCTGACAAAACATTTAATAGGCAGTAAGCTGATATCAAGAACAACAAATATGAAGATACTTCGTCAAACAAAGATAGTCGATATTGATATCATCCCTGTTGAACGTAATGCAGCTTAATTCCATCTGGAGAGCGATTCCATGCCGTTCTCCGGCTCACTCCTTATTCACTTCAGGCTGAGTCTGCTGAGGTGTTTTACTGCCTTTCTTTTGAGGATATGAACCGGGAAGAATCACATTAATCAGCTTCTTACCCCACAAACCGAGCTGGAAACCAGCACCAAGTGCTAATATGCTTAGTACAATTGTAAGTATATACAGTTTTTCAACCGGAGCTATAAAAAATAATGCAATTGAAATGGACAGAATTATCAGGCTGAAAATTATCTTAACCCTTAAAATAGGAGTTGCAAGAGTCTTGAACCTGGTCAGCCCGTCAATCATTCCTGTTATGATTGCAAGAACAAGAGTGAATGGAAATATAAAAACGGAAAAAACTAAAACACTCTTCAATATTTCAGGTTGAAATTGTTTAAAAAAAATTGTCACAATCACTAACATGGGGATTGCTATAACAAGCGCCTGAGAAAGATGAATAGCTATTGGATGAAGATCAAAATTGAGTAATATTAACCTGTTACGGGAAACTCTTTCCCTATACGGTTCAAAAACTTTCCTTGGCATTCCACAAGCCGGGCAGACATCTCCAAGTTTATCAGATTCAATTACAAATCCACATGGCCGGCAACGTACAAGTTCCTTCATATTATTAATAGTTAATGGTGCGTTACAAATTTAAGAATTTAATAATTCTAAATGTCTAATTATTCAGTTCTGATCGTATATGACGATAATACCATTTTTTTGGAGCTGTGTGGCCTGAATTCCTCATGGATATAAGACGAACATTAATAATTACCAGTTGTTTAATTACCGGTTAGATGAAAATTATGAAAAGCACATAGCAAATTGACTGTATTCATGGCTGATTGTAAGTATTTTGGACAATGATCTTATAACATTTACGTTATTGTTTTTTATTTGTAGTATATAATTGTCAAACTGTATTATCAGAAAAAAATGAAAGTATTTATCAGGATTTTACTTTCAGCAGCTATGGTTATTTTTCTTTCTTCATGTATCAGAATGGTATACATAGGTAAGAGAATTGACCCTGAGATCATACTTCAGCATAGTAAGCATGATATCGTATTTGTAAATCTTTTCGATTACATGCAGCCAGCTAATGTTGCTAAAAACGAAATGCATTCTTACAATACAGGAGTGATGAACTTTCTAGACGGTTTATCATCGTTTTCAAATGACAGTTCATTTAAATTCATTGTAGCAGATACCCTGAGAAGGAGCGTTGAGGAAGGACTTCTTACAACTCTGCTCCCTGTTGATACTATTAGTGCAGTATGCGCCAGATACAATTCAAACCTGATGCTGACACTTGATTCTGTGAATATTTTTTTCGAACAGGATACTGTTGTTAATGACGATTACGGGAGAGAATATTTTACTATAAATTTCTTACTGAACACCAGGTTTTTTTTATCGCTCTATTCATCGGAAGGTGACCTTATAAACCGAAGCGAGGTTGACCAATCTGCAAATTACTTACCAAGATCCACTTTGTCGGGGTTGTATATTTTGCTTCCGACTATCCCGAGAGCAGACAGGGAGATAGCTAGCCTGGCATTTCAGGCGGGACAGGATTATGTAGCTAAGTTTTACCCTCAGATTGTACAGGATTCACAACAACTTTATACGGGAAGTACTTTTACTGAATCGAATAAATATATTTTTGAAAAAAACTGGAAAAAAGCAATTGAACTTCTTGAACAACTCACCAAAAGCAAGGACAATGTAATTGCCGAAAAAGCCCGGCATAATCTGGAAGTAGCCAAAGAAGCCTCCGCGGCTGAGGAGAGATAGAGGTGTGAGGTGTGAGGTGTGAAAAGGGAAAGATATGATTTATTTTTTCCTGATAAAAACTGAATTTTTCTTGTAAAAACTGTCATCGGCATATATAAAAAGGCAACTTCCACCCGATATATAGGATATTAGCTCTTTTGATATTTCTACCGGTACGGCCGGACAACCCCAGCTTCTTCCCAACCGTCCGTACTTTTTAATAAACTCCTCGCTTGCATACTCAGCTCCATGGATAACTATCTCCCTGGCCCTGGCATTGTCATTAATACCTTTTTCAAGACCATCAAGCCTTAGTGAGAAGCCATGAACTCCTGAATATGTCTCGCCAGTAAGAAAAAATCCCAGTGAACTTTTCAAAGATCCCGTCTGGTTTGAAAAGCTTTGTGCATAATTATCACCTGTATTTTTTCCATGGGCAACAAAACATTCAAATTTCAGTTGTTTGTTATTAATGTCAATTACGAAGAAACGTTTTTCCGTTGATGGCTTCGAAAAATCAATAATACTAATAATGTTCTTTTTCCTTAGATTCTGCATTTCCTGATATCCATGGAAAGCACTCTCAAAAACTTCATAAGATATTATGGATTTTAATTTACAGTCAGACCATAACCGGTGAACATCAATATCTTCCTTCTCAGGTTTAAAACTCAGACTGGTTACTACATAAAAGAATAATATACCTAATAAATAGCCTGAAATCTTCATTCTTTTTCATTTTTGGGATACCTCAGCAGAATTAAATCCTATTAAAGATAGCTTTTTCAAATTGAATTCTTTCTTTGCATCGGAGAGTATCCAGAATACTACCATGCTGATCAATGCTGCAAAAAAACACCATACGGATATCAGATACTGGGTGAAAAATATTACTGTTATAAGGCATGATATGAACATCAGAATACCAAGAAGATGAGTTCTTTTAACACCTGAAACAAAAAGCGGAGCGATAGTTACAACGAGATAGACCAGAAAAGCCAATATGGCAAACGAATCAGGAAAATCAGTATTATACTCGATGTGATAACCAATTATTTGCGGTTTTACATGGAACAATAACAGGCAGACACCATAATATAATGATAAAGAAAGACCCAGTCCCAGCAAAAGCCGCAATATCATTATCCTTTTTTTATTTTTTTCCATCAGCAGAACCGAGATTGGTATTAATACCGGCCACAAAACCTGAGCCATTATTAGAAAAAGATAAGTAGTAATCTTTTGAATATTAACATAATCTGAAACTGGCAATGTTAACCACAGGCAACCTTCCAATATTTGTTGAACACCAAAAAACAAAGGTATACTGGCAAAAACCAGCTGGGCCGGCTTATGGACTTCTCTGACAGTGGCAACTCCAAAGCCTGCAATGATTACTCCGCCAACAAAACTTGCTCCTGCTGAAAAACACATATTACCTTCCTTTCTATTAATAAGATAACAAATTCCGATATTCTGTAAGTCACAGATTAAAAGTATTTTCGCGTAATAGTACAATTAATTACCGGATAATGCTTTGTTTTGGTTAAATTCATCTTTCTAATTCAAAAGTTTCTTATGAATAACAACCAAAAAAAAATTAAAAATAAAGTTGGTATAAGTTTTGCTATTACAAATTTGTACTAACTTGTTCTTTTAATAATACATTTTATGAAAAAATTTATAATTACATCAATTATTGCGGCATTATTTGCCACGGGTACAGCGCTTAAGGCCCAGGATAATCAAAATGATTACCTTGGTTTGCCAGGGGATAATCTTAATCTTTTCGCGGTTATGAAATTATTCCAGGAATCAAAAACCCTTGAAGATTTTGAAAGGAGTCTGAATGATCCAAATTCAAACATCAATAATCTCGATCTCAATGGTGACAACCTGATAGACTACATTAAGGTTATCGATGATGTCGATGGCGATGTTCATAATATTGTCCTTCAGGTTGCAGTAAGTCCTGTGCAGAATCAGGACGTTGCTGTATTTACTGTTCAACATTTTCCAAATGGGCAGGTACAGATCCAGCTTACCGGTGATGAAGAGTTATACGGTAAGAACTACATCATTGAACCTAATTTTGATGACCCAAATCTCAGGGGAACACCGAATCCGGGATATACAGGGGCTGGAGGCCAAACAACTGTCTATACAACTTATCAGATTGCATCATGGCCACTTATAAGGTTTATTTTCCTTCCGAATTATGTTGCATGGCATTCATCATGGAGATGGGGTTATTATCCAAGTTACTGGCATCCATGGCGTCCGTACTCCTGGAATTATTATTATGGTTACCAATACAACTGGAACCACGATTACATAAGAAATTATCGCCGGATAGATTATCACAGGTATTCAAGATATAATGACTTTTATTACAATGGCAGGCGTGCATATTCTCCTGAAGTAAATCACAGAGTACAAATGGGTTATTATAAAACTACCTATTCGCATCCCGAACAGAGAAGAGAGGGTGAGAATATGTTTGCTAAAAATCATCCTGATGTTTATAAAAGATCATCAACCATGTACAAAACCTCTGCCACTCACAGGACAACTCCAACCATGGTCACCAGACCAATAGTAAACAGACCAGCTGTTAACAACAATGAGGTAAACAGAAGACAGGTAACACCAAATTCCAACAAACCTGTTTATAGTTCTCATCCTGATAATAATTCAAAGACAAACAAGAGAGCTAATGCTCCGGTCACAAGCAGACCAATGACAAATCCTTCAATGGATAGAAATAAAACCGTAACTAGAAAGCCATCTGCAACCGTTCCTAATAAATCGACAAACCAGAATGTTGATAGAAGAACAGGTCCGGCAAAGACAATCAATCAACCAAAAAAGAATGATGCTTCCTCATCGAATCGGAAAAACGTCAATAAAACTGAAACAACTGTCAAAAAAGACGTTAAAAAAGAAAATGTCAAAAAGAACTCAGATCACGGTATCAAATAAATTTGAAAATAAAGCGAATTCCTGATTTCCCGGGAATTCGCTTTTTCTTTTTTATTCCCCACTTTCATTATTCCCTTTCAGCTCCTCTGCCTTTTCCGTATTTCACTGTTTTTTTCTCATTTTGAGAAGAAATACTAATAATATAGTCAGTCTAAATGACGTTATTAGTTCGTAATGAATTATATATCAATCTATTACTTGTATTAATTGCCCCTTGGAAATAATTGGCACATTTTTGGAATAATGCTTCAGGAAATAACAAGGCACTTTTATGAAACAAAAAATAAATATCCTGGTAGTTGAGGATAATATATATTACAATAATCTAATCTTCAATGCGTTGCAACAAAGTACGCATTTTGTTCAGAAAAAAGTGAAATACCAGTTAATTCTCCAATCCTTTGTTGATTATTCTGATTTTATGCAAAAAATTGAATCCCGCGAGTTTGCTGATAATGATGTTGTAGCGTTTGTTGACTATAATTTGGGAAACGGGATCAGCGGTGCCCAGATGATAAATTCGCTGAAAAAGGAAAACAGCAATACTCTTGCGGTACTTCTCTCACAATCAAGAACTATTGAAGAACGAAGCATTAAGAACAACTATGATTTTTATGTCATCAAAGATACATTTGCCCCTGCACTTTGCAGACTTTACCTCGATCAGTTTATTGAAAACAAATTTTTATAGCTTTGGGTATTATTTATTTCGCGATAATACCAGTGAAGAAAATATCAATTCAGACAAAGATCGGATTATTAATGATTCTGGCGGTCGCCTTACTCTCAGCAACCGGTTATTTATCATATAGAAACTTATCATCGATTGTTTCTTCTATTCAGCTCGACTTAAAACCCGACCAAAGGCTGTTGAGTATAAGGGAAATTTCAATGGATCTGGAAAAAGCGCAAAACAGTATCCGGATTTATTCAACCACTTATGATACTTTAGATCTGAGACCTTATTATACGATCATTTCCAACATCGATGGGAAAGTCAGCAGATTGCGTTCGGAATGTGTACACGATCCGGTATTGTTAAAACAGACTGATACAATAAGTAAACTCATTGAAGGCAATATCGTTATCTGGAACCAGTTGCTCTTTCTCTATAATAACCAGACTGTTCTTGGATATCTCAAACAATTATCTGTCAGACTTGACAGCAGTTCCCTGGAAGCTCACAGACCTGAAAGCAATATTCTGAAGAGAGTGTTCAGCCGTAACCAAAACCGGCTTAACGAGGATGAAATTATCAGTAATCTCAGAGAATTGGAACATCAGGATAGTATAACTAAAATAAGAGTAACAAAAAGAGAGTCGAAATTAGCTGTCACCAGCACAGAAATCAAAGAAAAGTTTTATGACCTTATTACCAAAATTGAAAATGAGATTTCAG
>DCFT01000125.1 GCA_002319885.1 Bacteroidales bacterium UBA1797
TTACTTCATAATTTCAAAGAACATTCGCCCTCATTAGCCTTGGCAAAGGAGGGTCTTTCTTTATTTTTAAATATCTTTTAAGAACTTATTCTTCTTTTGGGACGTCAAAGATAATGCTTCAAACATTTCTTCCAAAGAAAATATAAGATATTTTTTCCGGCTTTCCTCTTTCCCGCTTTCCTTTCTCCTCGAGCCGGAACTCCTATCTCACCTACCCTTCAATCAACTCCCTGTCCTAAAGGGTTGCAAAGATATAAATTGATTTTCTCCCTGCAAGCAAAGAATTGAAAAAAAAGCAAATTTCTTTATAAATTACATCACTTATACCTAAATAGCTTGTTTCCTGCATGTTATCCCTAGTTCAGTTTTTTGAAGAATTGAGATTGACAATTAACTTAAGCATTTGCTCGTGATACATACGACTCTCCATGAAGGTAAGAGAATAGGTAAGTTCCAGATCCACAGTACGGCTTTGCAGGAACTTAATATAGAAATCCGAGCGGTCGGAAATCTTAGATCTGTACGTAGGATCACCCCAGTACAGATTATTTCCAAGTTCACTGTAATAATGCATTAAATTGTCACCAGTATAGAAGGTGTTAAACAGACCCAGCCATTTGTATTCTACCCTGGTTTCCACCAGAAGACCCCGTGATGTAATCCAACCCGAATTGTCAGCACGTGAGCGTTCCAGTCTTAAAACCCACCCGGCATTAGCTTCAAGTTTACTGAAACATGTTCTGCCCGATAAATCTATCCCCGCCGAAGTGAGAAAGAGAAGATTATCATGTAGTGGTTCTTCTACAACAGGATCCATTTTGCCGGCAAAGTGAAACATAGCCCCAAAATGCTGTACATAAAAGATACCAGTTTTATACCTTCCACTGAAACCAATAAAAAATTCCTCATTCACCGTTTTTGACTGCCGCCCTGTCCAATCGAGCCATATATTAAAATAGTTATCATCTTTCCTGTATTCGGTGAAAAAACCGTTTATATTCGGACGATAATACGTAATCGAGTCCTGAAAAAAAAGACGCGGGTAATTTTCAATAACCCTGGTCCGTGGAAAAGCTCCCATCAGGAATCTCACAGGCCCCCTGGAGGACTCATAATATGCAGTGGGGTAATACCTGTCAATAGCTTTTGGGCTTCCGAATTCATGAAGCAGGTTCACACCAACATTAACCTTATTAACTGAATCCCATATAACTCCAAATTCAGGGGCCACCTGAACACCTGCCATTGTTTGCGGGATCTTAACAGCCGATCGTCCAAATTCAGTGTTGTCAAAAAAACTGAATACATCGAGTCTCCAGTTCTTTTCCTGCGAAAAGGCATTGCAACTTATAAAAATGGATAATACAAAAATGTAAAGTGATGTCTTCATATATAAAAAATTATGACTATCGGGAATCAAGCATATAGATCATAAATAGCTTGAAAATCAATTTTTTACCCCAGCCCCAAGGGGTGTAAATTGATTTTCTTCGCTCCCCGTAGGGGCGGGGTAAACGAAGAAAATCAATGAATTCGTATGGCTGATTTCCGATACTCAAATAAAAAATTATTCCTGCCATTTCATTTGTTACATTTCCTGAAATCAGGATCTAAAATCCTTAACAACCATCTTTCAACCAGATTAAAACTAAGAAAATTTCAAATAATTTAACTGAAATAGTGGCTATTAAATGAATTTACTTATTTTCGCAATATATGGATGAAGTTTCAAATATAGTCATAATACCTACATATAAAGAGAGGGAGAATATAGAAGCTATTGTCAATTCAATTTCAGGGCTGACAATTTCTTTTGATATTTTAATAATTGATGATAATTCTCCTGACGGCACAGCATCAATTGTTAAAGATTTACAGAAATCCCACCAAAATCTCCATCTGATTGAAAGACCAGGGAAAATGGGCCTGGGTACTGCATATATTGCAGGTTTTAAATGGGCACTTGCTAATGGGTATGACTATATTTATGAGATGGATGCAGACTTCTCTCATGATCCACGCGATCTTATCAAATTACATAAAGCCTGTTCCGAAGATGGTGCTGATCTGGCGATCGGTTCGAGATATATCAGTGGAGTAAATGTTGTGAACTGGCCTCTCTCCAGAGTTCTTATGTCATATGTAGCTTCTATTTATGTCAGGTTTATAACGGGGATGAAGGTAATGGATACTACTGCCGGATTCAAGTGCTATAAAAAAGAAGTTCTTAAAAATATCCGGCTCGATAAAGTCAAGTCAGTCGGATATGGCTTTCAGATTGAGATGAAGTTTAAAACATGGAAACTGGGATATAAAATTGTTGAAGTCCCTATCATCTTTACCGACAGAAAACTTGGAGCTTCAAAAATGTCCGGAGGAATTTTTAATGAGGCATTATGGGGGGTCTTAAGAATGAAATTGAGAAGCATCTTCGTAAAAAATCTGTGAAATTGATTATACCTTTATATATATAGGAGAGCCTTAGCCTACTGTAATCAACCTCCAAACCCCTCATTTGGGGGGCTAATATAATCTAAGAATCTCCCGTTTGGGGGATTTGGGGGGCAAAAAACTAAATATGAGCAGCATCTTAATCAAAAATGCCACTGTAATTAATGAGGGCAGAATATTTAAAAGTGATCTCCTGGTTAAAGGAGAATTAATCGCCTCTATAGGACCTGTAGATAAACATGATATTCAGCCTGATACTAAGATAATAGATGCAACAGATTTATTACTGATCCCTGGAATTATTGATGATCAGGTTCATTTCAGAGAACCAGGTCTTACCCACAAAGGTGATATATACAGTGAATCGAAAGCAGCTGTAGCCGGAGGCGTTACCTCATTCATGGATATGCCTAACACCAATCCTCAAACAACTAATATATCAGTCCTTAATGAAAAATACCTGATTGGTTCAGAAAACTCATTCACAAATTATTCCTTCTACCTGGGAGCAACCAATACAAACCTCAAAGAAGTACTGGAAGTTGATCCAGATTCTGTATGCGGGATCAAACTGTTCATGGGTTCTTCAACCGGTAATATGCTGGTTGATAGTGAGACAGCCCTGAGAGAACTATTCTCAAAAACCAACCTTATTATAACAGCCCACTGTGAAGATGAACAAATAATCAGAAAGAACAGTGAAATCTACAAAGCAAAATATGGTGAAGATGTTCCTGTTAAAATGCATCCTCTGATCCGAAGCCGCGAAGCCTGTTTGCGATCATCTTCACATGCGGTTAATCTTGCCAGAGAGTTCAATACCAGACTTCATATCCTTCATCTGTCAACTGCTGATGAGCTTAAGCTTTTCAGTAATAACTTACCTTTAAATGAAAAAAGAATTACCGGAGAGGTCTGCGTTCACCATCTTTGGTTTGATGATTCATCTTACGATGAACTTGGGACACTCATAAAATGGAATCCCGCTATTAAAACAAAGTTTGACAGGGATGCTCTGATAAATGGTGTAAACAACAATCTTATCGATATTATAGCTACCGATCATGCTCCACATACATTAGATGAGAAAACAAACACCTACTTCAAAGCACCTTCCGGTGGCCCCCTGATTCAACATTCTCTCCTTGTTATGCTGGAACTCTGGCACAGAAATATTTTCAGCCTCGAAAAGATTGTAGAGATGATGTGTCACAATCCTGCTATTCTTTTCAATGTCAGGAAAAGAGGCTTCATACGGGAAGGATACCAGGCTGATCTATGCCTTGTCGACCCTGCAAGTCCATGGAATGTTTCAAAAGAAAACATTCTCTATAAATGCGGATGGTCTCCTTTCGAGGGTGTTACCCTGAAGTCGAAAGTGGTTAAGACCTTTGTGAACGGAACCATTGTCTATGATAATGGCCATATCAACGAGGATTACAGGGGGCAAAGACTGATGTTTAACCGGTCTTCATAAACCGGTCAGGGATCTTACCACAAATCTTACCGTACTTCTGGTTCTCTGTTCTATAAGAATCTCGCGGTCTTTAGTTATAAGGTCAATAGAATCTTTCGTATAATGCCTTATAGTGAGCATTTCCATCTTTTCATTGTAAACAGCGGCAAATTCTGTGCTGAGATCATCAATCAGGACTTCAACTTTTGCTCTTTCGTCATCGACACATACATCAATGCTGACGGCACTAGCTTCAACAAGATTTACTTTAATACCATGCGTAATAAAAGAAAGAAAAATCCTGCTAAGATTATCGCCCATCACGAACGAGAAATCCTTGGGAAGAATTGAGATAAGTATCTGATCCTCCTTTTTAATAAAAACCGGTAAAATCTTTTTCAGAGCAGGATCAGCTTTAATGACTGTACCTTTTTCCTTCAAAGTAAGAAAAGATCTTACATGAAGAGGAATATTCTTGTTATGAAGTGGCTTGATGGTTTTAGGGTGAATTACCTTTGCGCCGGAAAAACTCATCTCAACAGCCTCTTTATAGGAAATCTCATCCAGTTTCCTGGCATCTGAGAACCATTTAGGATCTGCATTAAGAATCCCCGGAACATCTTTCCATACAACTACGCATTCAGCATCAAGCATATTTGCAAGGATAGCCGCAGTATAATCTGATCCTTCCCTCCCAAGAGTAGTTGTCTTCCGTGCATGTGTTCCTCCAATGAAACCCTGAGTAACATAAATTTTTTCGTTCCCGAAGTTAAACCTGTCCAGTACTCTTTTAGTACTCTCACTCCATAATACGTTTGCATCCCTGTATCTGTCGTCTGTAAGAAGATAATCTCTGATATCGCACCATACAACATCCTTAAACTTCATTTTCAGATACTCAGCCACAATAATAGTTGACCAAATTTCCCCATATGACACAATCTGATCATACTCAAAATCGTATTCGCCTTTTATTGAAGTCAATAGATAATTATTAAGAAGAGCGAAAGAATTGTCTATCTTTCCTTTGGCTTCTGAACCTTCTTCAAACAGACCAATAATTACTGACAGGTGCGAGGCATATATATCATTCAGAAGAGATTCATATTTTTCGTCACCGCTAAGCCAGGCTTTAAGAACAATTTCAAGAGCATTTGTCGTTTTTCCAAAAGCCGAAACAACAATAACCAGATTCTCATTCTCTCCCGATACAATCTTTACAAGATTTCGTATTCCTTCAGCATCTTTTACCGAAGCTCCTCCAAACTTATAAACCTTCATTATTAACTAATTTTCGCTAAAATTAGACTTTCCGCTCCAGAACACAATTTTCCGAATCAATTTCTTTATTAAAAAAATCAAAATCCATTTTCCACACCTCTGACAAGCTTTGGTAGGTCGCAAAAGATTGATTAGCTACTCTCTGTGAATCTCTGTGTTTCTCTGTGCTACTGTGTGATAGTTCTTTTCCTGGTTACACAGAGAGCCACAGAGGACTACACAGAGGGACACGGAGGAAAGATAAAAACAAAAAAACTTTTAAAAGACCATGCTAAGCAAGGTGAATAAATGAACAAACATTTAATAATTTTGTAACTAGTTAATCTGGATATCTCAAGATGAATAACTACAAAATAACTACGCTCAATGATTTTATCATTCTGAAACAGAAAGATTTCCCATATGCCAAAGGCGAACTCTCAAGCCTGTTAAGCCATATCGGAACTGCTGCTAAAATGGTAAACAAAAAGATCAATAAGGCAGGACTCGTAGATATTATTGGTAGTTCAGGTGAGGTAAATGTGCAGGGCGAAAATCAGCAGAAACTCGATGTCTATGCAGATGAAATGTTCATCGGTTCACTGCTTTCGAGCGGAGAATGCTGTGGGGTGGCAACCGAGGAGAATGAAAATGAAATCGTCTTTTCAGACAGCTTTGCCTCAAAAGGGAAATATATTGTTTGTATCGATCCGCTTGATGGTTCATCTAATATAGATTTCAATGTATCGGTTGGGACAATTTTTTCTATCTACAGGAGATTAACACAACGGGGAGAAAAAGTGAACAATGAAGATTTTCTTCAAAAAGGTTCTCAACAGGTCGCTGCCGGATATATTATCTATGGATCCTCAACAATGCTGGTATATTCAACCGGATATGGAGTAAATGGGTTTACCCTTGATCCTTCTATCGGAGAATTCTGTCTTTCGCATCCCGACATAAAAACGCCTGAAGACGGATCAATATATTCTGTAAATGAAGGTAACTATGTCCATTTCCCTGAAGGCATAAAAAAGTACATTAAATATTGTCAGGAGCTGGATAAAGAGTCGTCAAGACCATATACCTCACGATATGTTGGCTCACTGGTATCAGATTTTCACCGGAATCTTCTGAAAGGTGGTATTTTCCTTTATCCGGAAAACAGGACTGCACCAAAAGGCAAGTTAAGGCTGGTTTATGAATGCAATCCAATAGCATTCATAGCTTTACAGGCCGGAGGGGAAGCCTCCGATGGCAATTGCAGTTTACTGGAAATAACTCCCCAGTCGCTTCATCAGAGATCTCCTTTTTATGTCGGATCAAAAAACATGGTACGGAAGCTTCAGGAGTTTCTTCACCTGAATCGCTGATAATCACACCTGGATTATTATCCCAAAGTCAAAGACATTATCTTTGCGAATTCATTCTACAGTATTAATTTCACTGCCTTAATAATCTTAATGAAAGAAAACTCTATAACTGGTCACTACAATAGTCATCCTGCACTGCCGGAACTGATCGATACAATTAATGCCGACAGGTCAGGAAAGATCCTTCTGGAAGGGCTCACCGGATCTTCGAAGGCCATAATATTATCGCTGGTTTTTAATAAGACCCAGACTACTCATGTCGTTATTATCCCTGAGAAAGAAGATGCAGCCTATTTCTATAACGATCTTATTTCGATACTGGGTGAAGAATCAGTATTTTTTTTCCCTTCTACTTATAAAAGATCCGTACAATATGAGCAGACTGAACCTGCCAATGTAGTTCTGCGTACCGAAGTTCTCAATCATCTGGCATCAGGCAAGAGGAAAGGCATTATTATTACCTATCCGGAGTCAGTCATGGAAAAGGTTGTAAGCAGAAGAAACCTGAAAAAGAATACCTTCAATATTAATAAAGGAGATAAGGTCTCGCTGGAATTTCTTGAAGAAATGCTTCATGAATACAATTTCACCAGAACTGACTTTGTATATGAACCTGGGCAATATTCAATACGAGGAAGCATTGCTGACGTTTTTTCCTATTCAGCCGATCT
>DCFT01000080.1:0-236 GCA_002319885.1 Bacteroidales bacterium UBA1797
TTTCGTGTCACGATAAAGTTGTCCATATGACCGAGTCCCGATAGATGGGCAGGAATTGTCCCGTCATGATAAAACTGTCTAAGTGGCGATGCAAAAACCATGACAACTAGCGCGTCGGCCAGTAGCCCTATTGACTTTGTCTCGGTAGCAGAATTAGTCACGGTACCGAAATTTTGATAAGTGGAAATAATTTTTATCGCATAGACTTATTGAGCTGATTACTAAGCTGTCCGGGC
>DCFT01000080.1:526-4298 GCA_002319885.1 Bacteroidales bacterium UBA1797
AATTACCTATACCATCCGTGTTATGTGGTCGTAGCAATTTTAAAGTCTCATTAAACAGAACGAAATTGTCTTGTCGCGATAAAATAGTCTAGCCTGATCTATTCATACCTTAACGATTGTGAAGGATTTACGCGTGCCGCCCTAAGTGTTCGGTAGCTGATAGTCAGAACTGTAATTCCCAGTACAATGATTAATCCAGCCAGAAAGCTAAAAAGTCCCGGGCTAATCCTGTAATAAAAGCTTTCAAGCCATTTCCCAGATAAATAGTAAATTATTGGAAATGAGAAGACTGCTGAGACCGATATCAGGATTATTATCTCCCGTGATATTGCAAAATAGATGCCGTGAACTGTAGAACCCATGGCTTTTCTGACTCCGATCTCCTTGGTTCGTTGTTCTACGGTATATGAAGTGAGCCCATATAATCCGAGTATTGCTATAAAAATTGCGAGAAAGGAAGAAATGACTGCTATTACGGCATTCTGTCGCTCTTTTATATAAAGCTGTTTCATTATATCATCGACAAACTTGTACGTTAGTGGGTCCTCCGTTACAAACCCGTGCCATGCAGTTTCTATCTTTTTGATTGTTTCCCCATAATTTTTCAGCGAGATTTTAACTGTAATATATCCATACCTGTCGCTCTCAGACTTAAGCCGGAATATGAGTGGAGCTATCTGTTTCCTTTGTGAATCGAATACAAAATCCTTAACTACTCCTATTATCGGGAAATAAACCACTTTGCCGGAATCACGATATCCCATTATTCTTAATTTTTCGGGATCTATATTCCATTTTTTTATCGCAGCTTCATTTAGCACGCAGGCTTGAGCATCGGAAGGAAACTCTTGTTTGAAGAATCTTCCAGATTTAAGCTGCATACCATAAGTTTCCAGAAATTTATAATCTACATTGTTTGTCCATATCATTATTGTTTCATCTTTTTTCCCTTCAACCATATACCCATTATTACTATCACTGATCCCTGGCACAGAAGAGGAGCTGGTCACTGACACGACTCCCGGGATCATACTGATGGCTTCCTTAAATGACTTTGCACTAGTACCCAGTGCTCCTTCATTCTCAATTACAAGCAGCTGATCTTTGATAAAACCGGGATCCCTTTCTAGCATATATACTATCTGTCTATACATGATCAGGGTACCTACAATAAGTAATATGGAAATTGTAAACTGTAAGACAACAAGCACTTTCCGAAGACTCCCCCTATGAGTTCTGTCGATTTTGCCTCCCTTAAGCATCCTGTATGGACTAAAAGCTGAGAGAAAGAATGCAGGATAACTGCCAGCAATAATTCCTGTTCCCAGTGCAAAAAGGATCATAAATGGTATCTTGAACCATGCATCAGAAAGGCTCAAAGTAAGTGTTGTGCCGAGCAGATCGTTAAAAAATGGAAGGACCAGTTTAATAATAATAAGTCCGACTATAGTTGATACAAATGACATTATAACGGACTCTGTCAGAAACTGGGCAATGAGCATTGTTTTTGTGGAACCACTGAGTTTCTTTATCGCAACCTCTTTTACTCTTGAGGATGCCTGTGCAGTCGAAAGGTTGATGAAGTTGACCACGGCAACGAGCAAAATAAGCAAAGCTATACTCCCTAAGATTTTTAATAATTTCGGATCACCAGGTGCGAGAAAAAAAGGTTTAATAGAGGTATTAAGATGAATATCAGTAAGCTTCTGAAGAGAATACTCATATTTGTTTCCCCTAGAGAGAAATTCCTCAAAGGAGATGTTCAGAAAACGCTTTACTTCCGGACCAAAATATTTAGCTATAAGTGCTGGGAATTTTTCATCTACACTTCTATAATTTGCATTTGGTCTTAGAAGCAGATATGTAGTTACGTTGTTGCTTCCCCATTGCTGACTTGCTGCTTGAGAATCTGAAAGCATAGACACTAGCATCCCGGCTTTGAAGTGAGAGTTGCCAGGAATATCACCCATAACACCTGTAACAATATAAGTCGCTGTATCTTTACCAATTTTAAGGATCTTGTCAAGGGGATTTTCATTACCAAATATTTTTTTTGACAGGGAAACTGAGAGAACCACTTTCTGTGGAGCGTTTAGAAGGGTTCCAGGGCCACCTTTTAATACCGGGATAGTGAAGAAATTAAAGAAGGATGAATCTGCAACAAGGATGTTTTCTTCAGAGTAAGTCTTTTCATTATATGTTACAGTTGTAGCTTCGGCCATTCTCCTCATTCTAAGAAAATCCTCCACTTCCGGGAATTCCCTTAGTAAAGTAACTCCGACAGGATATGAGGTTCTGGCACTTGTAGATAATTCCTGACTGCCTACTGTGAAATTAAGGGCAATGTCGAAAATTCTGTCCTTTTTAACATTAAATCGGTCATAACTTTCTTCATAATATACATAAAGCGCAATCAGAAGACTGCATGCAATTCCAATGGAAAGACCTGTAATATTGATTATAATGTAAGAACGTTGTCTTCTAAATGCTCTTAGGCTGTGTTTTATGAGATTATTAAACATATGGGACGCTAATATTTTAAATGGTAACTAATATCTGGATCAATTCTTCATGATAAATTCCATATTAATTATTAGACGTCAATTAATATTTCCGGTTACTGAATAATTCTGTAAAATTGAATGAAAAGTTAAGGATTAGTAAAGCTGGGTTCAATCACATTGGGTTGATGAAAAGACCAATTCCATATTTCACATCAAACATTTAACTCCAGTCCAAGGTAGTCAATATATTCTGGATGAATATGGTCAGGTCAATTGGATCTTCTGTATAGCATACTTTTTAATTGCAGAGAAATTTAATTTAAAAAGAATTATTAAAGCAAGATGGCTGAGTCCTGGTAAACGGTCGAAATTTAAGTGTCACGATAATTCTTAAAATGAGACCCTGACTTTACCACACTGAGAAACCTAGAAAAGGCTGTTATGTGACGTAGTATTTTTAAAGTCCAGGGAAGTGGGCAGTATTTTGGTGTCTCGATAAGGTTGTCTAGATGAAATAGTCCAGGTAAATGGACGAGAATTAAGTGTCATGATAAATTCTCTAATGTAGACAGTCTCGGGTATTGCGAGCTATGCCACATAACGCCTCGGCGGTTGAATTAGTTGGCGTCTGTGTCGCGGTGGCGTGGTTTTTGCCAGTCCGGGTAAGGATTGTGAGTTAAGGGTTTACGACTAAATAGTCAAGTTACAGCAAAAACCATGACACCTTGCGCGTCGGCCCGCAGCCAAGATTCTGTCCCGGAAGCACTGAAGCAGTCCGGGTTGCAGAAGACGAAAGAGCGGAACCAGATTTTCTCTCATAGACTTTGGGGGCTCATAACAAAGCTGTCCGGCTGCGGAAGCCAATTAATTTAACCGTCCGAGTTGGCTGCAGTAATATTCTAAATGGTTGTGAACTGTCATGTTATACAGAAGCCAGGTTTGCCAGCGCGTAGGCAAGCTTGAAGATGATGCTCATCGGCCGGTTTTGTAAATTTTTAAAAAACAAAACCGCTGAATTATCATATGCAAGCGTGCGTCGGGGCAAACCGGTCTGATGGAGTTCTTCAACAGTCCTTGTATAAATAAGAAAAGCTCATATTTGCTCGAAAGTAGCTTGCGACGGGTTGGCCTGTTTGCGGCCAGTGGAGAGTTACATATCTATGATTCATTACAAATTAGTCAAGAATTAAGAAGTAGTCCGGTTTGAGCCGCAAACACATCCTGGGCAAGCGGGGAGAAGTTAATGAAAACATTATTGCAGCCTAACG
>DCFT01000006.1:0-18529 GCA_002319885.1 Bacteroidales bacterium UBA1797
GTTCCCAGGCTCAGGCGGATTTTGGAGAATACAACCTGCGCAATAGCCAGGGCAGGAAAGTCAAAGTGCATTTTATTACCATGGTCTTGTCCAGATCCCGGTACAAATGGGTTTTCTTTTCCACCTCAAAGTTTAAGACGGAGGCTTCCATAGAGGGACATGAAAAGGCTTTTGCCTTCTTTGAAGGCGTTCCGGATACCGTAGTTTATGATCAGGACCGGGTTTTCCTGGTGGATGAAAACAAAGGAGATCTGGTGTTAACGGAAAAGTTCAGGGCGTACAGCAGACAGTGTGGTTTTAAGCTCCATTTTTGCCGCAAGGCCGATCCTGAGAGTAAGGGCAAGATTGAAAATGTGGTTAAATAAGTCAAGCAGAACTTTCTCTATAACCGGCCTTTTTCAGATATCGAAACCTTAAATCAGGAAGCCCTGGCCTGGTTGGCCAGAACAGCCAATCACCTCTCACATGGCGGTACCCGGAAACAACCCGGCGCTGAATGGGAGATTGAAAAGCAATACCTGAAACCCTATCACGCAGCGTCATATAAGACCAATGAGGCACTTGTTTATTCGGTGAGAAAAGACAACAGCATCAGCTTCAAAGGCAATTTTTATTCTCTCCCCCTGGGAACTTATACGGGCAAAGGCTGCCAGGTGCGCCTGGTCCCGGAGGATGGAAAACTGCAGATCTATGACTCGAAGGGAGCGCTGTTATGTACCCACGACCAGTCACCCGGCAAGGGGCAGAAAATCATAAACAATGATCACAAAAGAGAAAAGTCTCCGGGAATTAAAACCCTGATGGTTCAGGTTTGTACCCATCTGGAAAATCCGGAACAGGGTCAATCCTTTCTGGAAGGCATCCGAACTGAAAAGCCCCGCTACCTGCGGGACCAGGTACTCCTGCTGAAACAGACCATTGAACTTCATCCCCGGGAAATCATCAGCCGCGCCCTTACGTATTGCTGCACCCATCAGCTGTATAGTGCAGTTGACTTAAAATCCATTGCAGGTCATTTTAACCGTCAGCAAACAAGCCCGGATGCAAAGGGAATACAGATGAATCCACTCACCGGCGCTATGCCTGGTGAAGCATTTATCCAGCCGGCCACCAGTTCTATTGCAGACTATGATATTTTTTAATATAAAATCAATCTTCGACAAAAATGGACAACAAACAAATCATCCGGCAGTATTGCCAGCAGTTTAAAATGGGGGGCATCCAGGCCGGGCTTGATCAACTGATCAAGGAGGCAGAAGCCCACGCCACTGGATATCTTGAGTTTACAGCCCGGATCCTGCAGACAGAAGTTACGCACCGCGAACGCAATGACCTGAACAAGCGTCTCAGGGTAGCGAGGCTGCCCAGATCAAGCGATCTGTCTGCCTATGACCACAGTGCGGATAACGGGCTCACCAAAATGCGCATGACTCAGCTGCGGGAGCTGAACTGGCTGGATCAGATTTACAATATCATACTTATGGGCCCCTCCGGAACAGGAAAAACCTATCTGGCCGCAGGCCTCTGTGCAGAAGCTGTACAAAAGGGTTACAAAGCATACTTCCGGACTATGGAAGAACTGATGGGTATGCTAAAGATGAAAGATTTTGCCAGCACCGCAAAAGGGGACTACAAGCGTCTTTGCAAAGCAAGCCTAATTGTCATTGACGACATCATGCTGTTCCCGGTAGAAAAAACGGAAGCTGTGAGCCTGTTCAATTTTATTAACCAGTTATATGAAACCACCTCATTTATCATCACCACCAATAAAAAGCCTGCAGAATGGGCCGATATGCTTGGTGATGAAGTATTGGCAACCGCATTGCTGGACCGGCTGCTGTATCGCTGCGAGGTTATTAATCTAACAGGAAAGAGTTACCGGCTACAAAATCGGAAATCGATTTTTTCAGAAAACGCTGGTTGATTTTTTTTTCTCATTCTGTATTCTATGTTGCCAAAAATTATGTATCCTTGTTGCCAATTATTCTGCATCCTTATTTGCGAAAAGTTCTGTATTACTGATTGCTGACTACAATACCTATATTTTTTGAGAATCAACCATTTATAAAATCTAAATGCTAACTTAAATTCCTAATCGTTTAGTCCACTTTCCGCTGAAGAACAACAGATTGTACAAATACTTTGGCTATCTCCTTACAATTTAAAAATCCTACCCATGGCACAGGTCCGAGGTTCGAGTCCCTTCTGAGATAATTTCTAGCGATCTTTTGCTTACCACAGATTTATCCTACTTTTAGGTAAGATTTGCAATTCTGAAATAAAGGTGAGCGAATAGGTGAGCGTGCGAAAAATGAGCCTTGTAATATGCTGATAAATATAGTTTTGTGAAAATATACAGCGGACCCGTCCGGTCCGCTGATAATTCGTTGAAACCCGCACTGGTATTGAGTTTGCGGGTTTTTACATTTTTATAGGTTCCCCCATCGTTGTCCGTTTCAACAGAGTGTAATTCACAAGTTTTTTGGATGGTATTTTCAAAATACAAGCCAGGACTAAGTAATTTAAATGGTCTACAGGAGAATATCCGGGAATGTCTAATACGAAATTGCTTGTAATTACTTTATAAAAATTAGCCCTAAATTTGTCTACGAGAGCGCTATCAAAAACGACGGTTAAAATAAACGCAGTGCGCCATGCCTTCGTGCTGGCTATGTTGCAATGAATGACCGGGAGGACGTAGACGAAAGAGTCGAAATATTTTAGCGTTCTTTTATTTCCAACCTACATCCGTCTCTTATCCCCTTATCATCTCTTTAAGCCAATCGAAATAAATCTGTCGAATTTTCGAACTTGGATTAAGAACATGTGAGCTCGATGTTGGTCAAGTCAGAAAATTACCCGACTTATATTATTATTTTCTCTTAGTCTCTTTGGCAAATAAACCAGATACATATTTGTCATACAACTCAAAAAGAAATTCCATTCTTTTGGTTTCATTTGGAAATGGCTGACCACGGTAGCATAGATCCACGGCCTTATCTAAAGCCTGATGTGCTTTTAACAAAACCGGAGGCATAGTATTTGGATCATATAAATCGGCAAGACTGTTACCTGGAAAACTTGATCTCACATCTAAGACCGCCTGAGCCGCCTTTTCAACTGCCTCTTTTTGCTTATTTGTTATGTTTTCTGGCCATGGGTAGTTGTTATAGACTATATCGTTAGAATACCGGTAGTCACTTTTAATTCTTCCGCAAACATATTTAATCCATATCATATGCATTAGGGAAGAAATAATACCAAAATGGTATAATGAAGCATTCGGGATGGCATTGCAACTGTCAGCTACAATGTTTTCGTTGGAAAAAAAGCCAAATGGAATATATTTTCTTGTTTCCGATGAATGTCTCGGTATTAGAATATATTCCGTGGCTGGCTGGCGGTTTTCCGTGAATATTCCGGGCATCTGTGCCCACTTAACGGTAGCACCTTTTGGACTACTTAAACGAAACTGTTTTACCTTTTCAATTCTCAACAACAGGTTTGGACATTTTTTAATTTCAGCAGGATCAGCATTCACAAGCCAGAAACACCAGCGGTTTTGATTATGTAAAAACTCCTTTGCACTTATTAATGGCTTAATAAATTTGCGCGCCTGAGGCTCCGATTTCAAAAATTCGTTTTTTTCTTCATCTGTCATTAGCAAATTACCATCGTCTGTTGGTTGACTGCCCTTGGTCATTTCAGGCACATTGTTTATTGCATTCTTTCGAGTTGACAAGGCAAAATCTTTTCCCTCCACTAAATAGGCATTTATATTTCTAACCTTTACTTCATGCGGTTCACCTTTCAAATCATCATATTCATACAATAGCTTCTCATTTGTATCAAAATTTGAAAATCCCACAATTACAACATGCACAGCTGCGTTTCCCTTGGCTTCATTTCCCCATTTAAAAGTTTTATATGCAAAGTGAATTTTACATTTGTATTTGGAAAAAAGTTCATTCCACAATACACCTACCTGTTCCCCTTGGGTAATGGAGTTTGTACTAACAAAGGCAGTTTTAGTATCTGGAAAATCTTTTTCCTTAATGATATTTGCCATTTGCATATACCTGGCAGCTTGTATGTACCACGCAGAAACATAGTCCATTACACCTGCTCCTTTTATCCCTGAAAAAATGGTCTCTATATCACTTTTCTGATCTGCATTTTGCAAGTGTTTGCCGATAAATGGTGGATTACCTAAAATGTAGTGATACCTAATTTGATGTTTCTCCCAGGGCAAAGGATTGATCAAACTTTGCCAATCTAATCGTAGGGCATTCCCATGAACTATGGTTGCACTCTTTGTCAAAGGTATACGTCTGTAATATTCCCCAAAATAAACGCTTGCCTGTTCATTCATCTGATGATCCATTAGCCACATTGCAACTTGCGCTATCTGGCTGGGGAATTCTTCATATTCAATGCCATAAAACTGATCCACATCAACAAGAAAATAATCATTGATACTGGTTACCTGTTGGCCTTCCAATAATAGCTTCATGATTTCCAGTTCAACCAATCTCAATTCTCTATAGGCAATGATTAAAAAATTACCACAGCCACAGGCTGGATCAAGAAACCGCAGCTTGCTAATTTTTTCATGTAGTTTTTTAAGTTTAGGTTTTTCGTTTTTTATCTTTTCAAACTCCTGTCTTAGTTCGTCAAGAAAAAGTGGTTTAATCAGTTTCATGATATTCTTCTCACTGGTGTAATGAGCCCCAAGATTCCTTCTGGCTTTCTCATCCATCACACTTTGAAATAAAGACCCGAATATAGCCGGAGAAATCTTACCCCAATCCAACAAACAGCAGTCCAGCAGAATACGCCTCATATCGCTATCGAAATGGGCCAGCGAAAGCTGCTCTTCAAATAGTTTACCATTAACATAAGGGAAGGCCATTAAAGCTTCATCCAGGTTCTTAAACCTTTTACCCTCAGGTGTATTCATTACCTGAAATAATTCACCCACATGGGCTGCCAGATCACTCCCATCCTCATTGGTTCTTTGTTCAATATATTCCTGAAATATTCCCTTCTCGAAGATGCTGGTATCATCTGCAAATAAGCAGAAAAGCAACCGCACCAGATAGAGTTCCAGTGAATGACCTCCATACCCGATTGCTTTCAATTTATCATGCAGCTTACCCATTAATAAAGCTGCTTCAATATTTACCGGATCCTGTTCTTTGAAAACCCTTTTTTGATAACCTGCTATAAATCCAAATAGGTGAACATGGTTAACAAAATCAGGAAGTCTAAATTCATGATGAGTATTTTCTTCCAAGTCAAACAACCGAAAACGTTCAAAATCACTTACCAATATATAACGGGGAAGTTCCTTTTCATTCAGACCCGGAAAATAATCCTTTGCCTGCTGGTATGCCCGATCCAAATCTCTTCCCCTGCTCTTGTGCTCAATCAGTATAACACCCTTCCAAAGTAAATCAATGAAGCCTGTCTTGGCATCAATTTTCTTTACTTGTTGCTCAAAAGATGCAACCCTTCTTCGGCTTATGCCAAATACATTGAAAAAATCGTCCCAAAAGGATTTTGCTTCAGCATCTTCGCTTACTTCATTTTCCCATTCTTTACTAAAAGTTATTGACCTACTTTTTATCTCGTTCCAGGATAGGGGCATTGTTCAATGATTACCGACGTTTAATCCTTAAAGAAACGTATTTTAACTTGATTTCGGATAATGAATTTAAAGGCATGCCATAGGTAGATGCTTTACGATAACAAAAAAAGGAGCAATAAATTGCCCCTCCACATGTGCTTGCTGAATACTGTTACTTTATTGCATTTCAGGTGGAATTTCAAGACTCCTACCCTTTACCTCAATTTCACTAATTTCTTTCAGCAGTTCCTCTTCATGTTCATTACGCGGTTCCCTTTGACGTAAAGACAGTTCAACCATGATATTTTGGTGATCTGGTTCAGTCCTTACACCCTTCATTTTACCGCGAATAAACCTAAAGCTATTACCTTGACTTATGAATTTATTCGGCTTTGGATTTGAACAGTCGCTATCTTTATTATCGTTCGATTCCATCTTTACTAAGTTACTAAATACTACGGCATTCAGGGGCTTTTTTCCTTAACAGACAACGAATCGGAAAACTTACTATCGACGATTCATTAAAAATTCAATGGTAGCAATATTTTCAAGGGAAATGGATGCAGTTCTTTAAAGACTCTAACCTGCAATATTTTATGACTCAAAATAAAGCGATGATTTCTGTCGGCTCGACTCATTTAAATTTTAAAGGATCACGCTGAGGGTCCTTAACACTGTACACAAAGTCACAGTTCTTATCTTTGGAGACAGCCTTTTTGGAATGAGTTCCGTTCCCTTCTATTTAGGCAACCATTTAGGATAAGTGATAGTGATACTATTTTCGTCAACTGGATTAAAATCTGACCTCTGCCAAATCGTTTTAGATGATCCAGCCATAATATTTCTAAATACTCTTTGATAAGTAGACACCTCTAATGCCTTTTCTCCCAAAAGTTCAGTCTTTAACAATTGTTCCAAGTAAAACTGGTTAAACTCAATTCTTGATAAATTACTTAAACTTCGAAGAATTGCAATCACAAGAGAACCAATGTAAGTATAATGAATTTGGACCTCGGGCTGTTCCTTACTATCAAACCCAGGAATGGTTACAATCCAATGGTCATTGCCTAAAGATTGTTTTTGAAAGTGCCCATTTTGTATGGCTATAACAACTTTTTTCCCGCTATTTATTATATTGGGATTGACCCTTACGATTTCGCATAATGTTATTTGAAGAAAACTTACAAACTCCTCACCTATGGGAGTCATTGTTTCATTATTATCGAAATGTATGTGCCAATCATTACCCAGCGCATGAAAGCGAATATTTCGTGTTGGTCCAACATCATTCAACGGCAGGTCTATCAGAGTTTTATTTAAAATGCTTTTTAATGAATCTAAATCTTTGATATTTTCTGTAAGTTCTTCAACTAAGGGGCGCATTTGATCAGTCCAGACAAAGCCCAATTTAGGTTTTAAAGATTCAATAAAAGCAGTCATTTCTGGACAGATCAATGGTACAGCGTGCAAAATTGTCGCCATTTCAAGCAATGATCTTAGATAGTTTTCATCGTTGCTCATATCAAATCCTCTTTCGTCAAATTCCCTTTTTGAAAATAGATAGTGATTGAAATCTTCTATCGCATTCATCCAAGAACCATGTTTATAATCAACATGCTGAATCTGACCAAAAGACTCTGGTAACCGTTTATATAATTTCGCATCGGAAAAATGCCATGCACTCCAAAATGCAATTAGTGAATAATACTTTGACGCATAACTCATGCCCAGACCGTCATATACTTTAGCAATACCCTGCAAAGATAAAATATACCCTTCCTTGGTGTATTCAAGTCTCCAAAGGCTCTTGGCGCGATGAAATAACTCTAATGCTTTAAGATAGTTCGGAAAATCGTGACGTTGGATATGCAGTACGCCCCTTTCCACAAAATCGTGAGCTGACTTATGTCTAAGCCCTGTCCTGTCAGCATAATCCTGAATTTCGTTCATGAACTCATCCACCATATCTATTAATTCCTCATTAAGACCATACTTAGTTAACATCTTGACCATTTGGTTCATCTGAGCATAAATACGGGCCAAAGAATAGTACTGGGCTTTTTCTAATAATGGTGGAATCTTTTTGTAAAACTCTAAGGCTATCTTATAACTTCCGATTGGGTCAGTTATATCTACTTGGGCTGCCAAATGACCCTGCATTTCTAACAGTTCACATAGACGATCTACCCTTTTCTCCTTCAATACTTCCTCTTCAAGTCTGAATTTTATACTTGCCTCCCATTTAGAAATGTCATCTTCCGAAAATGTAAGGCCAAAGGATTTTATTTGACTTTTAATCAACTGAAGAAGGACGATATCATCTTCGATATCCTGCACTCTATCGCGTATCCCCCAATTGTTAAAATAATAGTATATCAAATATCCATCTTCTGATATAGCACTTTCAGTTTTTTCCTTGGGCAATCTATGGCCTATTTTCAAAAACAAATATTCATATATAGCTTTCCGTCTATTGGCAATTGGGGTATCATCTATTTTGATGTATTGTTGTAGTAAGTCTAACCAAAAGGTTTTGTGCCCATCGTCCATCTGGTTCCACCTGCAGTAGCTCACAGCGTTAATCAATGCTTGAAATTCCCCAGGATAAAATTGGCGAACAGTGGCCGCGTCTTTGAATTGCTGAAGTGTCTTCAAATACAACTGGTCCTCTTTGTCTCCAGCGTTCAATAAAACACTATCGAGCAGATCCTTTGTTAGTTTTCTGTCTTCTGGATCATCCTGGATAGATCGCTGATAAACTTCGCTAACCAATAATGCTACATAGGTCCTTGTTTTATCATCAGCCAATGGCAATGGAATCTTTGGAATTAGGTTTTCTATACGAGCTGCAATCTGTTCAATAGCCTCATTGGTATCTACACCATCAAATTGCCATTTGATGCATCGAATAAACGCGTCTAACTCTTCGTTTTTGAGATTTCCGAACATGTTCTTGGCAATTTGCAGATCGCCTTTCAACTCTGTATTTGCGCCAAGTTTCTTTGTAGATTGATCTATATATTCCCCAAGAATTGCCTTGACCCTGATTCGAATTCGATCTAATAAATCAGCTCCAAGGTTATTTTGATTCACAAACCAATCTTGTAATAAATCAGCATCATTATCTTTTACTGTTTTCTTAACAACAGAGGCATTAGTTTCAAAATTAAACTCAATTTTATCGAAACTATACTCACCTTTTACATACATTGTAAAAAAATGAGCAATCGCCTTTTTTATATTTTCAGATGAAAATGAGAAATCGGTACTGTATAACTTAATTTGCTTGAACTTCGACTTTCCTTGGATGATATCTCTCGAAAGTATATCATCTTCATAGTCACAATAAATGTCTTCATTCCCGCCGACAATTCTGTTCTCAATCCAATCTTCAAGTGTCTTTAGCTGTTGGAATGTATACCCCTTTTGCGAAGCGACGGCATCTCTATTCTTGGCAAAAATGTGAAGTTTATTGAGACTCATAAGAATTGATTAATCGTCAATCAACATTTACTATTGGGATAGTGTCCTTCTATCAAATAGGATTTAATAATACTACAATTTTTCAAATAAGCTAATAATCATATATTGGGTAAGGTGCTTTAAATTGAACTCTAAAATAGAAAGTTATGACGAATTCTATCATTACGGAGAGTGAGCTAAACGACGCACTTTGCTACGATTTTTCCATACAAACATCTGAGTACGGAATTGACTTTTTAATCCTAATATGTAAGACTAAAGAAGTAAGTGCCAAACTCACGGCCATACTTCTGAAAAACTCATTTGATTTAAGGATTTTTGTTGATGAATTAACAGGTAATTATTCATTGGAATTTTATTTTATCGATTTGGAAATGTATATCAGATTTGACACCGGAAAAAATGAAACTACTTACCCGCCTTTAGTTAAGCTTAAAAACAAAGAAATTAAATTTATTACAACTGGAGTTTGGGTTGGACGGACGTCGAAAGGAAGATCCTGTGAATACGATCCTCATTTAATAAGACTTGGCTCATTTGATATTGGCGATTCTTTCAAGCAAGCCAACGAAATTCAGTTTATACCCGGAACAACAGACGACGAGCCTTCAGCTGTTATACTAATCTATGATAATTATGACCACATATTTAAGGCAGAAGCAGATGAAGCCTATAACCGATTAATGGAACTGACGATAGGACAGCCGTTGTTGGAGATTAATTTGTTAAATCAAGAAACTCTAAACCTCAAAATCTGGGATATCCTTATTGATCTAAATGTTCAATTTGATGGATTGAAATTCTTTCAAAAGCAACTTAATGATTTTATTAAGAAAACTGATGTGAAAGATTCATTTGCTTTTGCTATTGGATTTCGGCCTTCTGACGGGGAAAAAGCTGCCATTGCCTCAACAAAAAGGGAAGGTTTTAAACTAATTACATTGAAAGGATATATTCTTAAAAATATATATTGAAAAATACCATCAGTCAATTTGTTGAAACAACCGTGACATTTTATGCGTGACAAAATATATCTTACTCCGGAATTAATCAAAGAGGTCCTTCACCAGGCTGGCGAAATAGAATGGAAAATGGGAGTACTTGCAAAATTTACAAAGCACTGGTACGATGTGCTCACTGTTTCCCCACTCGGATTGATCCATATCCATGGCAATCAAGACACCGGATGGAAACACATCATGGATCGCCACGGTTATTTTTCAAATAAAAGCTATTTTGGCGATGGTGCCGTTGGCAATCCAAATAAATTTACAAGCTCCAGCATACCCATTCATGATTATCGTGATATAGCAGACGAAATATTTCTACAACAACAAAAAGATAGCAGACCCCATCCCGATGATCAGCTTTTTGAAAAATATAAAGGTACGTCAACTAACTATACAGGATCTACTGGTAAAGTTCAGGAATTCCAACTTGTTTTGTATAAGAACACGAAAATCGTTCACTCTTTATATCCGTCGAAAAACCTGGAAGGTAAATCACCAAAAAGAGTACTAAAAGAATTTATTAGGGTAAAGGATAAAATTACAGCCTCCACGAGACCCTGTGATGACTATTTCATCATTCATATTCCTTATAAAAATACAAGGGGTTTTATTCGCTATGTAATTATTTTTAAGGTCGATAAAGAAACTCAAGCCACCATTGGCTATCTGCAAGTAAACGACCAATACGGCGTCCCTGCTTTTACTATTTACCAGCCCCTTTGTAATCCAGTCATCAAAACCGTTTTGCCTACTAATATGATAGAAGTCCCTTTGGAATTTACCCGATTCCTAAATGGACTCTCAATAGCTGATCTTTCCAAATTGGAAAAAGTCATTCTTGATGTAGAAACCGATATGCTAAAGCTGGAAGCGAAAGAGAATACAAATAAATAGTGGACAATTTATAATTGCCTGAAGTAGGGCTCATCTTTTAACCAGGGGAAAACATCATTATAATTATGAGACTGAATCTTTGGATGATTTAAAATCTTATTATCATATTTAACGGACTTCAAAATAAGAACGGATAAAAGCGTATATAACCGCAAAGCTGTATAGTAGATTTCCTGACCTGAAACCTGTAGAGTTACCTCCTTCTTCTTATTCTTCTTATCAGGCAAATACGCAATTTTGCCGTGCAAAAAATTATTCCGGTGATTTATGGCAATAATATCTTCGGCAGAGAGGTTGAAATTAAGAATTTCAAATGGCTTCATCAATTTGGACTGATTCGTTATTTGATTGATATTGTTAATTCTTTCTTTTAATATAACAGTGCTTTTTGCACTCAGTTTCTCTTTAAATGTATCAAGTTCTGTTTTAAGTTTCCTTTTAAGTTCGCGGGCTAATAGTTTATCAGTTATTGGCGAAAATGATTCTGCGGTTTCTGAAATAATCAGTTCAGTCAAACTTTCCAGCGCAACGGAGAAAGCCGATGGCATAATAGCAAGTGAACTTCCGCAGGCTTCTGAAATCAGCAGTAATATAGCCGTGAGCTCAATTGAATCTACAGCCCATTGGCAAAGCGTTGAAAATTCAGATAATGTCAGAGTTCTTAGTGTTTGCTGAATCTTATCTGCTTCCTTAGTATCCCTGATATATCCATGTGCGTTTGCATAAACGGGACTGAAAATCGTGGATAGAGACTTTCTGAACAGCTGAAAGTGAAATTCTTTTGGTTTAGCCAATTCATCATCGGTATAAGTAAAATAGAATCCTTCACTCTGTATCAGGTGTCCCGTTATATAACCGAGTGAAATCAGGCAGGAATTGCAACAATGAGCAAAGGTTTCAAATTCGGTGATATTTTCGGAATCACAGATCAAAAATGACATGTTATCTCTGGTCTTATAAATATATATGTCAAGAATCATCGATTTCAGGGTTATCCGCAAACATTGAGTGCTATTGTGGTTATGTGTCCTGTAGTTAAGAATATCGATGTAAAACCGAAAAGTTATTTGTTCTTTCATTTCAATCACCAGCCGAAACCGGCTTTTCGTGGATTTTGGAAATCCGGAGCTGGAAAAGGTTTCGATGATTCCTGTTACATCTGAGTTATTTTTTTGATCAATATAAATATAATCAACAGAAATATCATAATTAGATGTTTCTAATATGAGGTTTGTAATCGAATCCTTTCCCCAACTGCCCGGAATGGAATCTTGATATTTTAACAAAAAACCTTGGCCCTCAGATTTGGACATTCTTGCAAGCACTTTGTCCAAAGGATCTCCTGACTTATTTATAAGTACAGTTTTACCCGCAACGATGTGTTTCAATAAAGTAAATGTGCCTTTTACGTTTTTTTGAATGGGTTCTTTAAACGTGACTAACCTTGCCAAGTTAAAATATTATTAGTAGTTATAGGCTTGAAGATATATATAAAACAATTAAAAAGCCACGACCTTTTTTGTCTCTTTTGCGGCAGCTCTACAGCTAATGAACTCAAAGTTTTGACAGGAATTTCTTATAGGCCCTCACTTTCGATTCAACCATTATTTTCATCCTCTGATATTTTGAAACAAGATTCATAAATTTTAGTACTTCACCCCCTTGAATTAAAGATAGTGTTGTTAAAAGTTGGGATTTCTTACCTTCGTTTAAAGCCAAATAAACTTCATAGAATAAAATTCCCTCCTCGAATTTATTAATAACCAAATCCTTACCCCTAAAAATCAAGTTAAGGTCATCCAAAGTTGAGGTTTCTCTCTCAAGCCACAATTTATTCAATGCTGCAAGTTGCTGTTTCGTCATCTTATATATTTGTTTGGTGTCAATTTGATTTTCTTAAAGTTAAGTTTTGGTATCTTTTTCCATTTTGGACAACGAAACAGAAATCTATTATTTTTTTGTGGCCCTAAAATCATGTCCTGCAGCCTATTCAAACCAATTTCCAAGGACCTCATTGGACCAGAACCGGCTTTATTGTTTAATAGCCGTAACAGACAATGGGTCTAAATGCAAGTATCCATTGGGCAACTCATCAAAAAACCCATTTGGACCATACACAGGGAATCTTTCAGCATCAAACCCTTTTTCTTTTGCGGTTTCGACGAATCTGTTCCAAGAGGACTGAACCACAAGTGCTGCATTCCATACTTCCAATTGATCTTCAGTTTGAATTGCAATGCTGCACTTCGCTTTAAGCTTTTCGACGATTAATGTCGGTACCCCATCCACTATTGCACATTGATTATATTCAACAGGAATTCCCGTAGTTCCAAAATTACCAGCCCTTTCAAATGCCTTGTTAAGGTTTACTAATGCTGCTTTCAATCCTTTTAACCTTTCGGGGACTGATGACAAAACAGATTCTTTTGTAAATAACAACCCGTGCTTTTCCCGTGCGTGTTCCAGTTTTGAGATAAGGTCTGTTTCAGTTTTCTTAATTCCACTAAGAAGTTCGTTAAATGAAGCCTGATTGAATTTTCCCATTTCCAGTTTTTCATATTCTTCCCCCAAAACCTTGATAGCAGGTATCAAGTTAAACTCCCATGCATGCCTGAGCTGATTGTATGGTGTTTCCCTAAATTCAAGAACAGATCCTACTTGTAATTCTGCTGTTTCCATGATTATGATTTTTTTGATGATGAAAGATTGCTTTTGTCAACCCAGGCCTTTATGTCTTCATCAATTGATTTAGGCGTGGTTAGTTTTTTTTTACCAGCTTCGTTTTCCACATTTATTTCTTCTGCCAATAGGTCTCTGACCTCTTGAATAAAAGCAGATTTTAAGTTTTCTGGAATGATGTCTAAAAGCTTTGCCATAATTGTTGCGTTTTATTGTTTAATAAATATTTTCACTTTGCTATTCATCTTGCTTGTCAGGGTGGCTTGATTGTTTTAACAGTTCCAGAAATAAGTTTCCATGGACCTCTACCGGCTCAATTGCGAAGTGCCCCGCCATTTTGTTGTCCAATTCCAAGGCCCTTAGCCTCTCCTGGTTGGTTGGTTTCCGTTTAACTCTCTTAGTTTTTGTGCCTGAAGTCAGTACTTCTTCCATTTCCAGTTCGCCCACAATCATCTGTTTTAAAAAAACTCTTTTTTCCATTGCTGTGAGAACACAGTCCTTGGCAAACCCGGAAACTGCGTTCTGTTGTGCTTCCTTAGCCTTATCAAATACCTGCATTTTATATTCGGTAATCTTCTTGAACAATTCTGGATCCCGCTTCCTTTTGTTTGCCAGTGCTGTCAAAAGAACTTTTCTGTCTTTCACTGAATAGGCAAGCTGATAAGCTTCTTCTTCAGTCTTTCCCCCGGTTGTTGCCAGCTCATAAAATTTATCCTCCTTCAACATTTAATCACATTTTTCAACTTGCTGATGAAATCTTATTTTCAATCATACGACCCTCAACGAAAATGTATATTTCACTTGCACCATTAATTGCCAATGTATTGAAGACCCTTTTTATTTCCATTTGTTTAGGATAAACCCTATGTGCCCTGGTGCCATCCAATGGCGTTATGTAATGGTCATAAACGAACTGATAATATATAGCCTTGGGATAATGGTCAAGAATCTCACCTTTTAAGTACTGCTGATATAAGTGCTGCACTGATTCTCGAAGTTCATTGGGGTTGATATCGTATAAAACAGAATTGAAGACCGAATAATCACCATTGTTCCATGATTGATAGGCTTCCAGAACCCTTCCCACGTATTCACAACTGAAACTTCCATAACACTTGGCATCCAACCCGGGACCAAACTTTCTGGCCATTGCCTTTGAAAATGCATATTTCAGCTCCCCCTGCGTATAATCCGGGTAGTTGCTCTTTACAAAGTCAACAAGTACTTCCCTTTCTAATTTTGAAGGCATATTCTGTGGACTAATTCCACAAAGGGTCAATCCATAAGCCAGGGACTGTCTTAGGACTTCCTCTTTGCATGATTGAAAAGGTGGGTCAACCTTGATAATCTGAGAACACAAATTCACCAATTCCCTGTTCTCTTGTTTTGCTGGTACCTGAAGTTGATTTTCCATTTTCCTGATTTTTTAGTGGCTGAAGACCTATCCAACCATTTAACATTGATTGATTAAGAATTGCAATTGCATCCTCTACAGTTTTGCCTTTCAATTCTGTCATTTGCTTTTCTATAGTCGTTTCGGTTAATGGTTTTTTAAGTTCTCTTCGATATTTAATCCATTCATCAAACACTTTTTTAAATTTCAAATCAACGAAGGCGTAATGTATTTCCTTTATTACCTTATCTACTTTATTACCCTTATTACTACCTTCTTTCTGTTTTGTATTCGTCACTGTACTGTTAGTGTACTGCTTGCTGTATTCATCGCTGTATTCATCAGTGTACTGCGAATCAGATGGAACTCCGTCTGGTATTGACTTTCGCTGTATTCGTTCTTCATCTGTAGGCTGTACTCGTTGCTGTATCCACATTTTTTCAAGTAGTGTACCGACCGTTTGACCTTGACTGTGATCAACTGAAATCATTTCATCGACTATCAGTAAATCCATAAATCGTTGAACCTTATTCACACTCCATCGCCAACGTACAGCCAGGTAACGATAACTTGCTGCCACCTGACCCCTTCCCCACGTTATTAATTTCCCCCCGACATACTCTTTCTTTTCACTGGTGCTATATCTGGCCATATTAATGAGGTCAATACATGCCTCAAATTTGCTATAGACCCTTTTCTCCAGACCGAATGGACCATTGACAATTGCCCTTGGAATGCGCACAAATGGCGCTTGGCTGTAGTCATTATCTGGTGTTCCTTCCTTTTCTGTTTTCTCCATGCCATTTTCTTGATTGCTGTTTCTTTAGTACATACAGGTGCAGGTCCTACAAGGACTCAACGGCTGACCTATACAAGCCAACACCAGCTTGTATTTGGATGATTTGATCAATCATTCGTTGTCTGATCTGTTGTTCCTGCTGTATTTATTCAGGTTGGCCCCTGCTGTTACTATATTACCATACCGGTAAAAAATGCGACCACCAAGACGCTGCATTGGTATCAAACCAGCATCAGTCCATTTCTTTAGTGTCTGCACCGAAATTGAAGGCTGAAATAGCTTACAAGCTTCAGCTGGGGAGTATAACCTGTCTTTTTGGATAAAATCTGATAAGTGGCTTACCAGTTGCTCGACTGTGATAGTATTAAAGTCCATGATCTTGCTGTTTAAAATACTGCAAGCAAGATTTGGAAAATATCAGTAGGTAAAATAGGGAAATAGGGTTTTTAGAAAATCCCTACTTTCCCGATTAATAGTGGAGCGGCGTGAATTCCGGGATATTATAACCCTCCTATTCCGTATCTAATTTATCGGAACGTGTATGGAGAAGAGATTCTTCGACTTCCGTTAAAAAGACACCGGCATCAGCTACCCTCTGTGCATAATTCCGGGACGCGTGCGTTGACCTAAGGTGTCTTTGAACGCTTTCTATGTCCCAAGAACAACTAAACCTATCACAAAAGTATCGGTAAAATTCGGCGTAATTACGGAGTGCTGCAAAGCCTTTTTGCAAGTACCCCTTAAACACAAAAGCGTCTTGGAGGGCCGCTAATTCTATCGGCTTTGCGTTCTTATATTTCTCTATCAACGCGGGCAAAATGGTCCTAATTTTATCTTGGTCTTCAAAATAATCTTCAAACGATTTAGATTTTTTAATATGAACATTTTTATCTGCCCCACCACCTTGATTATTTTTATCCTTTAATGACCATTTAGTTATGTCATTTTCTGCCACAATAACACGTGCATTAATAACATCGTAACTGGATCTTTTTTCTAATTCTGCATCGACCTTTTTAGTAACACTTTCAAGTTGATGATATTCAATGGGTGTACTGGTGGTTCTGGCTGCCATGACAATTTCCGACTGTAAGTTGATACAGGTGTTTTTAACACCAATCAACGTTTCAGTTGATATCTCATCAAGGTAAGGTCCAGCTGTTTGTTTGACTGCAGCTAAAATAAATTTGTCAGTGTTTGAATGTGCCCCAGATATAAGTTGTTTAAGCCTATCGTCGCGCTGCTTGTCAACCCTTGCAATTATTTTATCAACAAACTCAACACTGTCATCAATCGGGGTGAAATGCCCTTCAGAATAGGCGTTTATAGAATCACTATTAGGAATGGTTTGATCCTTTTCATTATTTTTGCTTTCCATCATCTTGTATTAATTATTCCGCCGGCTGGTTACCGGCGGTTTTTTTATTTGTAATCTCAAGTTGCTTAAGTTTATCCTTGGCCTTTTCTTCTTCAATACCCACCAGCTTTGCAAGCTTTTCCTGCAATCGATCTATTTGCTTTCTAAGTGGATCCATGAATACGCCAGGTTCTGCATCTTTCGGCTTCGCTTTTTTCATCAAAACAGTTGATTAAAGTCGAATTGCATCCAGCTGATTCAATATTGAACATAAATCCCCATGAAGCCTAAAGGTCTCCTTTTTTTGTTCAGGTTTAAGGTTTTGAAATTTTTCGCTCTGTAGAAAGGCATCAAACCAGCTGGGTAAGCCAGTTTCAGGATCTGAACTATCTTCAATGGCATCTGCATGGTTCCTGCAAATACTAAGCACTTCCTTTTCTTCTGATAGCATTACTTTGGCTACTTCTGATGTTAACATGATTTTTGGGTTTATGTTAAGTGAATATTTACAGGAAAGAAATACCCCTACATCTAACCGTCTGCGGTTGAATATATAATCTGAGCGATTAATCATGCGATTTTTAGAGCCTTCTTTGACAAGCTCTTTTTCATGTGTGCACTCATCCTCTTTGCGTTTTCTTCTCTTGTCACCTTTATGTAGGTTAGGAAAGATTTTTCCGTTTTATGCCCAGTTACAGCCATTATCATTTGATTGTCCATACCATCAAGGTAACAATTCGTTGCAAATGACCGACGGGCAGTATGGCTGCTTACAGCTTCACACAATGGCTTGCTCAGATCACTATTCAATCGGCCAGTCTCAACCAAGCCAGCTTTTTTACAAAGTTCCTTGATATACTGATTGTATTTCTGGTCGCTTATAACCGGTGGCATACCCGTAGGGCTATCCTTATATTTCCTGAAAATTGACTGCACCATATCATTACAGGGGATAGTGATAGGCTGCCCTGTTTTCTTGGTTGTGATTTTAATATAAGGCTCGCCTTCAATTGTAACCATGTTTTCAGGTCTTATACGACGCGCATCTGAAATTCTAAGTCCTACAAAGCACGAAAAGACAAACAGGTCCCTAACCGCCTCCAGACGCTTATCATCACTGAAGTCAAACTTATACAGATCCCTAATTTCCTTTTCCGTAAGGTATACAGCGTCGGTTTCCTCTCCTTCCACACTGAAAGACTCCCTTTTGAAGGCAGTGTTTGTTGTATACTCAAGATCCAGTGTCCCGCCCCCCTATAAACTGGACAGGTTTTCAAAGGTAGTT
>DCFT01000006.1:18775-21204 GCA_002319885.1 Bacteroidales bacterium UBA1797
GGACAGGTTTTCAAAGGTAGTTTAGTAGTTTTTGATTTTCAAAAGGGATCAGATTAAAATTTTCCTATACGGTTTCGCGAGTCCGTCCAAATGACCTCTTTCAATTCCCTTTGCCCGGAAATGAGGGGGAGCTTACAACTACTCAAGATATCTACTACGGGTTTACCCTTAGCAGATATTGATTATTACGATCATTGATAACACCAATTTAAAAGAACGAATTAATTATATTACATTCAAATAAAAAATGTTACAAATAAGCTTATTGTTGGCTTTCGTAATTCCGGCCATACTTTTCGTTCTCGCTCAACAAAATACTTTGCGGGTAATCAGTCCGGAGAATAGAGAAATGTCTCCAGGATCGGTATGGTTACAACTCATCCCCGTTTTCGGCATGGTATGGCAATTTATTGTCGTTATCCGGATTGCCCGTTCTATTTCAAAGGAAATGGCATCCAAAATTGGCGAGTCCATACTTGATAATTCTCAGGTTCAAATTAAGGAAACTGATGAGTCGCCAACTTACACCTTCGGAATAGCTTATTGCACATTAACGACGCTTGGTTTTATTATAAATTATTCAACAATGCATTCTTCTTCATACCTGAAGTTATTCGGAAGTCTTTTTTTTCTTACAGGTATGGTTTGCTGGATTATTTATTGGGTCAGACTCGTCAATGCAAAAAACAAACTCGTCGGGTTATCAGTCGGGATTGCCAGGTAACCTGTCTTATTTATTTATGTTCTGCAACACTCTAAGTCTCACTCATTTCGGAAATTCGAATTATAGACAAAATTGCAATCGTCCTTTCATAATCGAAAATTATTAACTAGTTCTCTGGTCTTAAATTCGGTGAGTTTTATATACCTATTAACACAAAGACTTTATTATTTGGTTGGGTTGGTTATGAATGGATGTCTATTAATTTAACTTCCGATTGCGACTATATGGAAATAATATTGATGTATTCAGTCAACTATGACTATAATTCTCTTAAGAAAGTTGACAAACTCAGAATGAAAAGATTTGAAAAATTAACTGAACTTCATTTGGCAGCCTATAAAAAAGGAATTTTTAGCACACAACAATCTTGTTACGAACAAAAATTTAAACCGATAGCTAAGAAGTAATAAAAATGGCTAACAATAAAATACCACTCTTCTCAAACATTATAATCGGATTACTCCCAATTTTGCTTGTTGTATTTTTCTGGTCATGCCAAAACAGTGAAAAAAATAATGTTATCATAAAAAACGACACCGATAATTCAAAATCTCTTATAAAAGACAGGTCTTTACCAACTAATTATTGGGGATATTATAAGCTAGATGGAGACTCATTAATAATTCCTTCTTTTGAAATTGAGGTTAACCTAACTCCGAAAGCAGATAGGAAAATTAAAGAGAACAAGGAAACAATAATTGTAGCTGCGTATTTTTCAGGACAACCAAAAGATACAACATCAAAAGAATATAGAAATGATGGGGAGATTTTTGTCGCTTCTGCTAAAATTGAACTGAATGATGCTAGAATAGCAAAATTTGAAGGTGTAAAATTTTCCAAAACATTGTATGACTCTCTTGCCAGCAAAGACATTCAATTGTTAGTAAATATTTATAGCGGGCGAAAATCAACACAAGACAATTTATTGGATGGTGGTTTCTTATCTGAGAAAATGAGCAATGTAAAGGGTAAATTGCTGCCTATGAAAGCAAAATTAATCTACAATGAAGATTGAATATTGGCAAAACTAGTATTGTAGATCCCAATTTTGGGATCTGGCGAGGACTCGAACTTTTGAGGAAAATCTGTTTCAGTTGTGTTTCAGTAAACCACATTTGTAAATTTAAAAAATTGATTGTCAACTTATTAAAAGACCGATTGAGTCCCGTCCGGTCCGCTGTAAGAAACCCACGCTTGTCGTGGGTTTTGTCGTTTTGGGAATCTCGCGATTTTGCGGTTCACAAGTGTAAAACTCAAATTATACCCACTCTTTGTGGAAAGTATACCCGTTTTAGCTCCCACTGTCAACATATACCTTAATGTTTATGACCCTCACCCTGATTCGGATCGACAAATTGTTTTCGGTTACCTTATTTCTGTGTGGACTTTACTTAATTAGTTGCGAATCACCTCTTGCATCACCAGTAGTCACTGACAGTTTACATCCCAGACTTAATGCGGATTCACTTCTAAACGAAGCAAAGCGGAATGCATATCACCAGATGCATTCTGATACAACAAGGTCCCAGTGGGGATATGTAGATGTGAAAGACGACAAGATGAAGAAGATTACAAGTTCGTACGCTATCGTCTCTGCCACCGAACTCATACAGTTAAAGCCCCAAAACAGTTCCGGGTCTGAGGCTACTTTGACACTTTGTAGGGAGTCTAATAGATTTTTAGAGGAATGATCCGGTTGATGGGC
>DCFT01000079.1 GCA_002319885.1 Bacteroidales bacterium UBA1797
ATCAGAGATGCATGCGGATCTTCTCTGTTTATATTAAATACTTCAGGATTTTCCCAGTCGCGCGGCACCTTCTCCGTAAATGGTACACCTTCGTACTTGCTTAGTTTCTTACAGGAGGAAAGCGAAACCGCTATCAAAAGGACATAAAATGGTATTCTCTTCATGGTGTCAGATTTTAACAAATATAAAGGTAATAAAAAATGCATTTATCCGGTAGTCAGATCATACTTCCAAACTAAGTCTGTTAAACCACTCCAGCTACTCAATACCCAGCAATTTTGCAATACGCGGGATGTCATCAGGAGAATTAATGTTTGTGAACGCTTTTTTATTTTTTTCTGATTCTTCAATTTGCAGGTAATGCACATCTGCTTTTTTGAAAAATTCCCTGAGAGCATAATTATTATCTGCTGTAAGATAATCTTCGAGAAGCCCGATCATGGTATTTTTATAGATTCCATGAAGCGGTTCGATAAAATTACCAATCAGCGGAATAAGGATATCACATTTATTGTTATTATAATAATCTAGCTGTTTGATGATAATACTCCTGTCAAGCAGAGGCATATCACCTGCAACAACAAATAAAGCCTCTCTGGCAGATATTTTCATTGCACTGTGTATTCCGCCAAGTGGTCCTTTATTCATAAAATGATCGCGAATAATTTTGCAGCTATTGAACTCTTTAAATTCATCAGGTGTGTTTGTCACAATAATAATATCGTCGAAAATGTCACCTATCGTTTCAATTATTCTTGAAATGATGGTCTTTCCGTCAATTACAATCTTCGCTTTTGTTATGCCATTAAATCTCTTATTGGCACCACCTGCAAGTATAACACCTGAAATATTATTAATCATCAGATAAATCTTTTTTCCACCATGCTTTTAATTATTAATATACCATTTCAAGATGTCAGGGAAAGTGTAAGAATTGGTTAAAAACAATCAGAATACAAATTTCTTCTCTTATATCTTTATTTGTTTATTATTGGTCTTTTTAATAAATTGAAGGTCTAATCATTCCTGCATAATAACAAATGTAAAAAATTAATTCAGGCCTCATACAAATCTGCTAATAAACATTAATCTGACGATTATGGACAAAAAAATCATCAATCTTTATGCTGATTATAAGCAAGGAAGAACAAATCGACGTGATTTTGTCAGAAAACTTGCTTTAGTCGCAGGAAGCTCTGCTGCCGCGATGGCGCTGATTCCTGTTCTGGAAAATAACAGTTTAACAGCTTCCGGAATTAAGCAGAATGATCCAGAACTTATATCTGAATTTATTAAATATCCTGGTGAAACGGGAGATATAAGAGCTTACCTTTCACATCCCAGGGAAGGTAAAAAATTTCCAGCAGTGATAGTAATTCATGAGATATTTGGACTTAATGCCCATATTCTTGATGTTACAAGAAGAATTGCAAAAGAAGGTTTCCTTGCTATGGCTCCCGACGCTTTGTCACCATTAGGAAATACACCAGAAAATGATCAGCAAAAAGCCGCGACACTTATCCGTGGACTGGACCAGGGAAAGACGGTCAAAAATTTTGTTGCTGCAGTTAAATTTCTGAAAACAAATCCACTTTCAACCGGAAAAGTCGGATGCACAGGGTTTTGCTGGGGAGGAGGCATGACCAACCAGGTTGCGGTTAATTCACCTGACCTTGATGCTGCTGTCCCTTATTACGGTATGCAACCAACTGCAGATGATGTTGCGAAAATAAAAGCCCCGATAATGGCCCATTATGGTGCTAATGACCCCAGAATTGATGAAGGCATACCTGCATTTGAAGAGGCTTTGAAAAAAGATAAAAAAGAATATCAGATATTTATTTATGAAGGTGCCGGCCATGCATTCAATAACGATACCAATCCTGACCGGTATAACGAAAAGGCCGCTAAACTTGCGTGGTCAAGAACAATTGCATTCTTTAAAGAAAAGTTGAAATAGAACTATTAATCTTTAACCTTCGTGTTCTTTAGTGACATACTTTGTGATCCTTTGTGGTTCAACTAAATAAATTTTTACCACTAAGGGCCCTAAGGGTGCACAAAGTCGCTCAAAGAGCTTTTTAGCAATCCAGGTTCATAATCAGAGGATTATAATGAGGATGTGTTCATGAGGGAAGATCACAATTTTTCCATGCTACACTTATTGCCTCAACAAAAGGCCTGCAGTGATTAAAAAAATATTTATAACCCTTACAAAGATAGTTTAGACCTGCTTCTCCATCGGGAGCTAAAACAAACCTGTTCTTCGGGCACTCTCCATTGCACATTGTCCTGACTTCACATTCGCAGCAACATTGTGGAAGAGTATTCGATTTTTTCTTTCCGAATGACTTTTGTCTTTCGCTATCAAGAAAAGAAACGAGAGAATGATCCATTATATTCCCAAGTAAATATTCCTCATTTACAAAATGATCGCACGAATAAAAATCACCATTATGCTCAACAACCGGAACACCTCCGCAATTTTCTTTAAAGATACATAGTGTATGTTCCTGATTAAATGCCGTTCGGGCAGCCTCTTCAAAGATCTGAACTTTTATCTTACCAATATCTTCTTCAACCCATCTGTCAAAAACTTCACTTAGAAAAAATCCGAATTCTTCCGAAGGAACTGAATCGGAGCTTGCTCCTGAGGAGGAATCGCTTTCAGGGACAACCAGAGGGAGAAAAGTGATAAATTTCGCTCCTGTCTGTTTCAGATAGTCATAGATAATTAGCGGATGTTTAACATTTTGAGCATTTACAACACATAGTATCTCCGGGATAATGCCATATTTTTTTAAAAGCTGAATTCCACTGTTAACCTTGGACCATGTGTTACTGTCATCTTTTGTTCGACGGTATATATCATGATACTCAGCCGGACCATCCATGCTGATACCAATTAAAAAACGCTCTTCAGCTATAAATTTGCACCATTCTTCATTAAGAAGCGTCCCATTAGTCTGGATACCATTCAGAATCGTCTTACCAGCTGGTTTATATGAAGATTGAATCTTGAGAACCTTCCTGTAAAAGTCAATACCTGCCAGCAAGGGTTCCCCTCCATGCCATGAAAAATTTATTACATTCCCCGTTGATGCCTCAATAAGCTGTCTTATATATTCTTCAAGAATATCGTCAGACATTAGAAAAAAATCCGTATCCCTGAAAAGACTTTTCTTTTCCAGATAATAACAATATCTGCAATTGAGATTACAGGCGGGCCCGACCGGTTTAGCAAAAACTTGAAACTCACTATATTCTTTTTTCATTTAATTAAAGAAATGTTTCAGGTTAAATCGCTACATATCATATCTATATTTATCCTTTTCGACTTAGTGTCTTTGTGGCAATGATTTTTGCCACTAAGGCACAAAGGCGCCAGGTAAACACATAGGAATAACAATCAAATTATAAATTACTGATCCCATACTATAATATTCTCTTTCCCTGGATCCGGAAGATTCATTCTGATCCGCCATTCCATTGGATAATAATTATTCAGCCTTTCGCCTATATTATTGACGAATCCAAGGTTAACACCTTTGTAGGTTAAAATATTCCATCCTTTTGGCACATTACCCAGTGTAAAATTATCTCTTTTCAGGAATGAAAGGGATTCGCAGAGATTAATTTCGTTAACCGGGAAAACATCATTTTTTAACATCTTTGATAATGCAAGCTCATGTGAAGGCAAATAACTCTTGTTTTTAACTGCAAATATTCTGGTACCGGGTTTTATGACCTTCAGGTTTTTGTAAATATTCAGATAATCATCCATATTACAGGGAACGGCATAAACCTCATTATTCCTCTTAATAATTCTGTCATTTGAAAAACCGGTCCATTGATTTATAATTGCAAGGTCACTCTTATCGGGCTGAAATTCAGAATTTTTCAGATTCTTAAAATGAAATCGGTCTTGTTGTCCCAATTTTCTTATAGCCGAAATGAATAATCCTTCTCCTCTCACTTTATCAGGATAAAAGCCATAACCGTAAATTCCTTCGTAGTCAATTTCAGTAATTCCACTGTATTCCGAAACATCGACATGAATACAGGCCGCTTCTTTTTTTTCGATGAACCACTTTAAATTTTCTTCATTTTCACCTGGATTAAAAGTGCATGTACTGTAAATAAGAACTCCGTTTTCTTTCAGGGCAGGCCATACGTCCATAAGTATTCTTTTCTGTCTTTCTGAACAATGAGCAGTATTGTCAGCTGACCATTCCCTCACAGCAATTTCACTCCTGAACATTCCTTCACCCGAGCAGGGAGCGTCAACCAGAATAATATCAAAATAGCCTGGTAGTTTTCCGAAAGCAGCAGGATCGTTCTGTGTCACAACAGTATTTCCCAAACCCCACCGGGTAATTGTTTCGGCAAGAATTGGAGCTCTCGATCTTATTGCCTCATTAGCAACCAATAAATTTCCCTGCCCAATTAAATCAGAGAGATGGGTACTTTTTCCCCCCGGAGCTGCACAAAGATCGAGTACCCGTAATTTCCCTGACACATCAGAAGTTTGTTTTATCACCTGTTCAAGAAACATACTCGAGGCTTCCTGCGGATAATAGCATCCCGAATGGAACAGAGGATCCAGGGTATAGGATGGTCTTGAATGAAGATAATATCCGTTATTGCACCAAGGAACAGGTTCATATCCAAATGGCTTTTTCCCCCATTTTGCCAGATTTATCCTGATACTTACCGGGGATGATTCATCCAACGCCTTAAGGAGTGCTTCCGGATTTACATATTTCTGAACATTAAGTCGTTGTACAAATTCTTCAGGTAGCATGTTTAAAATTAAAATACATTAACCCTGTCCACTGGCAGGCAGGTGCAAAGTACGTAAAGATTTTCAAAAAGGTCATGAAGAATTTGCTGATATCTACTCAGGTGTTCTCCCCTTATCTATTTCTCCTCTTAACTTTTTACAGATGTCCTATTAAATTTTTTCCAGAGGTAGAAGACAGGAATACCAAGGATCACAATTCCCAGACCGGGGAAAGTATAATCCGGTTTATAGATCAGGAGTATCACCATTATGGTAAGAGTGGTTAAAATATAAATTGAAGGTATTACCGGGTATCCAAATGCTTTATATGGGCGGGGAATATCCGGCCGTTTTACCCTGAGTATAAATATTGAAAAGATTGTTAACGTAAAGAATATCAGCACAGCAAAAATCACATAGTCAAGAAGATTTCCATATGTTCCTGACATACAAAGCAGTATAGACCATATTCCCTGAACAACAATTGCAAAACCAGGGACTCCCTTTTTATTTATCTCACCAACTTTTCTGAAGAAAAGGCCATCTTTTGCCATGGCATAATATACACGCGGACCCGCCATTATCAGACCATGATTACATCCGAAAGTACTAATCATTATAAATACAGCCATTATTATTGCTGCAGAATCTCCGAATATTACACTCATTGCAGATGTGGCAACCCTGTCGTCTGTAGCATACTGAATACCACGGCTCAGGGCGTCTGCACCATCAGGAGAACCTGCAAGGGGAAGGACTTTTATATACACATAGTTTGTGAGCATGTAAAGCACTGAAACAATTAAAGTTCCAAACAAAAGGCTAAGTGGAACATTTCGTTTTGGATTAATAACCTCTCCTGAAATGTACGTTACGCTATACCATGCATCGGATGAAAATAAAGATCCTACCAGAGCAGAGCCAATAGCTGCAATAAGCGCAAATCCGACGAGAGGAATCGTATGTCCCCCAGGGCCAACCTTGCCTGCCTGCCAGAATATTTCTTTATTGATCTGCAGAGAGTGAAGGTTTTTAGTAGCAAGAAGCCCGATTAATATAAAACCGAATAGGGCAATCACCTTTGTTGATGAAAAAATATTCTGGACAGTTTTTCCTGTAACGATGCCCTTTGTATTAAGCCATGTAAGGAATGAAATCATTCCAATGGCAATTACCATTGTACTATTAATCTTTAAAGGACCCAGGTAAAAAAGAATATTTTTTTCTGAGATCCATGGGAAAATAACACCACTGAATTTGGCAAAGGCAACCGCCACAGCGGCTATCGTACCACACTGAATAACAAGAAAGGTAGTCCATCCAAAAAGAAATCCTATCAATGGATGATATGCCTCTTTCAGATATACATACTGACCACCTACATGTGGCATCATTGATGCAAGTTCTCCGTAGCTTATCGCACCTATCATGGTCATAATCCCTGTAATAAGCCACACCACCAGCAACCAGCCGGGAGATCCTACATTACGTGCAATATCTGCACTTACAATGAAGATACCCGAACCAATCATTGCCCCTGCAACAATTGATATCCCGTCGAAAAGATTTACCCTTTTCTGAAGCAGATGGTTTTCCTCCTTCATTGTAACCATATATATTAACAAATTTAACCATTCAAATGAAACTGACGAATATTGAAATATTTATTTTGAGAAGGACAAAGAAGTAGATACATTTGATAAACAAAATTTCATAATCAATATCACAAAAACAAAAAATATATCTATGAAAAAAATTATTTTATTGGTAGCTATCACCTTTTGCTTTTTAGGTGCTTCTGCTCAAAAATATGATCAGCTTGCCAAAACACCTCCGATGGGATGGAACAGCTGGAATAAATATGGCTGCAATGTAAGTGAATCTCTCATTATGGGAATGGCTGATGCTATGGTCAGCAGCGGAATGAAAGATGCCGGTTATGAATATGTTGTTATTGACGATTGCTGGCAGGTTTCACGTGATGATAATGGAGAAATAGTCGCCGATAAGGATCGTTTCCCGCATGGCATAAAATATCTAGCGGATTATATCCACTCAAAAGGACTAAAATTCGGTATATATTCCTGTGCAGGAACACTTACCTGTGCCGGACGTCCGGGAGGAAGAGGGCATGAATACCAGGACGCGCTTACTTATGCACGCTGGGGTGTTGACTATTTGAAATACGACTGGTGTAATACCGGTTCTCAGGAAGCCAAATCTACTTATTCGATAATGCGTGATGGCCTGTATGCGGCACACAGACCTATAGTTTTCAGTATCTGTGAATGGGGTTCAAACAAACCATGGGAATGGGCCGGTGACGTTGGTAACTTATGGCGCACAACAGGTGATATCTCTGACTCATGGAATAGCATGATCAATATACTATCGCAGCAGAAAGATCTGTCAAAGTATGCCGGACCGGGCCATTGGAATGATCCCGATATGCTGGAAGTAGGAAACGGAGGCATGACGACCGAAGAATACAAGACACACTTTTCATTGTGGTGTATGCTTGCTGCTCCGTTACTGGCAGGAAATGATCTCCAGAATATGACTCCCGAAACCAAGTCAATCCTTACAAATAAAGAAATCATTGCTTTGGACCAGGATACCCTTGGCAAAGAAGGTGAGTGCTGGAGAAATAACGGGGATTACCAGATTTGGATTAAAATGCTAGCTAATAATGAAAAGGCTGTATGCCTGTTAAACAGCAGTGATGAAAAAAAGAGCGTTCTTGTCGACTTTGGGTTACTCGCGGCGGTCAGGTTAGGAAGATGGGAGATAGATCCCCCACTTGGACTTGAGAAATTCACTGTAAGAGATTTATGGGATCATAAGGATCTTGTTCTTAAGGAACCTTCAATGTATATTGACCTGCTTCCACATACAGTGAAAGTCTACAGATTCAAAATGAAATAATTTTATATCTCACAATCTACCGTAGAGGCTGTATCAAAAGTCTAAATCTTTTAACCACAAAGGGCACAAAGGAAATTCACAAAGGACACAAAGTCCCGATAAATATCGGGATAAATATCACGATTTTCCCTTTGTGCTCTTCGTGCAACCTTCATGTCCTTCGTGGTTAAAAATAACTTTTGAGACTGCCTGTGTGTTTTAATATGATTGACTCATCTATTAAATTTATTGATTCCGTTATCAGCTACAATCAAAAAGAGACGCCCGGATCGGGCGTCTCTACGATTTGTCGAAATTATTTTTTACGTATAATTAGTTTGCAAATGGAAATTCCTTTCCTGAAAGTTTGATCCTTCCGGTCAGTACCTGCGTGAATTGAGGATCGAGATAGCCTTTGAAACCGGGCTGTTTACCCCCTACTGAGATCGTAAAAAACCCAGGTTCAATTACTCTTTTTTCCTGTTTATTAATCAATGAGAATTGACGAGGTTCAAGGTTAAACTCAACAACTTTACTTTCACCCGGATTAAGCGTAATCCTTGTGAAACCTTCCAGTTGACGTAATGGTCTTGGCGTTGATGCCTTTTCATCTGTAAGGTAAAGCTCTGCTACTTCATCTCCTTTCACTTTCCCTGTATTCGTTACTGTAACTTTTATAATAACTTTCTCCCCGGCGACTGCATTTTCAGGCAATGTTAAATTGCTGTATTTAAATGTAGTATAACTTAGTCCATAACCAAATGGGTACAAGGGTTCCTTAGTAAAGAATTTGTATGTCTTACCAGTCATATCGTAGTTCTCAAATGCAGGGATCTGGTCAATCGATTTATAATAGGTGACCGGAAGTCTTCCGGCAGGGTTATAATCACCGAACAATATATCTGCAACTGCATTGCCTCCTTGCTGACCACCGTACCCGGCAAGCATGATTGCGGCAGCTTTCTCCTGTGCACTATTTACCGACAAAGCTCCGCCATTTGCGAGTACAACTACTACTGGTTTCCCCGTAGCTGTAATAGCTTCCAGAAGTTTTTCCTGAACGGAAGGAAGGTTCAGATTTGTACGATCACCTCCGTTAAAGCCTTCTATTTTTATGGGCATCTCTTCACCCTCAAGCCGCTGCGATAATCCAAGAACCAGTATTACTACATCAGCCTTTTTAGCAGCATCTACAGCTTCCTCAGTCATTCTGGGTCTTGGAAGTGCCCATAAGAGTTTTATATCCGCATCACCGGAATAATTTTTATAAAGAACTTCAATCTTATATTTTTTCCCAGCTTCAAGTTCAGCGGGTACCTCATTATGCCCTGCCTCATGATCGCTCCTTCCGGATATTATACTTTTACCGTCAAGGATGATCTTATATTCCGATGATGCCCAGCTACCAATTGCATAGGTTCCGGTCACAGGAGGAATAAGATAGGTCGTCCATTTTACTCCAAAATCGTCGTCAGGCATATCAGCCCTTGGGGAGAGATGCTCCCAATAGAAATTAATATTATCATCGACCCTTGTAAAAACAGGTTCGCCTTTCATTTCCCTGTTATTGAAATATTCACCAAAAGCACCCTGAATGCCATCAGGAGTTTCGAGATAGCGAGAAGGAATTGGCACTAAGTTATGTATTCCATCGGCCAGATCACTACCTTCTTTATAGATTATCCTTGTTCCAGGAGAAAGTTTGTTTCTGATACCTTTCAGTACTGTGACAGGATCTTTTGGGATGCCATTATAATTGCCTATTAACGATTCAAAATTATCAGCATTAGGGCCGATTATGGCAATGGTTTTAATATTTTTTGAAAGAGGGAGAACATTGTTTTCATTCTTCAGAAGAACTATCGATTCCCTGGCTGCCTGGCGTGAAAGTGAGTTATTATAATCGGAACAATTTACGAAAAAAGGTATTTGCGCATATGGAACCATTTCATCAGGATCAAACATACCAAGTTTGAACCTTGCAGTGAAGATCCGTTTTACAGCAATATTGATATCATTTTCTGTCAGTATACCCCGGTTAACAGCCTCAACAAGATGCTTATAATCAACTCCGCATTCAAGGTCAGTTCCAGCCTTAACAGCCTGTGCAGCCGCCTCAGCAGGATCTTTTGCAAAATGAGTGAAACTATAAAAATCGGAAATTGCCCAGCAATCCGATACAACATAACCCTTGAAACCCCATTCATTACGTAGAATGCCATACAAGATCGGATTTGCACAGCATGGATAATCCCTGAACATGTTATACGCTCCCATTACGGAGTAAACTCCGGCATCGACTACAAGTGTCCGGAAAGCAGGGAGATATGTTTCCCTGAGATCAATCTCACTAACTTTTGCATTGAATGAGTGTCTCAATGTCTCCGGGCCAGAGTGGACAGCGAAATGTTTGGCCGTAGCAACGGTTTTTAAATATCGGGGGTCATCACCCTGCATACCTTTTACAAATTCGTATCCCATTCGTCCTGTCAGAAATGGATCTTCTCCATATGTTTCATGGCCTCTTCCCCACCGTGGGTCACGGAAGATATTTATATTAGGTGACCAGAAGGTCAGACCCTGGTAGATACCTCTTTCGCCTCTTCTTTGAAACTCATGATATTTGGCCCTTGCTTCATCAGATATAGCATTGGCTACATTGAACATAAGTCCTTCGTCCCATGAATCTGCAATTGTAATTGATTGAGGAAACACTGTTGCATAACCGGCCCTGGCTACGCCATGCAGAGCTTCATTCCACCAGTTATAGGCAGGAATACCCAAACGGGGAATTGCAGGAGCAGTATACAGCAACTGATCAGCCTTTTCCTGAAGGGTCATTCTTGAAACAAGATCATTTACTCTTTCATCGAGAGACAGTGATGTATTTCGAAACGGGAATTGCACAGTATTCATCTGGGCCCTTACATTGAGTGTAATTGCAAACAGAGAAAATACCATAACCATGGTGAATACTTTTTTCATGAAGCAAGTTTATATATGTCGGGAAATTTATAAATAAAATGCCGGATCTGAAAAGAAAACTGTTCTTTCAAAACCGGCATCGGACTATTTCATTATTAAAAAACCTGTGGGGACCACAAATCTGATTAACAGGTTTCTCTGAATCATCATTATTCAGAGTTTAAACCATATTAGCTTTTTGGTAATATCCATGGTTCCCTGTAATTTGGAATAAGGTAGCTATTTGCATCCTCATCATTTGAAAATTTGGTACCATCCCATACAAGTTTTTTGCCAGTACGATATGCAATATTCCCCAGGTGACAAAATTTGGCAATATGAGCACCTATCTCAATGCTGGCATTAGTATTGGGGTCTCTTTTCCCCACGCAGTCGAGGAAGTTCTGAACATGGTTCTTCAAACCCTGCCCGGTGCCTTTCGTTAAAGGAACAGCTTCCATACGCTGTTGCCCGTCTACATTCTCAGGGATGACTTCCCATCCGTCCCTGTCAATAACAAGAGTCCCATTTTCTCCTACAAAACCCAGTCCATGGCTACGACCATAAGCTCCATCGTTGATACCTATCGCATGATCCCAGAGCACATTAAAGCCATCGAACTGATAGAGAGCCTGAAGGCTGTCCGGCCATTCTTCGGCATCTTGAGGATAGCCATATTTTCCGCCCATTGCCATAACAGCCTTTGGCGTAGTAACGTTCATGCCATAAAGAGCGTAATCGAGCAGGTGAACACCCCAGTCTGTCATCAGTCCTCCTGCATAGTCATAGAACCACCTGAATGTAAAGTGAAAACGGTTTTTGTTGAAAGGACGGCTTGGTGCCGGCCCTAACCACATATCGTAATCAACTCCAGGAGGAGTGGGCTCATCAGGAACTACCGGAACGGAAGACATCCATCCCTGGTATGAGAACACCCGTACAAGTCTTATTTTTCCTAGCTTACCTGAGTGAACGAAAGCCATGGCATCCTGCCAGTGAGGATCACTGCGCTGCCACTGGCCTACCTGGACAACCGCTTTGTATTTCTTTGCAGCAGCTTCCATAATATTGCATTCCTCAATAGTCCTGCCAAGAGGTTTTTCACAATAGACGTCCTTGCCAGCCTGGGCAGCACCTACCATCATCATGCAATGCCAATGATCAGGGGTTCCGACGATAACAACATTTATGTCTTTATTGTCAATCAGTTTACGCCAGTCCTTATATAGATAAGCAGGTTTTTTACCTCTCATTTTCTCAACATCTGCCGCCCTGCGGTTAAGTACATTTTCGTCCACATCGCATAGTGCAAGACATTCTACCTGGGGGTGTTTCAGAAATTCAGTCAGGTCGGCAAAACCCATGCCATTACAGCCAATAAGCCCGACATTGATCCGGTCGGATGGCGCACAACCTACCAAGGAACCTGAAATAGCAGGAACTATTCCAAGAGCCGCAGTTGTCAGTACTGTGTTTTTAATAAAAACTCTTCTTGTTGTCATTTTTAAATTATTTATTCTTCTATCTATTTAACGGAAAATCTGTAAATCGTTGTTGTTCTAAGTGTATCACCAGGATTAAGTACAGTACTTGGAAACTCAGGATGATTTGGACTATCAGGATAATGACCGGACTCAAGACATAAACCCGATCTGAATTTGTATATTTTTCCTCCATGACCTTTCTGTGTTCCATCAAGGAAGTTACCTGTATATAACTGCATTCCTGGCTGATCAGTAATTACCTCAAGCATCCGACCGCTGGTTGGTTCATATACTGTCACATCAACATCTTCTTTATTATCAAGGATATAGTTATGATCATAACCGCGTCCGAGAATTAGCTGATCGTAGTTGTCACCTATCCGTTCACCGATTGTATGAGGAGTATTAAAATCAAAAGGCGTTCCGGCAACAGGACGTATTTCACCGGTTGGGATCATAACTGAATCGACAGGAGTGAAAGCAGATGCTTTGAGCGTAAGCACATGATCAAGTATATCACCGTTACCTGCTCCGTGCAAATTAAAGTATGCATGGTTAGTAACATTCACAACAGTCTTCTTGTCGGTTGTACAGGTATAATCCATCACAATCTCATTATTGTCTGTCCATGTGTAGGTAATAGTTGCAGTAACCTTCCCCGGGAAACCTTCCTCCATATCGGGACTGACATATGTAAATTTTACAGCAGGATATTTGCTGTCTTTAAGTATTTCAGTATCCCATACAACACTATGCCATCCTAATGGTCCCCCATGAAGAGTGTTAGGTCCATTATTTATCGGTGTATGATATTCAACACCATCGAGTGTGAATTTACCATTGGCGATCCTGTTAGCATACCTCCCCACAACAGATCCGAACGACATATCTCCCTTAAGAGTTTCGTCAAATGTGTCATAACCGAAAGTGACATTCTCCTTTTTCCCATTTTTATCCGGAACTTCAATCCAGTTAATCTTTGCGCCAAAATTGGTAAGTCTGATGACATTACCTGCTTTGTTTGTAAGAGTCAACAGGTAAACTTCTTTACCATTATGTGTACCAAAAACATCTTTTTTAACCATCTCCTTATTAAGTTTTGACTGGTTGCATGAAACTAAAATGAATGCACCCACGGTTAATGATAAGAACAGATTTGTTTTCATTATATGTTTAGATTTATTTTCGCTAAATTAATAAAGTTTCCTGACGACTCCAGACGATGACAAAAGAAATAGGCTTCATTAAGAAATATTAACATTTCGAATGCCGCATTCTGCCTAAAATCTCGTAACAATATGTCTAATTTGTTGTGAACTGCCAGGCAGGCAAGCCTTCTTTATTAAACAAAGATGCTTCGGCGCCATTTCGCCAGCAGTATCTTACTGATACAGGTTCCTTTACTTTAACTGAAGAAACCAATACCTTGTTATCTACAATTTTGGCATCAGCTTTTACAAATCGACCGTCTTTTCCTGCAATTTCGAACTCTTTAAGAATACCGTTCTTTGCTACAAGGCCGTCTCCGGTATTATCAAATTGTAATATTATTGAACTCCCGTTTTTTGACATTGATTTATAAACGGGACCAATGCATGAATATTTTATACCGTAGTCGTTATTAAGAGCGAGCATTGCCAGCCGGTCACCGACCTCTTCCTTGAAAGGTGGATGAATATTCATCACAGTTGCAATATCCAGTGTTACTGCCATTCCGGTTTCAGGCAGTTTAAGAGCGCTCTCCTGAGCCTCTCTCAGAAATGCAGATTCTGTTGAATCAACTCCGGAATAGACATACGGAGCAATCTGAACAAAATAGAACGGAAAGTCTTTAATTCCCCATGCCTCTCTCCAGTTCCGGATCATTGCCGGGAATATTTTTGCATACTGTTCAGCCCGCCCGACATTTGCTTCTCCCTGGTACCATATTGCTCCTCTTATCTGATAAGGCAAAACAGGACAAACCATTCCATTAAATAAAGCACCTGGAGTATTAGGACCAATTTTTACAGGTCTTTCCTGCGCCTGAAAATCGTTTTTTGAAATATCATAGATATAAAATTTACCTCCTGTCAATTCCGCAACAGGCTGGTATTTCCATTCTCCCTTGAGCGGAATAAAATTATTTACATCGCTTTTTAACAGGAGTTTCATCTTTTCAGGAGTTCCACATATTCCTCCTCCACCCTGTGTATCAAGGACCCTAACAGCAATTGTGTTCGTACCTGACTTAACCAGGGAAGCAGGAACTTCATAATTTCTGTCGACATTCCAAACTCCCGAGACTTCATTTGATCCAACTAGTTGCCCATTAAAATATGTGCGATCCATATCATCTATAGGACCAAGAGACAGGACAAGATCCTTCCCTGACATATTTGCCGGTACCTCAACTTTTTTCCGGAACCATACAGCACCGTCAAAATCGCCGATAACACTCTCAAATTGTGTCGGTAATGCCATTGTGGGCCATTTACTATCATCGAATTCTACTGATTGGACATTTTCATCATTAAAACTCAAATCTTTCCACTGATCATTTCCGGCAGGTTTAAGTTCAACTTTTTTAAGTGTATTCAACCATGTCTGATATTTAGCCTGAAGAGGAGCCGCTTTCTTAATAGCGTCAATTTCTGAGACAAACTCACCAACATTTTCAAGAGCTTTTGCTGATGTCCATGATTCTGAAGGAGTTCCTCCCCAGGCTGATTCAATCAAACCTATTGGCACATGCAGATCATTATATAACTTTTTCCCAAAGAAATATGCAGTAGCGCTGAATTGCTGAACAGAAGAAGGAGAACTCACTTCCCACCTTCCGGTACAATCATCCAGCGGTTCTCCGGATATTGTTTTCTGGACATTGAAGAGACGTATTTCCGGGATTGAAGAAGATGCAATTGTACTTGCAGAATGCATTATTGTGTCATTTGGAGGCCAGCCGGCAAGCGGCATTTCCATATTCGACTGCCCTGAACAAAACCAAACTTCTCCAATAAGAACATTTTTAATTGTAATTGTAGTATCATTGCCCGATATGTCAATCGTAAAAGGACCGCCAGCTTCAGGTGTAGTTAAATTAACTGACCACTTGCCATCATTCCCGGTTATGGCCTCACCACTGGATTTCCAGCTTGCTGAAACGGTAATTTTGTTACCCGGGTTAGCCTTGCCCCAGATTTTCGCAGTTGTTTTTTGCTGTAATAGCATGTTGTCACCGATCAGAGACGGTAATTTCAAATTTGAATGACTCTGGCAGCCGATCAAAGTCAGAAACATTACTAATGATATAATTCTTGCTCTCATTTTATTGAACTATTAAGTTTTTGAAAAGATAATGAAAATTTCTAATCTGAATTTAACAAGTTTTTAATGCATCTAATATGGATTTTAAATTTGCTTCGTTCTGAATCTGTAATTCATAATCAAATGAATTAAATATTTTATATCTGTTCAGGCAGACATTAAAGCCAATCAAATCCTGCTCTGTCTTTCAATTATTTCCAGACACATCCTTGAATCATGATAGGGGCATTTCCAGAATCCTGCCTTATCCTCCTTCAGATTCGGCTGAAGATTTTTATCCACACTCCAGTACCACTCACCATCTTGCCTGTCAACCAGATGATCTGCTATAAATTGCCAGGCTGACAGACTAAGATTCAGGTATTCTTCTTCCCCTGACAAGCCATAAGCATTCAGAAAGCCTATAACTGTTTCAGCCTGCACCCACCAATGCCGGTCATAATCAACATGGCCTGTTTTGAAATATTTTTCATAAATCATGCCTCCGTCGGCCATAATCCCGGCTTTTGAAGCTTCAGCTATTCTAAGGCATAACTGTTTCACCTGGCTGATTACGCCTTCATCACCAAGGACTTGTGCAGCTTCGTAAATAAGCCAGGACGATTCAATATTATGACCATAAGAAACAAGGTCAGTTTTATCGTTCCACTCTTCATCAAAGAACATGTTAAGATTAAATGTCAGGTTATTGACAATTTTATCGGTAAAAACATGAATCAGATTAGTTAATTGTTTCTTCAGATATTCATCTTTCCAGATTCTGTAAAGATTTGTATAAGCTTCCAGAACATGAAGATGGGTGTTCATTGTCTTTTTTTCATTCGCATCCTTTTCGCTGAGACGAAGATCATCAATAGTGTCCCACTGCCTGGAAAATGCCTCAAAATATCCGTTGAGCTTAACATCATAGCTGTGCTTTTCAATCAATCTGAACAGTTCTATTGCATTCTCAAGACAAATTTTGTCATTGGTTATCCGATAGTATTCTGTTAGCCCATAGATGGCAAATGCCTGTGCATATATTTGTTTTTTGCCGTCTTTCATATTTCCTTTATGATCGAGAAGCCAATATACGCCACCAAATTCCTTATCAAAAAAATGTTCAAGAAAGTAATTTTTTGATCTTTCAGCTGCCTTAAGATAATGAGGATTCTTAAGCACTCTGAAAGCCGATGAGAAGGTCCATAGAATCCTGGCATTCAGGACACATCCTTTGTCAGCATCTTCATGCACTTTGCCTGAACCATCTATCCTGCCATAGAATCCTCCATTGCAGGAATCGATCATTTTAGTCATCCAGAACGGCAAAATATTAGTTACAAGTTCGTTTTTAACTTCTGACTTAAGAATTTTCAATTTTTGTTGCGACATATTTTTGTTTTAAAATACCGGTCTGATATATTCATTTTCAAAAAATCGATGAGAATAAAGCTTGTTCACGATTTACCTGTTTCCCTTCGCACCACGAGTTCCGCACTGATCGTTGTCATTTTTTTCTCGCTCAAAGGATAGATAAACATAAAGAATGCTCCCAGCAGAGTTCCTATAGCCGGGAAGAAGCTTAGCATCATCTTTATGCCAGTTTGAGCTTCGGCAGTCTGAACCACATTCGCTTTAAAACCGTAATATCCGAGCAGCCAGCCTGCGAGAGCCCCTCCAATAGTCCAACCAAATTTCTGAGACATCGATGATGCAGAGAAAACGAGTCCTGTTGCCCGTCTGCCGGTTTTCCATTCAGAATAGTCGGCAGCATCGGCATACATTGACCATACAAGAGGGAAAATAATACCTGCACTCATGCTGATTAAGAACTGGAAAACAAATATAAGGCTTATGCTGTTTCTGTCGAGCCAGTAAAAACCTATACTGAAAACTGTAGCAAACAACATAGCATACAAGAAAGTATATTTCTTGCCAATCCTGTCAGAAACAGGTTTTGCAAGTATCACACCAACTATATTTGCAGCCTGCCCCAGTACAAAATACAGGCTGCTGAGTGTAATTGTCAGTTTGATAGCTTTTATTGTGAAGGCACTTTGTCCCTGGATATAATATTTGAAATAGTATATCGCCGCACCATCGCGGATGGAGTTGAAGAATATAGCGGCAATACCTGCCCCAAGAAGAATAAACCACGGAGAATTATGCCAAAGGTCTGCGAGGTCCTTTTTCAGTGATGTCTTTGTTGTGGCAGGCTTAATACGTTCTCGGGTCCAGGAAAAGGTGAACATGAAAAATGTAATTGCTATAACTGCAAATGTTACGGCGGCCAGCTGCCATCCCAGTTGAAGGTTCACACCACTTTTTCCAAGTTTACTGAAAATGTCTACCAATGGTTCTGCCAGAGCCAGTACAAGCAGGCTTCCTCCAAAGGCAAAAATAAATCTGAATGTTGCCAGACTGGTCCTTTCCTTTCCATCGGCAGTCATAACTCCCATAAGTGATGCATATGGCACATTGATCATAGAATAGACCATCATCATAAGCGAGTAGGTAACAAAGGCGTAGATTACTTTCCCTGATTCTGTAAATGAAGGAGTTGTGAATGTAAGGATCCCAATAATCCCAAAAGGTAAAGCAACCCATAGCAGGTAAGGTCTGAATTTCCCCCATCGGGTCTCCGTGCGATCGCCAAGTATTCCCACAAATGGGTCGAATGCTGCATCCCAGATCCTGGTGACAAGAAACATTGTTCCGACAAGAGTTGCCGAAATCCCGAAAACATCAGTATAGAAAAACATCAGATACATAGAAAAAAGTTTCCAGAACATAGAACTGGCAGCATCACCAAATCCATATCCAATCTTTTCTTTCAGCTTCAACTTTTGTGATATCATGGGGTAGTTATAAAGTAGGTTTTAGAAACTATTATTTTGTCTTCTGAAATTTAAGGTTGCGGTCGATAAGCTTTTTCAGTGTCTCAACTGATGCTGCCGAACGTAAACCGTCAGCTTGAGTATTCAGGCAATAATCTACAAGCCGGTCAATTGTTGATACGGCTACATGCATTCTGGTATCAGACGATGCGTAATATATAAAAACAGTACCGTCATCGTCGACGATCCAACCGTTTGTGAATAAAACATTTGAAACATCTCCAACTCTTTCTTCATCCTGGGGTGCCATAAAGAATCCTGCCGGCTCTGCAATAAGTTTTGAGGGATCTTTTAAGTCGGTCATATACAGATAGAGAACATATCTGAGACCGGCAGCACAACCTCTTACACCATGGGCCAGATGCAACCATCCCTTTGATGTTTTTACCGGATGCGGACCTTCCCCGTTTTTCTGTTCTTTGATGGTGTGATAATAACGGAAGTTAATGATCTTTTCATCTTTTATCTCGGCATGAGTAATATCATCAATCAGTGCCCAGCCTATGCCGCCACCTGACCCGGCATCTATAAATCCATCCTGTGGTCGTGTATAAAGAGCATACTTACCACTAACAAATTCAGGGTGAAGAACAACATTTCTCTGCTGGCTCCGGGTTTTCAGATCGGGCAGCCTTTCCCATGTTTTAAGATCGTGTGTCCGTGCAATACCTGCAGCAGCGACAGCTGAGGATAGATCGCCTGCCTGTGCCATAGGGTCCTTCCGTTCAGAACAGAAGATCCCATAGATCCACCCGTCTTCATGTTTTGTCAGACGCATATCATAAACATTTGTATCGGGATTGTCAGTTTCCGGCATTGTTATCGGATAATCCCAGAACCGGAAATTATCAACTCCGTTAGGACTCTCAGCGATTGCAAAAAAAGATTTTCTGTCGTTGCCTTCAACACGGACAGCCAATATATATTTCCCGTCAAATTTCATTGCTCCGGCATTAAAAGCAGCATGAATACCAAACCGTTCCATAAGATAAGGATTCGTTTCAGGATCAAGATCATATTTCCAGAATAATGGGGCATGTTCGCCCGTGAGTACAGGATATTTATATCTGTTAAAAATTCCGTTGCCCGGTTCTATTTTTTCATTTTTCCGTGTCAATAATTTCTGGTATTGCCCGGTAAGAATCTTCAATCTTGATGTGAATTCGGTTTCCATGATTTTTCTATTTTCTTTTTACAGTTACACCCTTCCCTGAATATGAAATAATGCTATCAGGCGTGACCAAAGGATTATAAGGAACGGGGTTATCTTTGTTAATAAATATAATGTTAAATGTACGTGATTTCAACATACCTGGAAAATCTCCTTCCCGTTCACTGATTTTCAGTTCTTTCCTGGCCTCGCTATAGTTGAAACTAATATTGCTGGACGATCCTTTTTCATAGTTGTAATTTGTTCCTTCATCTTCATAAAGCTTAAATCCACAGTCCTTTCCGGTATAAACCAGAACTGTCAGGGGGTCAGCAGGCTTCTCAGCTGTATATTCTATTTCAGGTCCGACAGGCAAAATTGACCCCTCCCTCACATACAAGGGTATTCTCTCATAAGGGGCTTCAACACTTGATTTCTGTCCTCCGTTCAGATATTTCCCCGAATAGAAATCGTACCATCCGCATTCTGAAGGAAAATACACATCCCTGATTCTGGATTTATACCTATAAACCGGCGCCACCATCAAAGAGGGTCCGAACATATATTGGTCACTAATATTATTTACCTCTTCATCGCCGTTAAAATCCATTATTAGTGGCCGCATTATCGTGTAGTCACTGAAATGGGTCATCCCTGCAAGAGAATATATGTAAGGCATCAGTCTGTAGCGCAGTTTGTCATAATAAACCATGCTCTTATATGCAGAGTGAGTCTCAGGCGAAAGATTGTAGATTTCCCGGAAAGGGTACTGGCCATGACTACGGAACAGCGGACAAAACGAACCAAACTGAAACCATCGGGTATTAAGTTCTCTCCATTCTTCCATGTCCTCCGATCCTTCTGTAGCTCTTGCATACCTGTTCTCAACACAAAACCCTCCAATATCCATTGTCCAGTAAGGTATTCCTGAAATTGCATAATTCAGGCCGGCCGCGATCTGAGCTTTCATATCCTCCCATCTTGTTCCTATATCACCGCTCCATGTAGCAGTTGAGTATCTTTGCAATCCCGCAAAACCTGAACGGGTAAGAAGGAATACCCGTTTATCAGGATCAACACTGCGCTGACCATTGTATATAGCCATAGCGTTCATAAGAGCGTAAGTATTGAAGTATTTTGTCGACGGACCAAGTGCAGTAGGGGTTGAAAGCAGTTTGCGGTATTCGATGCTTGCATTAGACTCAATATCAGGTTCAGATGCATCCATCCACCACGCGTCAAACCCTTTCGAATAAAGACGATCCCTGATCTGTTTCCAGAAAAGGTCCCTTGCACCCTGACTGTAAGGATCATAGAATGAACCTATATATCCTTTACCTATCCAGTCTCTGATACTGTCTTTTACTGCCTGTTTGTACATCCATCCATGGCGATCAAACGCTTTATAGTTGTCTGTAGTAATATAAAATTTAGGCCAAACGGAGATCATTATCTTTGCATTGAGCTTATGAACCTCGTTGACCATTTCTACAGGATCAGGAAAAAACTTCGGGTCAAACTCATGTGATCCCCACGACTGAACAGGCCAGTATGACCAATCCAGTACAATATTATCAATTGGAATATTTCTTTTCCTGTACTCCTTTACGACATTTACCAGCTCTGTCTGTGATTTATACCGTTCACGGCTCTGCCAGTAACCCATCGCCCATTCCGGCATTATCTGAGCCTTACCAGTAACCTCGCGATAACCACTTATTACTTCATCGAGGTTATTTCCATGAATAAAATAATAGTCAATCTGGTCACCCATCTCCGATGTCAGTGTAAGGTTACCCTGTTGCGTTGGACTTACCGGACTAAGCGCTTTTAGCCCGAGATAAGATGTGCCTCCATCGGGTTTCCACTCAATCCTAATTTCATAACGCTTTCCCTTCTCCATGTTTTCGCTGAACTTATAAGTGTTCGGATTCCATGCTGTTCTCCATCTCTCAGGTACTACAAGTTCATTGTTTATAAACAGTTTTACATAACCTGCATAATATAATTTGAAATGAAACAAACCAGTCTCCTTCGGCTCAATTTTCCCTACCCAAAATACATTTGATCTGTCAAGAGGAACAGTCTGAGGTAAGTTTTTTATAGTTGAAAGATTTTCATAATCAATAGAGGATTCTTTCCGTTGAAGAAAAATTTTATTTGTATCTGATAAATCGCGATAGGTTGCAGTCAGGCCTCCTTCATCTCCTTTATTGTCATACAGCCTGAAAATATCAAGATTTGAATAATCCCGTGGATCACCAAACCTTGTAAGCGAATAATTGTCCCACAAAATGCCATAGTTTCGGTTTGAGACTATGAACGGGACAGAGACTTTTGTATTATACTGATACAGAACCTCATTTAGTCCCTTATAATTAAACTCATCTGACTGATGCTGACCCAGTCCGTAGAAGGCCTCATCAGATGGTGATTCAAAAACCTGCTGAAGTGTATAGCCGCTTGTTCCCTCCACGGTTATAGGCGTAAATGAATTCCCTCCGCCTTTCTGTTCTTTTACTATTTCATTGTTATAAATATCCCTGAAGATGATCTGACCTGTGATCAATGAGACTATGGCTTTTATTTTGGAAGTCGAGACTACTATATTGTCTTTACCAGTTGTAACAGAAAATGAAGGGATTGCAGCAGGTCTCTCAACTGCAACGAGACTTTTCATATCTGAGATTTCCCCTGAAGGAGTTGCAATAACGTGAATGATCTGATCATTGATCACCTCGAGCTTGATCAGATGTGCTTTTTGCCCGGTCTGATCATTGAGTTTAATCAGAACTCCATTATTGGTTTTCTCCCAGGATTTATAAGATGAAGAAGATATCAGCAGAAAAGCAGCTGTTGCGAATAATAGTCTTTTCATTTTTATAATTATTAAAAATCCTTTACAATTTCAATAAGATGCTGCAGTTATGAGAGAGTTCAATACTATTAATTCCTTCAGAAATTTAAAGACTGTAAATCATCTATTTGTTTCCTATTATTCTTCGTCTCAATTGCTTTAATATGAAAATATACTAATATACCTCAAAAAAATTCTTTTTTAACCCTTACTTTGGATAAGTACCTGTTTTATAAATGCCTGCAAAAAAGATGTATATAGCTACCCAGAATATTTCTGAAGATAAATAATCAAAATATTTCAGACATTTTTTCTCAATCATGCCAGGTCTCATCGAATTAACAAAACTATGATTTTTATTGAATTTCCCTGCCTGGAACTCTTAGAAACAGTGGTTTTATTTATTGGTAATATTCCAGTTTTCGGGTAATAATGTCGTCGATTTCGCTATTAATATATTCCTTACGGGAAGTCCAATTGTTATACTTGTCATAAGTATACACAAAAATATGTTTTTCTATTTTCTTATCAGGCACATAATTAACAAGTTTCAAAATTGTATTTAATTGTTTATCATATTGGTAGGTAGTTTTCGAAATTAATTCATTCTCCCCATTATAAAAACAAGCTTCGTCAACCAGCCTGTTAGAAAGATAGGTATATGTTGATTTTTTAATGAGACTATCTTTTAGTGATAAATACAAAATTTCCACTTTAAGCCCCTTTTTGTTATATGTATTTTTTAGTTTCCAATGCTGATGAAAGACAGAATCAATATGCAGTTCTTCTATAACATTATTTTTATCATCATATCTGAAGAAAATCCGTCCCTGAATTTTATCTTTTTCATTTAAAAATCTTCTTTCAATCTCATTCATGTTTGCATCATATTCATATTCAGTATCAGAAATTAATCCTCCAAAGGGATTCAGAAGTTTTTCTTCAATTATTTTATTATGTTCATTGTATGAATAATGCAAAATTTCTGACAAACTATCTTTCAGAACATAACAAGAACGTGTCAGTTTTTGATTCCCGGCATTGTATTCATATTCCCATCTTCGGATCAGAGAGCCATCGGGATTAAATGAAGATTGCTTTTGAATAAAACCGTTGGGTTTAAATACAAGATATGTAGTATATTTTCCAGTGTTTGAATAGTCTATTTCAGAAACTGTTTTAACGGCCCCATTTAATCTCCACTCCTTCAATTCATTATTAATAACCTTATTGCTATTATTACAGGAAGAAGCAATTTGTGCAACTATAATGAATCCGTAAATATGAGCTCTGTTCATAATATATTTTACTCTATGAATGATGCTTTTAACATGCAATTGATTAATTAACCTTCATGTTTGAGCTTCAACAATCTTTTTAAAAAGAAACCGTCTCTAAATATAGAGACGGTTTTTGAAAGGACTAAAAAGCTACAAACCTAAAAAAACAAATCATCTATTCTAATAATTAAAACCTTTGCGTTTGAACATACCGATATTATATTGTCCGTACTCATGGAGAGACAATTCGTCAGCTGTCAGTTTGGTTATATGATACTTACCATCGCTGGGTGTAGGCCAGGGGAAAGTAACACCGTTAAGGACTTGTATGCCACTGTAACTAACTCCTCCATTTACATAAGGTGCAATTACGGTGAAGAACCCCTTGGCAATGCTGCCGTCACCCTTTTTATGCTGAAAGTGAGCGCCTCCCACAAGATCCATAGTAACCTCATCATTAAAGTTCAACCATGAATTACCTGCAGAGGCATCCATAGTCCACCAGGCAGGTGCGGTACAGTTTTCAGGTCCATTGCCACCAATAATACCGCCGGGAATGTCAAGAGCCCATACCCATGTTTGACCCGATCCACCATTGGTTAATCCTTTCCATGCCGGATCTTTGTCAAAAAAAGCGTCATCATTTGAAGCAATTGTGAAAGTTGTCGAATCGGTAACTGTACCACCTGCACAAAAAGCAGTATACTTTAACGTGAAAGTACCAGCAAATGGTATATAAATGGTATCAATTGCCCTGTGTGAGGTACCGGTTCCCCAATCCCAATAAATAATAGCGCCGTTTGTATTGTTCTCCAGGATCACCGTGTTTGAACCTGCAGTTGGTTGAACAACTGCAATATTCACCTGGTCTGCCGTAAGAACAGGCCCCAGTTCATCTCTGTTCTCCATGGTTTGGCATGATGTCATAATCAATGCTAAACCCATCAAAGTATAAAAACTTTTTTTCATAACATTTCATTTTAGAGATTAAACATTAATACATTATATCACCAGAGTTTATCCACCCATCGTTCTGCACCAGTACGCCCTCCGATAGTTTTATCTGGTCATCGGGAATCATGAGAAATCCTCCTGTATCCCTGACCCTCTGATCAATAGAAGCAAAAAGTCCATTATCAGAAACATTAATTGAGGTCTGGGCGGCCATATTGTAGATAGTAGCACCCGTTTCATTTTGTTTAATAATAACGCCAGCTTCAGGACCATACCAACGCAATAAATCGAAATAGCGGAGTCCCTCAAAAGCTAATTCCCAACGACGTTCATTTTTTATGTTATCAAGAGTAACAGGTACTGAAGGTAATTTTGATCTCGCCCTTACCTGATCCATATAAGATTGGGCTCTGCTGCTACCAAGCTCTGCACCCATAAGTAAAACATCGGCTAAGCGAAGGAGAACAATGTTCTGGGTGTTATCTAGCTGTATATCGTTTATTGATCCATATAATTTTACAGCATAATTAACAATACCGTTAGGTGTTGAAATGTTAATGGGAATATATTTCTTCTCCGAGTATTTAGTTTCATGCCATTGCATATCAGCTCCAAATACATAGGAAGAAGTATAATCCTTTTCTGCATCCTGATCCCAAACTGAACCTGTTTTTCTGACAGTATCGGCATCGGGCCATGAATGAACAAAATTAGGATTAACCGGTCCAAATCCCCATCCGTGACCAAAAGGAAGTTTTGCTTCCGCATCTCTGTGGCCACAGAACAAATTAACAGTATTATTGTAGTAGTTTTTTGATCCCCAGTCACTCATAGTCAACCCGCAATAAGGTATTTCAAAAATACTTTCGGTATTGCCTAAGTCGGTAACCCATTTGAGGTGATATTTACTGGCATAACCATAATTGGTTGCTTCGTCGATCGAATAAGGCCACATATTCCTGAATTCAGGAACGAGAGTGCGACCACTGTTATCAACCAGATCATCTATCCAGCCAATCACCTGATCTTTGGTAATTGATCCGCCATCGGCTGTTGGCAAGGTAGTTTGCTGATAATACCCCGTATAAAACAGGAATACTCTGGCCATATAACCTTCGGCTGCATACTTGGTGACCCTGCCCATATTAGAGGTTCTCCATGCTTCTGTGATAGGAGTAGATGGTAATGAATCAATTGCATTTTTCAAATCCAACGCAATTTGTCCATACAGTTCTTCGGCAGTAGCCTTTGGATTATTCACCGGCAGAGGCGTAGTTACTAAAGGAACCAGTCCGAACAAACGAGCCAGATCGAAGTAATAGTATGCCCTCAGAAAACTTGCTTCTCCAAAAATCCGTTGTCTTTCTGCACTCCCACCTTTCCAGTCAACTTTTCCAATTGAACTTAAAAGTGAATTGGTACGGAAGATACCTTTATAATTCTGAGCCCATGGAACTGAATATTCATTCGGGATCTTTACACGAAAATATTCCATGGCTTGTGGGTCACGGTCATTCTGCCCCCCACCTCCAAAACAGTCATCAGACATAATATTGGAAATAAGGAGGATATTATTTATACCGCCCATACTGGGTATAATATTATACACGCCGGTTAAAGCCTCGTTAGCTTCTACAGGGGTACTAGGATAATTATCACTGTTTTTCTTTGTGAGGTCCTGTGTATCGAGAAAACTTTCACTGCACCCAGCGACCAGCAGCAGAGTAGCTAGAAATAAATATATCTTTTTCATAATCTAACTTATATTTAAAATTTAATACTAGCACCAAACATTACTGTCCGGGGAGACGGGTAAAAACCCAGATCGACTCCTTTACCCCAGCCATAAGAACTATCATCTGTACTGGTACCAATTTCAGGATCCATTCCTGAGTATTTGGTGAATGTGTATAGGTTCTGAACGGTAAAGAATAATCGTAATTGCTGCAGAGGCAATGTTCTGATCAGCCTTTTAAAGTCATAACCTACTGTAATGTTGCTTACCCTCAAATAATCACCATTTTCAATTTGAAGGTCTGAAGTATACTGGAAATTAATGCTCGATCCGGCAGTTACCCGTGGAATTCTGTTAGAAGTTCCTTCTCCATGCCATCTTTTCAGTATTTCGGTAGTATAATTATTATCTCCTTGTCCGGCATCGTGCCAGCAGCGGGCTATTTGGTTACCTGCCACTCCATACAACGTAACTAAAAAGTCGAAGCCTTTATATCTGGCATTTAAGTTCAGTGAGTAAACAAAGTCGGGATTTGGATTACCTATCATTACTTTGTCGGCATCTTCAATCACTCCATTGCCATCGGTATCCACAAACTTAACATCGCCTGGCAAGGCATTAGGCATAATAATCTTCCCATCTGAATTTTTATAATTTGCCACTTCAGCTTCGTTTTGGAAAATACCGGCAGTTTTGTAACCCCAGAAATATCCAACAGGGTAGCCAACCTGTGCCCTGGCAACATAAGGACCATTACCCCACAGCTTCACGTTATCGGCATTTATTATCTTCTGACTGTTCTTGATTTCAGTAACATCATTAGTATTATAGCTCATGTTTCCACTAATTCCATATGAAAAGTCACCTACGTTGTCATTCCAGCCTATTGCAATTTCAAATCCTTTATTTTTTATCTGGCCACCATTTATATACGGTGCATTGTCAACTCCCCAGCTGGCTAAAATTGGGGCTGCAACCAACCAGTCCTTAGTAGTCTTAATATAATAATCAAAAGCAATGTTCATTTTTGATGCCAGTGTGCGGGCATCAAATCCAAGGTCCAATTGCTCCGATGTTTCCCATTTCAAATCGAATGTTGGAATGTTTAAAGGATAAGCACCAAGGGTTGGAGTGGTTTTGTCAGAGTTAAAATAATAGTTTGCCCGTGTACCAGGATCTGTGTTATATGCAATTTGTGATACATATTGGAACCCTGGTATGCTCTGGTTACCATTTTGTCCCCAACTACCTCTTATTTTCAGAAAGTTTACAAATGACTTGGCTGATTCCATAAATTGTTCGTTTGTAACAACCCACCCTGCTGATACAGAGGGGAATGCGCCCCAGCGGTGTCCTTTTGCAAAATTTGATGAAGCGTCAGCTCGCATAACGAGAGTCAGCAAATATGTCTCTTTATAGTCATAGTTAATACGTCCAAAATATGAGAGTATGCCACCTTTGCCCCATGGGTTACCACCAATGCTCGCTGTACCCGGAACATTTGCGTTATCAATATAAGCATGTTCAAAATCGTTGAATACACTATTTGAATTTGTAATTGAAAGGTTTTCACCAAGACCCCACCGTTCAGCGCTCATACCTGCTAAAATATTTAAATTATGAACAGCGCTCAGCGAAAATTGATAATTCAGAATGTTTTCAAACAGCCATCCGCCCAAGCCGCCACTGGCATTTTGTGTTACACCATTGAGCAAAGATTGATTGGTAGGACCTAAATAATAAATTGGACTCCAACTTCTGTAACTAGATTGACTTGGGTTAAGCGAAAAAGTGGTTCTATATTTAAGACCGTGAATTGGCTGAATCTCTAAATAAACATTTGCATTCAGGTTAATACTTTTATTTATACTTGAGCCACCATAAATCATTCCGGCCTCAGGGTTTGCATCATTGGTATTCCAGGGAAGTACGTCATGATAAGGAAAAGCAGGATCAGTATTACTGCTGGCATACATAGGAAGAATCGGGAGTGCCTGGGCAGCATTGAGAATGTTATTCCACCACATATTCCCGGTACGTATACCATGACTCTGAGTATAGGTAAAAGATAAATTCTCTCCTATTTTAATTACATCAAATGCTTTACGAAGAATTACATGATCTGAATTAATACGGAATGTATACCGGTCGTATTTCGATTGGACCGGGTATCCAAAAATACCATCCTGTGAAGTATATGAAGCTCCAAGCGAAAATACAGAAACTGCATTACCACCGGTGATGTTGATGGCATGACTTTGGATCGGTGCATTTTTTGTTTGCATTTCCTTGAGCCAGTTTGTACCATTCCATGTGCCATTTACCAGCTTTTGATAATAAGTTGGATCAAGGAGGGTCATATAATCCGATGGACCATATGGAGCAAGATTTGAATTCATACGTGCTTCATTCATAATCATCAAATATTCCTTGGCGTCAAGCAAAGGCAAAATCTTGAAGACATTTTGTACTCCGGCGTAACCATCATAAGTTACATTCATGGAGTTTAATTCACCCCTTTTAGTAGTAACCATGATTACACCATTAGAAGCTCTGGCGCCATAAATAGCTGCTGAAGCAGCATCTTTTAAAACATCGATCGATTCAATATCGCTCGGGTTAAGGTAATTTATATCACCCCGGGGGACACCATCTACAATGTATAACGGTTGAGAATTACCAATAGTACCCACACCACGGATATTAACTTTAAAACCGGCTCCGGGTTCACCCGAGACTTTTGTAATGTTAATACCGGGTGTTAAGCTCTGCAATGCCGTCATCGGTGACACTGTGTTCTGTTTTGTAATTTCGTCACCTTTAACTTCAATAGTAGAACCGGTAACAAGCTTTTTCTTTTGAACGCCATAACCAACTACCACTACTTCATCAAGTCCGGTTACTGCTGATTCAAGAGTAACATCAACGACTGATTTACCATTAATTTCTACTTCCTGGGTTGTAAACCCGACAAAAGAGAATAACAGTGTTGTACTTCCTTTGGGAGCAACAAGAACATATTTCCCTTTGGAATCTGACAAAGAACCGACTGTAGTTCCTTTGACAAGGACTGTTACGCCGGCCATAGTTTGGCCATCCTGGTCCTTAATGACACCAGTAATCGTTGTCTGGGCCATCAGGCTAAGGTTAGCCAATAGCAATAAAAACAATAAAGCACCTCGTTTAATCATAGTTTTGGGTTTTAGGTATATAAATACTAAACAGGTAAGTTCACGATCAGAGAATAAAAATTAACATCAGGTTAAGGTCTTTCCAAATGTAAAGCTATCTTTTATCCAAAGAGAGTATGAATTGTTCAGGTTTTAGGGGTCAGTTGGTTATTGATGATTTTTTTTTATCTGAACTTCTCAAAGTACTTTGATGGAAGTACTCCAAACTCATTTTTAAAATGCTTTCTGAAATATTTAGGATCATTGAATCCAACCTGATAGGCAATCTCAGATACATTAAGCTGACTTTTTTGAAGAAGTTGCGCAGCTCGTTTCAACCTTAGAGTCCTGATAAATTCAAGTGGTGGCTTTCCTGTGAGAGTGAGTATTTTTTTGTAAAGAAGAGTTCTGCTTATCCCTAAATCACGACTTAACTCCTCAACAGTATAATCTGTTCTTGACATATTTTTTTCAACCATGTCAAGAGTTTTATGAATAAATTGTTCATCAAGAGAGGTAATATCTATTTCATTAGGCTCTATAATCATTTTAGTGCTGAAGACCTGCTTTAAGCTTCTTCTGACGGTGATAAGGTTACTTATCTTGGCTTCCAGGATTTGAAAATTAAAAGGTTTAAGAATACAATCATCAGCTCCGGTTTCAAGGCTTTCTGATTGTTCCTCTTCTGTGGATAGTGCAGTAAGAAGGATGAGAGGAATTTGACAAAGAGTACTATCAGCTTTTACCCTCCGGCATAACTCTATTCCATTAATTCCCGGCATCACGATATCACTGATAATCAAATCAGGAACTATCTTCTGAATTATTGCCAGAGCCTCATCACCATTAGCAGCCTCATAAACATTATAGTTTTTCTGAAGATTATCCTTGATATAAAATCTGAGATCATCATTATCTTCTGCTATAAGCAAGGTCGGTTTTTTCACAGGTGCATTCTTCGATTCAGCTTCCTCCGTCAGCGAAAGAGATTTATAAGCATATTCAGAAGCAGTAATTTTTTGAGAACTGGTTGAGGATAAAGTCTTACCATTGCAGGCTACCGGAAGAGTAACCGTGAAGCAACTTCCTTTACCAGGTTCACTTATTACAGATATCTCACCATCATGCAGTTTGACAAATTCTTTTACTAATGCTAAGCCAATCCCCGATCCCCCGCCTGACATCTCTGATTCAACCTGATAAAAACTAATGAAAAGATTATCAATCTTGTCCTTTGGAATTCCAATACCCGAATCCTGAACCTTAATCGTCAGACGTGAAGGTTTACGGACAGTTCCTGCTGGTTCAATACGGTCAACCGGGTAATCGGTATGAATTGTAACTGATACTTCACCATCAACTGGTGTGAATTTAAATGCATTTGACAGGAGATTGAACATTATCTTCTCCAGTTTATCCTTGTCAAACAACGTATCAAGCTCATTAATATCAGAATGAAATACCAAACGGGTATGCTTATGCTCCGAGAGATCATCAAATGCAGAAACAGCATCTTCAATAAATGCTATAATGTTTCCAGCCGAAGGATTATAGCCAAATCCCTGAATCTCCATTTTCCTCAGATCCAGAAGCTGATTCACCATAAACAACAGCCTTTTAGCATTCTGAAATATGAGACTTAAATATTTTTCTTCTGGTTTGTTTTTTAATTGAACCATTAATTTTTCCACCGGAGAAAAGATAAGAGTAAGTGGCGTTCTGAACTCGTGAGAAATGTTTGTAAAGAATTTAAGCTTCATTGAATCAATTGCATGAATATGTTGGGATTCAATGTATTCATGTTCCATTTGTGTTTTCATCCTCTCCCTAGTCAGTATCAGGTAACGGAGGAAAATGAGTAATGTGGATATCAGAATGAAATAGATAACATAAGAATACCAGCTGGCCCAGAATGGAGGAAGAACTTTAATTTTAATTGTTTTAGGTGTTTCATTCCAGATGCCATCCGAATTTGTCCCTTTTACTTTAAATGTATACAACCCACTCTTTAAATTGGAAAAAGTTGCAAAATTTTCCATCCCTTCAGTGGTGATCCATTTATCATTAAACCCTTCCAGAGTATAGGCATATTTATTTTTCCCCGGGAAAAAATAATTTAAGGCTGCAAAGTCAATTGTGAAAGAGTTCTCAAGAAATTTTAAAACGATTTTATCAGTATTGAAAATTGGTTTTTCAAAAAGTACCCTGCCGTTGACTACTTCCCTATACTTAACTATTTTATTATCAATTCTGAGACTGGTAATAACCATGTTTGAAGAAGAGCTGTCTTCATTTATTTCCAGAGGATAAAATGCATTAAGACCATCCGGTCCCCCAAACCAAAGCTGACCATCTCTCGTTTCAAATGAAGAAGTCGGGTTAAATTCATTACCCTGTAAGCCATCACTCATTCCATAATTGACAAATTGAAAGGAAAGAGAATCCTTTCCTTCTGCTTTGCCAATAATCAGTTTGGAAAGTCCTTTTTTAGTGCTTAGCCAAAGATTCGAATTATTATCTTCCTCAATTCTGAAAACACTGTTTGAAGGTAAACCATCTGCAGTGCTGAAAACCCGAAAATTATCATTAACCTGATCCATCAGATTCAGTCCGTTGTTTGTACAGACCCAAAACATGCCTCTGCTATCCTTAAACGTGGAGATAATATGATTGTCACTTATAGAAGTCGGGATTGCAGAATTGGAGAAATAACATTTTGATCTGTTCTGCACCGGATCATAAAAAATAAGTCCGTTTGCCGAACATATCCAGAGATTATCATTTTCGTCAGTAGATATTGAATTAATGTAATCGAAACATATTGGACTATTCTTCGAGTTAATGCGTTTAAATTTCCCGGTCCTCCTATCCAGAAGGTTCAACCCACTTGTCAGAGTGCCAATCCAAAGGTTCTTATGACTGTCTTCACATATGCTCCATACCCGGTCATCTGAAAGTGTGCTTGAATCAGTATCACTATGATGGAAAACCGAAATCTTACCGGTTTTGGGATCCAAACAGTTTAATCCTCCATAATATGTTCCGATCCATATTTTTTTTTCAGAATCCTCAAATAGCGAGACTATGATATTACTGCTCAGGCTGTTATTTTTGCGATTATCCGCGTTATAATGTTCAAACGTGTTTGTTAGTCTGTTATATAAGTTTAGCCCCCCTCCATTTGTTCCTATCCAGATGTTGCCATTTGAATCTTCTGTTATACAGTCTACATCATTATTACTTAGACTATTAGACTCCGAGGGATAATTCCTGAACAACCTGAATTTTCTGACATTGTATTTATAGAAATCAACACCTTTCTTTGATGAACCGATCCAGGTAATCCCTGATCTATCACAGTACAAAGAGGAAAGTCCATTGCTGCACAATGAACCTTTTGCATATGGCAGGTTTTTAATATTTATGAACCTGGTACCTTCATTATCAAGTGTGAATACACCATTTCCGTCAGTTGAGATCCAGATCAGTTTGTCTCTGTCTTCATCTATTCCGGAAATTTGAAGATTCCTGAAAATTTTACCGTATTTTTTCTGGAACTCAGGTTCCCATACGTTATTATTAATGTTAAAAATGTGCAAACCATTCAATTCACCTACCCACAAGTTGTTTTCCGAATCAACAAATAATTTTGAGATGGTTCCCGACATATTTTTATTTTCTCTGAATGATTCAAATTTTTCTATTGAGTTTGAATTCTGATTATATTTTATAATGAAGCCGTTTGTCGTCCCGATCCAGAATGAATGTGTTTTATCCGGAGCAATTGCAGTAATATTATTTAACGGGGAGGAGCATGATTGCTCATTAATTAAGATGTGTCTGAAAGAGTTACTTTGCTGATTGAAAAAGAACAATCCATGATGCGTCCCTATCATAATATTACCTTCGGAATCACACGCCATCGCAGTTATATAAGTAATGTCGGAGCAAAGGAGAGGAGATGATGCAACAAGATTTAACCTTTGGAATTTATATGTCTCACAATTAAGTATATTGACTCCCGATCCTGTTCCGATCCACAGATTTCCATTTTTATCACTTGTTATAACATTAATATCATTATCGGAAAGTGAGCTTGAATCGGCATTATTATGTTGGAAGATTTCAAAATTATATCCGTCAAACCTGTTGAGTCCATTGCTTGTTCCAAACCAGACAAATCCCTTTGGGTCCCTGTAAATACATTTTATAAAATTATCTGACATCCCGTTATTTACATCGGCATGAGAAAAAACATACTTCCCGTTCTGTGAATGCAGTTGGGGAAAATCAGAGAAGAACAAAATAGCAAATAACAGAAACGTCTTTTGTATTTTTCTATTCAAAAAGTCCTTTGTTCTCTCTCTGACTCGATAATGTTTAGAAGAACATTTCATTTACAGTAATTATACGACAGGTTCGCGGAAGGATGGAATACGATCCATTTTATATACTAAAAAAAATCAAACTAATCGGATTTTCCAAGAATAATCATTAATTTGTTTTAATTCAGTGCACCGAAGATAATTCCAAATAAATTCGTTACAATAACAAATTGATATCTAACTATAAACAAACAATACATACGACCCAGATTATTAGCTCTTACATTTAATCTTTAATAAATCCACAATTTTGGCAGGATTTATTTAATTCAGAATGTATGAAAATCCGTACTATTAGGACCATAGAAATTTTGGTAGACCTACTTATTATTTTAATAATTTTATACCTTATTTCGAGATTATAGAAACAGATTTACAATCTGCCCTTGCAGCTTCGTATCCAGCTAAGCGCCAGTTTTACTCATCATGTCAGTGAAGTATTTTTGTAAAAGGTAATAATGAGGTTTAAACAGCCGGAGCCGCAAGTCCGAAAACACATCTTCAGCTCTAAGCAGAATTATAAGGACAGCTAATTAATTATTAAAAACTCTGCTTCAACTTCAACGAGGAGGTTATCGCGGCAAATATCAGACTCAATATAAATTGAAGGTACTTCAGGGCAATACTTCGTACAAATTGTCCTTACTTTTTTAAAATCCTCCTGGTTTTTCACATAAACTCTGAGTAATAATAATTTGCCCCAATTTTTGTCGTTAGCAATATCTCGAGCTATTCTTGTACGGTCTGTCAGCTTATTTATATTGTCAAGAGTCACAACAGTTTGTTTTTCAACGTCTTTAATTCCTATAGTATCCTGACCAATAATAGAAGCTGTCCCAGAAATGAAAAGTGTTGATCTGTTTTGACCTGATACCAATAATGCGCGTTCAAACTGAGGAGGATGTTTAACTACACTCCCTTTGCCGGCAGCCCCCTTAAGTACATCCTGTCCGTATTCGTATGCATTTATCTGGTCTGGATTGGCTACAGGTACGATAGCAACAGATTCTTTTGGCATAAAAGCACAAAAATCAAGACTTACACCGTCAAGTTTCATTCCTATTCCTGTAGCAGCAGGGTAACCTGCTATGGTACGGAATTTCTGATAAACCTCACTCCTCACTTCATTAAAAATCTGGTAATTCTGAAATCCATGTTTAATTTCGAGGATATTGCCAATATAATTCCATTGCCTTACCAGATTGTTGAATGACATTCCTTCAATGTCAAGGATTGCTTTCATCTGATCAAATGCTGCTTCAGCAGCACTCCTTGTATCGGAATAGAAAAGACCGAATCCAAGACCGCAAGCCCACAGCTCTTTCCCTAAATCTGAAGAGCAGATGACATATGGTATTGAATTCCAGCTCTTTGACTCAATTATTGCTGAATCAGCTTCTGCATATCCAGCTTCAACTACAACTTTCCACGGTTTTTCAGGACGATGAGCCGTTATATTAAAAGCCGGACATAGTTTGCCAAAAGCATTTCTGACAGATTTTCCAATATCTTTCCTTACTTTTATATATATATCGTAATCAGACTGATCTATAAAGATATTAAGTTTAATTAATCTGAAACCTTTCTCCCATTTATAAATAATTTCTTTTAGACACTGACGCCACTCTTCATTTATATCACCAACGTATTCCGGTTCAAAAACTAAATATTTAATAATCATAAAAAAGAATCTTTTTCGCAAATGTATTAATGTTTTTATAAAAACATATCCGCACTGAAAGATCTCAGTCCAGCCGAGGTAATATCATCTCATCTCATATATTCCAGGTTCTGCAGCATCACCAAGGGGTACGGAGTTTCCATAAAAATCTCTCAAAGGTTTCGTTAAATTCAGAATAAATTTAAGATCCAGTCCCTTATTTTTAAGTGGGGAATCGGGTTTTAATGTAAGACCGGCCAGATCAACCAATTCATATGGATCGGTGAGATGAGTAACAATAGGGCCTTTAAATTCAGGATCTTCCTGCATTCCGGCAAAATGACCCTCCAGCAATTCCTGACCTGTTGCATTAGCCCAATCAGTCAGGTTTTTGAAATCCATGAACCTGCTTTCACCACTGGTGTTCCACCAATCATTTCCAATAAATTTGCTTCCTTTCATTATTCCCGCGATTGGATGGTCATTTCCCAGAAAGATGTTATTACAGAACATAAAATCAAAATGTGCCGACGATTTTTCAAAACTGATTACAGGTGCACTCAAATTAAAAACTACGTTATTATATATCATGCAATTAGTCAATTGATGAACATTGTTTGATCCGTTCCATATAAAGAAACTACCGGCCCCGGCAGTAGATTGCGCATCATTTATACTTACACAGTAACGTATTGTATTATTTGACCAGGCAGAGGCACCAGCATATTGAAATAGTCCATAACCTGCACCCTGGTTTTCGTACGACAGGCAATATTGAATCAACGAATTGGTTACACCTCCATCGAGATCAAATCCTCCGCCATCCTGTGCATCAGGTGATGTTTTGTTTCTATAACTTATACAATACTGGATTATTACATGATCACTTTCCCAGGTCCAGATTCCAACCGGGCCATTTCCCTTTCGTGGCATATCCCATCCATTGTTGGTAGCAGTGCAATGATCAATTGTCACACTGTCGGAAACGCCTGCAAGAATCCCGTTACCGCTATGATTGTTCAAGTTTGAAGGGTCTCCCGGATTGTTCTCAGCTTTACAGTCATGAATCATAATGTTACGTGAATTATTCCTTTCAGAACCCATGACATTTATACCGGAAAACCCGTTATTGGTAGCATTGACTCTTTCAACTTCAGTTCCAATGCAGTCATAAAGATCAACTCCTGACTTCTGAAAACCTTCTGCTTTTAGATTCTCTATCTTACAGTTACGGGAATGTGCGATAGACAAGCCATTGGCTATATTGCCATTCTTCCTGCCGTTACCCTTTATATTCAGATCTTTAATCCATATATTACTACAGTTTTCAATTTTTATCGCTTCGCTGTTTCCTCCATTTATTATAGCTTTTTCATCACCCGAAGAATAGATTTTTAAGGGATTTGAATTTTCACCCATAACACCACTCAATATTAAGGTGCCATCAAAAATCTGACCACCGGCGAAACAGATATCGGCAGACTTCCTCTGTAGCCGGAGATTAAGCTCTCTTAACGATTTTACAGGCTGCTTAACAGTTCCGGGGAAATTATCATTCCCGATAGTATTATTTATATAATATGTTTTTTCTGAGCCGGATGTACCAGCCATTGACAACTTCGTTTCAGATTTGAAAGATTTACAACTTAAAACAATTATGAAGGAAATTATCTGAAAAACTATTAATTTTTTCATCTCGTCCCAAAATGATAAGATTTTAAATTCCTTCGTCAGGGATGTGTCAGGTCTGATAGCTAGAATCTGGAAGTCGGCAACCAAACTCTCATTTGTCCTGCACCACGATTGTTCCAAAGAGCATATGGAATTAATTTAACTGTTATTTCTCCTGAAGCAAAAGAAGATCCGTGACCTTTCTCTACTTTATTATCAGGCGACATCATGTGCATTCCGCTCGTTTCAATCACCTGCGTACCGTCAAGAAGTGAAGGATCAAATTCAGTTCTGAAAGAAGCGTCTTTTTTTATGACTAAATCCAGTACATTTCCGGTTGAAGACTCTGGCCATTCGGCACAGTAAATAACCGGTCCTCTCTGAAATGCTACTTTATCTTTGTCTTCTTTTACTCTTTCGTCAGCAACAACTTTGCGGACAGGCATTGGAAAATTAATTTCTACTTTATCTCCCTGTTCCCATTTCCTTGAAACAACAGCATATCCATCGGCTAGATTAAGGTCAGACTTATTACCATTAATCATTAAGGATACCTGGGCAGCATCATTATCAGTAAATTTATAAAGATCTCCGGGGAATGCTTCGTTCCGGGCCCAACCCGGAATTCTGATTTTCAAAATGAAATTACTTTTTGTTTCGGGATTAATAGTGATTTCAACTTTACCGTCCCATGGGAAGTTTGCTTTTTGAGTAACATGTATATTTTTCTTGCCAAGAGTAATGTTTGCATCATCAGATATGAAGAGATTGATATAAAGCATTTTATCAGTTACAGCATAGATATACCCAGGGATCGCCGGAACAAACCTTGCGACATTTGAAGGGCAGCATGCACATCCGAACCATGCTTGCCGTTGTTGTTTTCCGTTTGATTCCAGGGGGTTAGGATAGAAAAACCTGTCTGCCGACAATGATACGCCGGCAAGCATTGAGTTGTATAAAGTTTTTTCAAGAATATCTATATACTTCGACTGGCCATTCAAAAGAAACATCCTCTGATTAAAAAAGATATCCCCTATTGAAGCGCAAGTTTCGCAGTAAGCAGACATATTTGGTAGTTCAAAAGAATCAGCAAAACCTTCATTTCCACCATTAGCTCCTATCCCTCCGGTAATATACATTTTCCCATTAACAAGGTCTCCCCATATTTTAGTAATAGCATTAAGATAGGCATCATTATTCTCAATTGCAGCAATGTCAGCCATGCCTGAGTACATATATGTTGCTCTTACAGCATGGCCTTCCGCTTCTGTCTGATCAACGGGTCGCAGATTTGCCTGGTTGTATACCTGGCCTTTGGGGCCACGAATATCGAGAAAAAACTTTGCAAGATCGAGATATTTCTTCTCTCCTGTAACTCTATATAGTTTAACCAGACCCATTTCAATAACCTGGTGACCCGGATATACCTTAATCTTTTCAGTGCCGAAATCTTTATTTACAAGGTCAGCAGATTTTAATGCAATGTCGAGCAGAGTTCTTTTGCCTGTTGCCTGGTAGTGTGCAACAGCTGCCTCATAAAGATGTCCGAGATTATAAAGTTCGTGGCTTAGCACAGAATCCATTTCCCACCTGTTTTTTCCTGCCCACTCATGAAGACCTGCTCCATTATGCTTCTCAGCAATTGTGCGGTTGGTATAAAGATAACCGTCGGGTTCCTGTGCCAACCCAATTTTTTGGATTAGAGTATCGATATACGCTTCCAGTTTCGGATCAGGAAATGTCTGAAGTGAATAGCTTGCACCTTCTATTATCTTATAAACATCCGAATCGTCGAAGGGGAAGATGGTTTGAAATTTGCCGGTATCAAGTCCAGCAGCAATTTCAAAATTCTTTACTCTTCCTGTCGATTCGCAATAGCCAAAAGCAATCGGAATTGTTACCGATGCATTCTTCTTAATTCTTGGAGCCCAGAAATTATCAGTAAGCTTTACCGAGGTAAATGGAACAGGCTGGATAGGATAATCATCTCCTGAAGAAGGCTTTTTTGAACAGCCGGAAATCAGAAAAAATCCGGTGATAAATGCAATGAGTATCTTAAATAGTCTATTCATCTTGTGTTATTTTGTAAGCTCCAATACAACCACCGACTTGGATGGCATTACAATACTCAATATTCCATCTTTCAGCGAAAATCCGTTAAAGACAACGGGTTTTACTGTTTCTGGTTTTTCAAAACTGTTGTATGAATTCATTTCAGGTGCAGTCAGCACTTCGCCTGTAACTTTTTTATAAGTGTCACCAATTACAGGACATGTTATTGTGATCTGTTTACCAGGGTTAAGGTTTGCAAGCGAGATATGAACTTTGCCCTCATTGTCAACTGATGCAGAGGCTGATATAGAGGGTATCTTTTTATTGCTAAAAGTATAATCCTCGCATTTAAGGTCAAGGTTTAAAAGCTTTGCTTCCTGGTGAATCCTAAACATTTTAAAGACCCAATAAGTTGGTGTAAGAACCATTTTATCATCCTTTGTAAGAATAACAGATTGAAGGACATTAACCATTTGTGCTATGTTTGCAGCTTTCACTCTGTCGGCATGCTGATTGAATATATTCAGATGAATTGCAGCAGTTATGGCATCACGCATAGTATTCTGCTGATAAAGAAAGCTCGGGTTTGTTCCTGGTTCAACATTAAACCAGTTTCCCCATTCATCAACTACAAGTCCCTTTGTTTTCTCAGGGTCATAACGATCCATGATGTCAGAATGTCCTTTAATTATGTTGTCCATCTGCAGATTTAGCCGAAATGTCTCGAACCATTCTCTCTCATCGAACTGAGTAGCCGAACCTTTATAATTCCAACCATCAACAATTGAATAATAATGTATCGATAATCCCTGAAACATTGACCTCGAGCCTGCGTCTTTCATCAATGTTTCAGTCCATTCGAAATTGTAATCGGAAGGCCCGCAGGCAACTCTGTAAAGCTGATTTCCGGAGTAGTTGCCAAGGAATGTTGAATACTGTTTCATGGTGTTGGTGTAAAATTCAGCTGTCATATTTCCTCCGCAGCCCCAGTTTTCGTTTCCTATGGCAAAATATTTTACTTTCCAGGGTTTCTCCCGCCCATTTTCCTTCCTAAGGTTAGTCATTGGGCTTATTGCATCAGAAGTAAGATATTGAATCCAGTCAGACATCTCTTTTACTGACCCTGATCCGACATTACCGTTTATGTATGCGTCGCAGCCAAGCAGTTCGGTAAGCTTCATGAACTCATCAGTTCCAAAAGAATTATCCTCTGTAACACCTCCCCAGGTCGTGTTCACAATAGAAGCTCGTTTTTCTTTCGGACCAATACCATCTTTCCAGTGGTATGTATCTGCAAAGCAACCTCCGGGCCATCTAAGGTTGGGAACTTTAATCTCACGAAGAGCAAACAGAACATCATTTCTGATACCATAGGTATTCGGAATTTTAGAATCAGTACCTACCCACAGACCACCGTAGATACAGGCACCCAGGTGCTCTGAAAAATGTCCATAAATATCTTTACTGATAACAGGACCAGGATGATTTGCAACAATAACCATCTGGTTAACCTGTGCCTGATTTTCTTTCTGAGCATCGGACTGAGAACCGGCTATAAAGAATAAAAGAAATAAAAGAAAGATAGATTTTTTCATAGGAAGAAAAGTTTATATCTGGTAATTAATCCAACTTTATCCAATCTGTCAATTTGAGTGTTTCATTAAGCATTCATTTGTGTCCCTTCGTGGTAAATAATTAACCAAAACAGATATTCAAATGACTTCACAAAGGACACAGAAGTGTTTTAAAAAGTAAAATTTTCTTCAACCAGTTTGCCAAGATACACATATTTTCTAAAGAGAGTCTCATACTTTTCAGCTCTGACAGGATCAGGCCGATACTCTTTTTCAAAACCGCCGCCCATGGCTTTCTGTGCTGATGGAATGTCTTCATAGATTCCGGCCACAACCGACGCAGACATTGCTGAACCCAGAGCACAGGTCTGCTCGGATGCGGCAACTTTGATAGGCATATTGAGAACATCTGCAACTATTTGCATTACAAAAGGGTTTTTCTTTGCAACACCTCCTATTGCTATCACTCCGTCAATACGGATACCTTCAGAGATAAAACGTTCATTAATCAGCTTTGATCCAAAAGCTGTTGCCTCTACAAGTGCTTTAAAGATCCTGGGTGCATCAGACCCCAGTGATAAACCTGTAATTGCGCCTTTAAGAGCCTGATTTGCATCGGGCGTACGTCTGCCATTCATCCAGTCAAGAGCAATGACAGATGTTTCTTCGATGGGTAATGATTCTGCCTGTTTACTTAATTCTGAAATTAACTTATCAGCAACTTCTCCTGTTATCTTTTCCTTTGATTTTACATCGAGCCAGCTCATCTCAGAAATAATATTATTTACCGGCCACATTAATAATTTGCCAAACCATGCATAAATATCTCCAAACGCTGATTGTCCTGCTTCGAGACCAACCATCCCAGGAATTATTGATCCGTTCACCTGGCCACAGATTCCGGCGACAAGCTTATTCCCAACTTCATTATGAGGTGCAACGATCATATCGCAGGTTGAAGTTCCCATTACTTTTACCAGTTGATAAGGTTTTATCTCACCTCCGACTGCACCTGTGTGAGCATCAAAAGTACCGGCACCAATTTTTACATCAGTTGACAGACCTAGTCGTGCTGCCCATTCAGGAGAAAGACTGCCAACTACTGTCTCACTGGTATATGTTTGAGTGTAAAGTCTTTCTCTGAGACCTGATAGTAAGGGATCGAGTTTTACAAGAAACCTTTCATCGGGCAATCCGTTAAAATCATCATGCCACATCGCTTTATGTCCTGCTGCACAACGACTTCTTTTCAATTGAAGAGGATTCGTATTGCCTGTCAGCAACCCTGGTATCCAGTCGCAGTGCTCAACCCATGACCAGGCATTTTCTCTTACAATTTCACTAGTACGCAGAACATGCAATATTTTGGCCCAGAACCATTCCGATGAATAAATTCCACCTTCAAATTTTGTAAAATCAATGCCACCCCAGGTCTTTGCAAGGTCATTGATCTCGCCCGCTTCTCCGACAGCCGTATGATCTTTCCATATCACGAACATAGCATCGGGATTATTCTCAAAATCTTTTTTTAAGGAAAGAGGTGTTCCATCCTTATCGACAGCCACAGGTGTAGAACCGGTAGTATCTATATTAATTCCTGCGATGTTTCCTGTAACCTCCTCACTTAAACCTGAAAGAGCACCTCTCACAGATTGTTCGAGACCCTCAATATAATCCAGAGGATGTTGGCGGAACTGATTTATTAAAGGGTTGCAAAAGAGGCCTTTCTTCCATCGCGGATACTCAAATACGGAACTGCCCAGTATTTCTCCATTAGTTGTATCAACAACAACTGAACGGACAGAGTCAGTACCGTAATCAATCCCGATAACATATTTTTTTGCCATGTCTTATAAATATTATTAATTCTCTTAGCTCTGTAAAGTCCCACTGACTTTTAAAAAAAAATCCATTAACCACAAAGGGCTCAAAGGTTAACACAAAGATCACAAAGAAAAGCTATGTGTGCTTTGAGCCTTCCTCGTGCCCTTCGTGGTTAAAGGTTTTTTAAAGAGCATATTTTAAATTACTTTTTATCTTGTCCATAATAAGCATTATTCCCATGTTTCCTTTTAAAATGCTTATCGAGCAGGAACTGGCTAATCGGTTCAGTTTTGCCAAGCAGAACAGTATAAAAAGCCATCTTAGCTATCTCCTCCAGAGCAACAGCATTATATACTGCTGCATCAGCATCCGATCCCCAGCAAAAAGGGCCATGGCCATTAACCAAAACTGAAGGAACAGTCATTGGATCGGTAGTCGTCAGACTTTCAATAATAATTTTCCCAGTATTGATTTCATAATCAGCTTCTGTTTCTATCCGGGTAAGTAATCTTGTGCATGGAACTTCCCCGGAAAAGTGATCGGCATGAGTCGTTCCAAAAGGTGGTATCGATCTGCCAGCCTGTGCCCATGATGTTGCATAAGAAGAATGGGTATGCACTATGCCTCCCAGTGATAAGTAAGTCTTGTATAGCAACAGGTGAGTTGGAGCATCAGTTGAAGGCTTAAATTTTCCTTCCACAATCTTTCCTTCATAATCGATGATAACCATATCTTCAGGTTTCATCGACTCGTAGCTAACTCCTGATGGTTTTATAACTATCAGGCCGCTTTCCTTATCTCTTCCACTTACATTACCCCATGTGTGAATAACCAATCCCCTTGCTACCAGTTCAAGATTGGCTTTGAAAACCTTGATTTTTAATTCCTCAAGCATATACATTTAACTTTAGGCATTCCAAACTCCTTAAACTTCAGGTACTTATTTCTAATTTACATCCATATTGAAGTAGAACCCATTCTCTTTTAATCTCTTGTAAGTGTCTTCATTAAATTTATAATAATAGGCACCTTTTTTTGAAGTCTCGCTCTCTTTTTCATCCAGTTTTTCCAGTATACCCATCGACAGTATCTTCTTCCTGAAATTTCTTTTATCAACTTTCCTCTGATAAATAGCTTCATAAAGATCCTGAAGCTGAACAAGTGTGAATTTATCAGGTAAAAGCTCAAAACCAACAGGTTTGAACATAACCTGATTCTGGAGATCCCTAAGGGCCCTGTTAACCATTAAAGGATGATCAAAGATCAGATCGGGTAATTTCGCCAGGGAACACCAGCTCACTCCGTTCTCCTCTGCAAGATCTTTATCGATATCTGTTATAGGGATAAGTGCAAAGTAGGCAACTGAAATTACTCTGCTTCCCGGATCGCGATCGGTTTCTCCATAAGTAAAAGACTGTTTCATATATACAGGGTCGAGACCTGTTAGTTTCCTGAGAATTCTGCTGGCTGCGGCGTCGAGACTCTCATTATTGTCGACAAATCCACCGGCGAGAGACCATTTCCCTTTAGCCGGTTCAAACATCCGTTTAAATAGAAGAAGCTTTATTTCTTTTTCAAGAATATCGTACCCAAAGATGATACAATCAACTGCTACAAGATGTCTGGATTTATCAGAATAAACTTTCATCTTCCACGGAAAAGGTTCCATCAGATTAAGAAAAAGTAACTACTTCCTATAATTAGAATATTCCTTCAGAAATATGAAAATATACTTCATTCCATCTTAATTCATTCCGTAAAGATGTAAGCTCGCATTTTTCATCTATAAGGATATATTCTATTCCCATCATTTCTGCAAAATCCTCAAGATATTCAGAATCAATTGCTGTACTGAATCCGGTATGATGAGCACCCCCTGCCAGTATCCAGGCAGCTGCACCTCTTTTCAGATCAGGCAATGGTTTCCATAGAACACTTGCCACGGGAAGATTTGGCATATCGGGACATTTAACGACTTCTACCTTGTTAACTATCATTCTGAACCTGTTTCCAAGATCGATAACAGAAACATTTATTGCATTTCCCGGGGCTGTTTTAAATACAAGCCTTGCCGGATCCTCTTTCCCTCCGATAGAGAGGGGATGAATTTCAACAGTAGGTTTAGCCAGGGCAATCGTTGGGCAAACCTCAAGCATATGTGCTCCAAGAACTCTCATGCCTTTCGGATCGAAATGATATGTGTAATCTTCCATAAAAGAAGTCCCACCTTGAAGACCCATTGACATAACTTTCATTGAGCGTACCAGAGCAGCAGTTTTCCAGTCACCTTCAGCACCGAATCCGTACCCTTTAGCCATTAATCGCTGTACTGCAAGTCCGGGTAACTGCTTAAGTCCATAAAGATCTTCAAATGTTGTAGTAAAAGCTTTAAAGTTTCCTGCATTCAGGAAGGCTTCCATTCCCAGCTCAATTCTGGCGGCTTCTTTCAGGGTATCAGAAGAGGCAACAGCTTTGGTCAGATTATATTCGTCTCCATACTCTGCTATTAGTTTTTTAATTGCCGTAGGAGATATTTCGTTCACAGATTTTACGAGATCTCCTATTCCGAATCCGTAAACCGAATAACCCATTTTTATCTGGGCACTTACCTTGTTCCCTTCAGTGACAGCCACATCGCGCATATTATCTCCAAATCTGGCGACTTTCATTGATAGGGCATCGTTGTACGCTGCTGCCGCTCTAATCCAAACTGCAATCCTGTCGATAGCCTCGGGATCCTCGAAGTGGCCAACAACCACTTTTCTGTGCAGTCTCATCCTGGTATTGATAAACCCGAATTCCCTGTCACCATGTGCAGACTGGTTCAGGTTCATGAAATTCATGTCGATCGATTCCCATGGGATATCCCTGTTAAGCTGGGTATGAAAATGAAGAAAAGGCTTGTTAAGAATGGACAAGCTTCTTATCCACATTTTGGCAGGCGAAAATGTATGCATCCAGGTTATAAGTCCTATGCAGTTTTTTGAGTTATTTGCCTCGGTACAAAGTTCAGTAATTGAATCAGGCGTTGTGAGGACAGGTTTAAAAACCACCTTTTGCATTATTTTTGGTGATTTGTCAAGTGACGAGGCTATTTTTGCAGAATCAAAAGCTACCTGCTTAAGGGTCTCCGGACCATAAAGATGCTGAGTACCCGTCACAAACCAGACTTCCAAAATATTTTTAGTCTCCATAATTTCTAAAACAGATAAATTCATAAAACTTAAAACCCTGAATACTACCAGAAATAAGCATAAAAGGCTACTATTACTATAATTATAAGTCCTGAGAATAGAAGATCCCAGTTATTCCAGCTCGCTCTGGTGATGGCTTTCTGTTCTGCAGTTGCCGATCCGAAATATAATCCCTTGATTGCTACCTGATCGGGTTTTGCTGTGCTAAAGCTTGTCACAATCATTATTAAAATTACAAGGAAGAAGAGGGCTATTTCATAATGAAGCCAGTTTGGAGCAAGAAATACTTTATAAATCAAACTATCGTGACCAATTCCTGATCCAAATACCTTGAGAGCAAGACGTGTCATACCAAGGGTAAAGCCCGAGATTAGTCCTACAAGACCAGCCATAGGAGTAGTCTTTTTTGAAGCAACTCCTAACAAAAATACGGCTGCAATGCCGGGTGCAAGAAGTGATTGTACATCCTGAAGATAGGCATATAGTACTTTACCAAGCCCTTTCATAACCGGAATCCATAAAATTCCCAGAACTACAACAACAACTGTTGCAATCCGGCCAACTCTTACGAGCTCTTTTTCAGGAGCCTTAGGTTTGAATTTTAAATAAAAATCAACAGTGAAAAGTGTGGCAGATGAGTTGAATAAAGATGCAAGAGAACTCATTAAAGCTGCAAGGATCCCTCCGACTACCAATCCTTTAAATCCCAAAGGGAGCAATTCTTTCACAAGTATTGAAAATGCCGCGTCAGAACTTGTAAGATTGATCATGCCCTTTGCATTAAGAGAATAAGCTATCATACCCGGGATAAGAAAAATGAACACCGGAGTTAGTTTAAAAGCAGCTCCCAAAATAGCACCACGACGCGATTCTTGCTGATTGCGTCCTGAAAGGACCCTTTGAACAATAAACTGATCGGTACACCAGTACCAGAATCCAATAATTGCAGAACCAAGGATTACCCCCGTCCAGGGATATTCAGGGTCACTAGCCGATCGCATTAATTGGGTCATTGTATTTCCGGCAGAATTCACGGGCACAGCCCTGCAAATAGTCATCATTTCATGCCAGCCTCCGAGTTTTATAAGCCCTATAACCAGTACTGCCAGCGAACCTATAAGCAGAATTGGAGTCTGCAGTACCGAAGTCCATAAGACAGCTTTCATCCCTCCGAGGGTAGTATAAATTCCAGTTAATACAACCAAACCTACAGCGCTTATCCAGAAAAAATCTATACCAAACATCGATTCAATTCCAAAAACCTGTTTGAATACAATTCCTCCTGCATAGACTGTTACAGCTACTTTTGTAAAAACATAGCTTACCAGTGAGATTATTGATAAAACACTTCTGGACCCTTTATTATAACGTTTTTCAAGAAATTCCGGCATTGTAAATACTCCGCTCCTGGCATAAAAAGGGACAAAAAACCAACCCAGGATCAGTATGATCCAGCCATGCATCTCCCAGTGAGCCATTGCCATACCACTTGAAGCACCTGCCCCAGCCAACCCAACCAGGTGTTCTGAGCCGATGTTGGATGCAAAAATTGATGATCCTATTGCAAGCCATGTCGCATCACGTCCGGCCAGGAAGTAGTCAGTTGAGGTTTCATCTTTTTGTCTGACTACCCAGATAATTATACCTATCAGTCCCAGGCAAAAGATTCCCAGTACGATCCAATCTAATGTTCCCATAATAAGTACTTTTTGATAATATTAATAACCAGGTTTTATAAAAAATATAAGTAAGTTCTGATCAGGAAGAATATATTGTAATCTTAGAGAACCTTTTTGAGTTTTTGAAATGTTCTCAACAAATTTATGAAATTAAATTTAAATGTAAAGAATACACTTAAAAAATAATTGAGCTCAAAAAAAAATAATTCCAGGGGTTATATCCCACTGAAGTTATTGTGTTCAGAGTTACTCCTGCTCTTCAAAAATATTCTGTTTAGAAATATTAATCGACGTCTGCTGTTGATGAAGGATATCCCTCTGAAGTATTTGGTTCAAAGATATAAGGTCACATGTACCGCAGAGAAGGGATATCCCCCTGAAGGAGGATTAATATTGTTATGCTTAGAGTAATTAAGGCTAATTTGAGAAAGCTTAACCTAATTAGAGACTGGTTCTGACTTCCATTCTTCGAGTGAGGATTTGATAAAATCGATGATCCTCTGATTTTCCTCTTTACCGTTACCGGTAATCTTCAATGGCTCACCAAACTTAATATATATTTGTTTCCGGTGATCAAGCGGACCAAGTTCTTTAATCAGTTTCCCATTACCCCAGAAATCTGTTTTTAAAGCTATGGGAATAACGTCAACATGTGCTTTTTTCGCCAGTTTTACGCCGAGGGAATTGAACTCCTCAGGCTTAAACTCAACACTTCTTGTGCTCTGAGGAAAAATTACTATTGAAATTCCTTTCTTCAGCAGCTCTGTGCCACCTTCCATAACTGCTTCAAGATCTTTCCTCGGATCAGTTCTTCCAACTACAATAGGATTCCGCGACCTCATAACATCACCGAAAAGCGGATGTTTTACCAGACTCTCTTTTACGACGAAGGTCAACTCCTTGTGCGGGCCGATAATAGATGGTAAAATCATGGTTTCAAGCGTGCTCATGTGATTACTGATGAAGAGAACGGAACCAGGTGACCGGGTAATATTTCCCATGCCCGTAATATGGAATATTCCGCCTGCATTTTCGATGAACCTTAGAATTTCAAATGAAGAATCGGTCCATGCTTTTGTATCATATACTTTCCTAATGGCTTCTTTCCTTGTTCGAAGAACAATAGAAGCATATTTGAATGTAAAGTAAATCCTGCTATCAATGAGTGATTTTTCAAAGATAGACAGAGTCTCCTTACGGGGAGAATGATAAGTATCCGATTCAAAATAACCTTTATACATTGTGATCATAGAAGAAGCTAATTTTCAATTCCAAAAAGAGTACAGTGTTTAAGATGGTGATGTAAAGTTAATCTCATTTTCAATATTTAAAAACTATGGAGCTTCCGGAATTTACCCGTTAATGATTTAGATTATCAAATTTTAATGCATGTTCGGTTTACAAACCTATCATTTAAAATAAGTGTGTTTAACAGGCAGATGTGTATGCCTGAGGTTAAACCGGATTTATACGGAGGAGTTATTGGTTCATCGGATATCATTACTCCATCGGATATAAATTATGATGGCTGCCAGATCACCTGTGAACTTGTAGGGTCAGAAATAATTGAAACTAATCTTTCTTTATCATATTATAAAGCAGATAATCGCCCAGCGGAACCGGATTATGTGTTTTTGCCCATTGCCTCGTGAGAATATATTGCTCCTTCAGATTCTCAAAATTAAACATAAGAAAATCATTTTTAAAGTCAGGAATCCATACGTAGCTCAAATTGATCATTTCAGGAGCTTCTTCGGAGAAAGCCATAAGTCTTTTCATTAATCCTTTCTGCAGGATATTATCGAGTGAAATACCCAGCTTATCGAATCTTCCTTTGTCATCAATTCCTAATCCTTTTAATTCTTCACTTACTTCAGGAATACTATCGCTTTTTCTGCTGATAATATAAACTTTTGCCACCCCTTTTCCTCTGAATTTTTCAAATTCAAGCAATGCCCGATAGGGAAGGTGATCATCACCAACGCCACCGTCGATATATTCAACATCGGGTATTGTTTTAACATTTCTTATTCTGCAAGGCGGGAATGCTATAGGGAATGAAGATGATGCCATCATAATATCAACAAGGCTCAATGTAGTGTCGGTCTCTGTATTTATTTTACGGCTGCACATCCTGTAAACTTCTTTCTTAAGGTCAAGGTCTTTAAGGTGCGTGAAGGAGATTGCTGTCATAATAGGAAGATCTCCAATCTGGTGATAACCAAGTTTCCCTTCAACGATACGGGTAAAGAGGTTTCTTGCCGGTTGTGTGTTAACGGGAAGCTTTTTTTCCCCACTCTGAATATAAATATCGCTGTTTTTCAGATTATAAAGTATTTCCTTATACTCTGCCCAGGTAATTCTTCCATCCAAAATGCCATTAAGCATAACAGCATTAAGTGAACCTGAACTGACTCCTGAAATGAAAACAACATCTTTCAATAATCCGCGATCATAAAGTTCTTCAAGTAATCCAGCTTCCTGCGGAATCCTGGCAGCCGCTCCAGTCATTATTATTGCAGTACCCGATCTTGAAGATAGTGCAGGTTCGGTTTTCAAATCTTTACGCCCTCCCGAAATCAGGAAAAGAGAAACAAAAAACGTCGAAATAATCACAGTAAATATCTTAAGCTTTCTCATTTCAGAAAAGAATTCATTTTTTACTTTTTATTGTAAGAAAAAACTGTGTTCTAAATAATTATTATGAATAATTTATCCTCAAATTTATAAAAACTACTTTTTTAAGTCAAGTCATATTAACAGAAACAGTTTTCAGCTTAACAAATTCTGTCAGGGTCATTAAGAATAAAGCAGAAAAGAATTCTTCTTTTACTTAAAGAACTATGAATAGAAATTATCTTTCTGCAACTGTCTTTACAATTTCAATAATGGCAGAATAATGAGAGTCAGCGATAACCCTGTCAGAATTATTACAGCGCTCCAGCCGATGATATTCTGTGATAAATTGTTTACATAGGTACCCATGATCTTTTTATTGTTTATCAGCAGTATCATACTGACAAGAACGACAGGCAAAAGTATCCCATTTAAAACCTGTGACCACACAGAGATCTCAATAAGCGGGGCATTTGGTATCAGAATAATAAGTGCAGAAATAATCAGGATCCCTGTATAGAGAGTATAAAACTCCTTGGCTTCGTCCCATTTCTTATCGATACCGGCTTCGAAACCAAATGCTTCGCAAATATAAAAAGCCGTAGCCAGAGGTAATATAGTTGCCGAAAAGACAGAAGCCACAAACAGACCGAATGCAAATACCTGGGAGGCCAGTGCCCCGGCAAAAGGTTTAAGCGCAAGTGCCGCATCCTTTGCTTCATTTATCTGAATTCCGTTAGGGTGTAATGTTGCACCGCATGCTACCATAATAAAGAAAGCGACTACTATTGTTGCTACGCATCCTACTGTTATATCAACCAGGGTATACTTGTAATGTTTCATTTTCAGACCCTTCTCAATTACAGTTGATTGCATATAAAACTGCATCCATGGCGCAATCGTTGTTCCGACGAGAGCAATAACCATTGCCAGGCTATTGGTATTCATTGCGAGTTGGGGATGTATTATTGAAGAACCTATTTCGCTCCACTGTGGGTGGCTCATCAATGCTGAAACCACATAAGTTAGCAATGAAATACTGAATATCAGGAAGATACGTTCCACAATCTTGTATGTTCCTTTAACAACCACAAACCACACTATTATAGCAACCAGAGGAACTGAAATATATTTGCTGACACCAAAAATCTCCATACTTCCTGCAACACCAGCCAATTCGGTAGTTGTATTACCTATATTTGAAACCAATAATCCTATGAAAATAAAAAAGGTGATCTTTAATCCTGCATTTTCCCTGATCAGGTCTGAAAGGCCCTTCCCTGTCACTATACCCATACGCGCGTTCATCTCCTGAATAACCAGCAAAACAATGAATGAAGGAATCAGCGTCCATATCAGACCATAACCATACGTTGCCCCTGCTACTGAGTATACAGCAATACCGCCGGCATCATTATCCACGCTGCCGGTAATTATTCCGGGACCAAGGATTGCAAAAAAGATTGCGGCCTGTTTAAGAAGCTTTTTTACGTTGAATGTTGACTCTGCCATAACACTGACATTTATCTTCTGTTTGTCCTTCTTTTATGTGTCAGATCTTCAATGACATCATCAATTACAACCATTCCCTGTAACTGATTTTTCTGATCAACCACCGGTATAGCCAGCATGTTATATTTCGAAACCAATTCAGCAATTGCGCCTACTTTCTGGTCGTCGAGAAGATGAAGTGGCTCTGATTTCATAATGCTGCTGACACTCATATTGGGTTCTGATACCACCAGATCGCGAAGGTTAAATGATCCGATCAATTCTTCATTGGTTTCAATTACAAACATATTATATAGTTCAGCCGACTCGGGCTTTTTTGATCTTAGTTCAACAAGCACTTCTGCTACAGTAGTTGTGGCGCTGAATGAAAGATAATCGGTTGTCATTATACTTCCAACAAGGTCATCATCATACTCAAGTAGTTCTCTGATCTCCTGTGAAGTTTCCATGTTCATCTCTTTCAGCAATATCTCCACCTTGTCGTCTTCCATCTCATCGAGGATATCTGCTGCCTCATCTGCAGGCATCTTTTCAAGCACATCTGCTGCTTTGGCTACGGGAAGGTTTTCAAGGATATGAATCTGAGCATTTGGTTCAAGTTCCTCAAGAACATCTGCAGCTTTTTCTTCATCAAGCGAAGCGAATACCGACATACTTGATTTCCTGTCCAGATCCTCCAGTATATCAGCTATATCGGATGGGTGCAGGGTATGAAGTTTAGCATAGCTCTTTGATAACCTGATATTAAGATTTGAATAGTCGATAGCCTGAACATCATCCCACAGGATAAATTTCGCCGGAATATTTATTTTGAAGATTGAAAGCAATTTCTTGATCGGCAAGGCGATTCCTATCCTTCGCAAAAGTCCCTCAATCCCTATATCAACAGCTATTGCAAAAGTACCGGCAGGAAGTGTTGCTATCCTCACATCGTTGACTCTTACAAGCTTCCGGCCATTCATATCGACTATTTGTTTGTCGAGGATTGTTTCAACAAGCAACAGTCCATTATTCACTTCTTCTGTTGTAAGCTCTTTCAGCTCTGTACAGGTTACACTTATTACTTCTCTGGCTTTGGTAACCCTGAAACTCTTAAAGGAATAAAACCTTATTTCCTTATTTATTTTAAGTCTGACACCGGTTATAAGCTGCTGGTTCGGGTCGTTGTTTCCCGAAGGCATAGTGTTAACAAGTAAATCTTTGATTATTCCAATTGCGTCACCATCGGCACCAAAGACTTCTTTTCCGATTATTCCGCTTAAATAAAACGTTGTGAGTGATGTCATGTCACCTCCTTGCTTTAACTGAAAAAGAAGGAAGTAACCTATACTACCGGTTTTCCTCCTTGATCAGAGTTAAGATTATAATATTCGCCGGGCCGTCGTCCATTAAATTTTTAAAATTGATTTCGCGAACAAAAGTATATCTCATATCCTTACTTTCCAAATAATCCAACACGAATTTATTAAACGGAAGAAGAAAGTTTTTAGAGCAAGGAATATGTAGGTTTTAAAGTTGAATAAAAGTTGTGGAATTTGCTTATATTGGTTTTATATTAGCCTAAAAGCAAAGTATTTCTTCCGTATTATTCTTTTTTTACTAAATTTGGAACCGATTTAACATCATATTAAACAATATAGTGGGACTTTTACAAGATAAACTCTCAGGTTATGATGCCCCTCAGAAAGCCATGCAGGCAGGCATCTATCCCTATTTCAGGGCTATAGAATCCGAACAGGATACTGTAGTAATTATAAACGGGAAAAAGGTTTTAATGTTTGGTTCGAACAGCTATCTCGGGCTCACAAACCATCCAAAAGTTAAAGCTGCTGCGAAAGCTGCCATTGACAAATATGGTACCGGGTGTGCTGGTTCACGATTCCTTAACGGGACTCTTGATATCCATATAGAACTGGAAAACAAGTTGGCCCAACTCGTAAATAAGGATGCTGCTTTATGTTACAGTACAGGATTCCAGGTGAATCTTGGTGTTGTATCATTACTTGCAGGACGCCATGATTATCTCCTCCTGGATGAACTCGATCATGCCTCAATTATTGAAGGCAGCAGGCTTTCTTTTTCTAAAGTTCTTAAGTTTGCCCATAACGACATGAATTCTCTTAAGAATAAACTGAAGCTCTGTCATAAAGACCGGATTAAACTGATTGTTGTTGATGGTATTTTTTCTATGGAAGGCGATCTTATTAACTTACCTGAAGTTGTAAAGCTTGCTGAGCACTATGGTGCATCCATAATGGTCGATGATGCACATGCTCTCGGCGTAATAGGGAAAAACGGATCAGGAACAGCCTCTCATTTCGGACTGACTGACAAAGTTGATCTAATAATGGGCACTTTTTCTAAATCATTTGCTTCTCTTGGCGGCTTTATCGCTTCCGACAAAGAAATCATAAATTTTATCAAACATAATTCCCGATCGCTGATATTCAGTGCTAGCATGACGCCTTCAGCTGCAGCTTCCGTTCTTGCATCCATAGAAATAATGGAGAATGAACCGGAAAGGATTAAACATTTATGGGATATGACAGCACTTGCGCTTAATGGTTTCCGCTCTAATGGTTTCGACACCGGGAAATCTGAAACGCCTATAATTCCTCTTTTTATCAGAGATGATATCAAAGCTTTACAATTGACTCAGAATCTACTTGAAGACGGAATTTTTGTAAATCCTGTTGTATCTCCTGCCGTACCTAAAGAAGATAGCCTGATCAGGTATTCTCTTATGGCGACACATACAAAAGAACAGGTGGAAATTTCTATTGAAAAGATTACCAAAGCAGCAAAATCACTGCATATATTATAAGTTAAACCTTATTAAAACAACCAATTTTGTTACACAGGGAGGCACAGATGGTTCATATAGAACCACAGAGGCAAAACTCCGTGTAACTATCTGTGTCTTTTGCATGTAATTCTGTGAAACTAATAACATTCATATGAAAAAAGTCATTCTTATAACAGGAATTTCGTCAGGATTCGGCAAGCAAACAGCAGAGCTTCTGGCGGGCGAAGGTCATTCAGTATATGGAACCGTCAGAAGAGATGCTGAAATAGATCCCTCTGTGAAAGGACTTAGGCTCGATCTCACGAATATTGATTCCATAAATCAGGCAGTGCAGACTATCCTCCAAAAAGAAGGAAGAATTGACGTCTTGATAAATAATGCCGGTATGCATACCGGGGGACCGATAGAGACACTGCCTCTGGAATACATAAAACTCCAGATGGATACCAACTTTATCGGGATGGTAGAACTTACAAGGGCAGTATTACCTCATATGAGGAAACAGGGCAGTGGAACAATTATCAATTTTAGTTCAATCGGCGGTTTAATGGGTTTACCTTTCCAGTCATTCTACTCCGCAAGTAAATTTGCTATTGAGGGTTTCAGTGAGGCTCTCAGAATGGAAGTCAAACAGTTTAATATTAAAATTATACTAATAAATCCGGGTGATTTTCACACCAGTAATTCTGCCAACAGGAGGAACTTCATGGCGCCAACAGATAACAATGATCCTTATCATGAACAGTTTTTAAAAACAATGGAGATAATTGAAAAGGATGAAGCCAATGGTTGGGAGCCGAAAGTACTTGCCGCTAAACTTGTGAAAATAGTGGATTGCAAGAACCCCCGTCAGAGATACATTATTTCATCATTTGAACAAAAGCTGGCAGTGGCACTAAAGTACATTTTACCGGGTAAACTGTTCAGAATGATACTTGAAGATCATTATAAGATAAAATAGCCCGGCGATCCCCGGGTCTTGACGTTTCACAGATAAATCATCAATACGATTTATAATCCGTTTTCATCACATTTAGTGTCTGAGGTATCCATACTTTGTAGCGTGAATCTTCACCCCAGGTATTACCGGCTGATGCAAAGTCACAAAAATTAATCTGCATAGAATTACGGAAATCACCTTCCAGATCTGTTCCAAGAACCAATGGGGCCGAAAATGACATCCAAATATTAGCAGGTTTGTTTGTGGATATTTTCAGGTCTACTTTCCCTCTGTCCTCTTTAACTACAGCCGATTCGTAAATGAAACCGTCACCAAATCGGGTATCACGTGCCAGAACAACCGGTCCTCTTAAAATTGCCTGACAACCATTCAAAATCATCAATCTTCCTGAAAGATCGAGTTTCAAAACAACTTTATCATCTTTATTCCAGGTACGGGTGATTTTTTTATAGGTGCCCGCTTTAACATCTGAAACATCATTTCCATTTATCGATAAAGTAGTATTACTACTCCACTCCGGTATACGTAAGGCAATTGTAAAATTTTCAGATTTCTCAGGGTTGATGCTAATTTCAACTCTGTCTGTGACAGGATAATCTGATATCATGTTAATGGCAACATTATTGCTTTTGTTTAAAGGAATAACCGACTGACTCTGCCCGTAAATATTAATAAAAACTCCGTCTTCTGATCCCATAACTGCAAACCGCGGTAACATCATAAATGCCCGGGGACCATTGGCATTACAGCAATTTATATGCATTCCGCATTGTTCTTCACCTGCATGTCTTATACCTCCTAACGGGCTGTATTTGGCTATCTGTGAACCATCTCCCTTTAGTGATGCCAGCAGCGCATTATACGTTGAATTTTCAATCTGGTCAGCATATAATGAGTTGCCCGTCAGTCTCAAGAGGTTAAAACAAAGTTTCATCCATGTCATTGTAACACAGGTTTCCATTGTATGATATGTTGGTTCTGTCTGATATAGGGCGCCATGATAAAAACATTCGAATGCCGTTCCCGATCCTGCAATATTTATTTCACTTTCAATGATATTCTTAACAGCCATCTCAACAGCTTTCAGATACGAAGGTTCTCCTGTTATCCTGTATAATTCGAGGAGTCCATCGTAGCAAGACATCATCTCATATGCTTTTTGCCCGTTTTCATACGACCACCATACCTCCGGATGAGGGAATCTTTCTGAAACAGGAATTCCAGCGAGGGCGCTGGATATTAGTTTTGGACCATCCACTGTCTCCCATTGTTCAACAATATACTTTGCAAAATCCAGATACCTTTTATCTCCTGTCCTGCGATACAGATAAACGATAGGTTCAAGAATTGAGCAGCTCGGCATTCCACGATAATTACCGGTTTTTATGATATTAGTTTTCCCGGGGCCTACCAGGCTTAGCAGGTTATCGGCAAGCCTGCATGAGCCCCTCAAAGCTGACTTGTCCCCGGTCAAATCATAATATGCAAGCAGACCAATTAAAGTATATTTGTTGCCCCAGATATCCCATTGCTGCAGACGGGCACTATCTGTATAATTGCCAATATAACCCGAAGGCATTTGTGTGGCAAGCAATTCATTTACTGCATTCTGTATTATAGTAAGCATTTCCGGATCACGATTATAATCGTATGATGCAATTGCCGACTGTATCCACTTCCCCCAGAATTCGCTCTGCCATAAATGGGTTTCATTCTTGTGCCGGAATGGTTCAACCAATTGCTCAATATCCTGGCTCTTAATTCGCTTTACAATGACCAGATTAATCTTATCTCCCAGGTAACCTTCAATTATTGTGCTATTCGGAGAGTAAGCAAATATCCTGTCAGGTAAAGCATTTACAGACCCATGTTTTGCTTCAGGTCTCTGAGCGGATAGAAATAAAGTGGTATAGAAAAATACACATGCAATAAATAATTTTTTCATGCTGCTTTTTAAATTAATATTTTGACTTTCCAGGTTAATGCCGCCTGGTAACATTTCCTTAAAACATTTGTTAAATTTGCGGATTATCAAATCTTACAAAATTAAAATCATGGAAATCACTTTCGAAGGCGGCAAGGTTGTAACTGCTCATTCGCACGGACATATTATAAAAACCGATCAATCTGTAAGCAATGGTGGTCAAAACACAGCTCCTTCACCTTTTGAACTATTCCTGGCCTCGATTGGAACATGCTCAGGAATTTATGTAAAATCATTTTGTGATAACCGACATATCGCAACGGATAATATTAAAATAATTCAGACAGTTGAATTCGACGAAGAAACCGGCTTACCGGTTAATATTAAGCTGGATATAAAACTTCCGCCGGATTTCCCCGATAAGTATAAAGAAGCAGTGATTTCGGTGGCCGAATTATGCAAGGTAAAGAAAAGTATAGCTTCACCTCCGGCTTTTGAAATTATTTCTTCGTCAATTTAATTCTTTATAGAAATCTTCCATATCCAAGGTTGAATTTCTCGCTAAGCCGCAAAGCCGCTAAGTTTCATTTTTGCGACTCTGCGTCTTTGCGAGACTTCAAATTTTTAGGCCAGGTACATATTAATCAGCTGTTCGTAAAGCTCCTGTTTACCACTTCTTGTTTCAGGTTCTCCCAGCTCATAAGCAATATCTCTCAGTTGTGAGAGAGTAAGTTTGCCTTTTTCAAAATCTTTCCCTGCTCCTTTATCAAACGATTCATATCTTTTCTTTCTCATTTTAAGATAATCGCTGTTCTTCAGAATTTTATCTGCTATAACCAGGGCTCTTGCGAATGTATCCATACCGCTGACATGGGCAATAAAAAGATCTTCGGGATCTGTTGAATTGCGTCTGACTTTTGCATCAAAATTGATACCTCCTTTTGTAAACCCGCCAGCCTGCAAAATAACCATCATAGCCTCTGTGATCTCATAAATGTTTGTAGGAAACTCATCCGTATCCCATCCATTCTGGTAATCGCCTTTATTTGCGTCAATGCTCCCCAGCAAACCTGCATCAGCAGCCACCTGAAGTTCATGCTGGAATGTATGACCGGCAAGAGTGGCATGGTTAACCTCAATATTAAGTTTAAAATCTTTATCAAGTTCATGGTGACGCAGGAAGCCGATAATTGTGGCTACATCAAAGTCGTACTGATGTTTTGAAGGCTCCATAGGTTTAGGCTCGATCAGGAATGTACCTTTAAACCCTATTTTTCTTCCATAATCGCGCGCCAGTGAAAGCATCATACCCATGTGTTCTAGCTCCCTTTTCATATTTGTGTTATGAAGACTCATATAGCCTTCCCTGCCCCCCCAGAATACATAATTTTCCCCACCCAGGGCAACTGTTGCATGTATAGCGTTCTTGAGCTGAACTGCTGCATTTGCCACAACAGCAAAGTCAGGATTCGTGGCAGCCCCATTCATGTACCTAGGATTTGAAAAAAGATTTGCTGTTCCCCATAAGAGTTTTACCCCTGTCTGTTCCTGCATTTTTTTCATGACAGGAACAATCTTTTCGAGCCTTTTTTCAATTTCGAAAACTGTACCGCTTCCTACAATATCAGTATCATGAAAACAATAATACTCTGCACCAATCTTTGTGATAAATTCAAAAGCAGCATCAAGCCGAGGTCTTATTTTATCATCATTATCAGCGTCTTTCCACGGATACAACCTTGTAGCATCACCGAAAGGATCCGAACCGTCACCGCAGAATGAGTGCCAGTAAGCAACGGCAAATCGCAGATGATCTTTCATCTTCTTTCCGTCTATTTCCTCTTCAGGATTATACCATCTGAAAGAAAGCGGGTTTTTGGATTTCTTTCCTTCGAATTCAATCTTCCCGATGCCGGGATATGCCTCTTTTTTCGCTTTGTAAATCATAATTTATACATTTATGAGAATTTAATATAAAAACAACTAACCACTAAAATCGCAAAGTCTGAGCAAAGCACACAAAGTGAAATCAATTATCTAAAGCACGGAAAGCAATGTTTTCCACTTTAAATAAGCTTCTTCATAATACACTTTTTTTAAATTATCAGGTTCTGTAATTCCAACAGTCACCAACCCGTTAAATGCTTCTTTTTCAGACTTGTAATAGCCACAACCAATACCGGCTCCCCTGGCAGCGCCCATTGATCCATCAGTATTATACAGATGAATAGCTGTTCCGGTTATAGATGATAAAGCCTCACGAAAGACCTTACTGAGAAACATATTGGCTTCTCCTGCTCTAATTACTACCGGTTCAATTCCAACCTCTTTCATAATATCCAGACCATACCTGAATGAGAATGCTATTCCTTCCTGAGCTGCTCTGAATAAATGGGCTTTGGTGTGAATATTGAAGTTTAAACCTTCAATTTTTGCATTTCTTTCCTTATTCTCAAGCATTCTTTCAGCTCCATTACCAAAAGGCAGAATAGAGAGCCCATCCGAACCAGGGGCAACTTTTTCAGCCATATTATTTATATCATCATAGGATTGTGCACAACCAACATTCTTCCTGAGCCACGAATTTAGTATCCCAGCCCCATTAATACATAGAAGGACGCCAAGCCTGGTCTGCGACTTAGTATGGTTTACATGTAAAAAAGTATTTACTCTTGAAAGGGAATCAAATTTTTTCTTATCAGTAACACCATAAATAACTCCTGATGTACCGGCAGTAGCCGCTACTTCTCCCGGGTTAATTACATTAAGAGAAAGTGCATTGTTAGGCTGATCACCTGCCCTGTAAGAAACAGGTATTCCTTCTGGCAATCCCAGTTCGTTAGCAACAGATTTTAATAATTGCCCGCTAATTGAAAATGATGGTTTTGCTTCTGGTAAAAGATTTAAATCAAATCCATAATAATTCATTAGTTCTTCCGACACTTTGCCAAGTGAGAAATCCCAGAAAATACCTTCTGAAAGCCCTGTAAATGATGTACTTATTTCTCCGGTCAGTTTTAATGCAATATAATCACCAGGCAACATTGCTTTATATATGCTTGAAAACACTTCCGGCTCATTCTCCTTAACCCATGCAAGTTTTGAAGCTGTAAAATTTCCCGGAGAATTTAGAAGATGAGACAGACAGAATTCCTTACCTATTGAACTTAAGGCTTTTTCCCCATATCCTACAGCCCTGCTGTCGCACCATATAATTGAATTGCGCAAAACCTTACTGTTTTTATCAACAACAACAAGGCCATGCATCTGATAAGAAACTCCAATAGCGCCAATTTCATTTTTCTTTTCACCGAGCTTTTGCAGGCACTCACCTATGGCAATTTTCAGATTGGACCACCATACCTCAGGGTTCTGTTCTGCCCAGCCTGGTTTCAGAGCTATAATTTTCATCTCATCTAAAGGGGAGTAAGCTGTTGCCAGACATTTGCCCGACTCTCCGTCAATAACTGAAGCCTTTACAGAAGAGCTTCCAAGATCAATTCCCAGCAATAACATATTATTAGAGTATTTTTTATGATTTTTCTCTGTGAACCTTTTGCGTCTCCCTTTGTGTCACTCAATGTAAGCTCTTTTTCAAAGATAACGCTATAGGTTCACAGTGTGCTACAGCGGCTAAATTTAAGAAGATTTTTAAGATGAATCAAGAGTAACTCTTATTCTTTCATATTTCTTTTTTACAGTATATCAAACTCCTTCATTGTGATCACACATTCTACATTCATGCGGGGGTCTTGACCATATTTCCAGGATTCTTTAAGGTACAACATATTAATTCTTATAGATTTCCTGATGCTGATTTTTATCTGGACTAAGAAATTAGTAAATTTATGGCCTGTAAAAATGTCAATTAATACACACACTTATTATGAAATCAATATTTCTTCTCATGCTTAGTAGTCTATTAAATATCGCATCAGCACAGAATACCCCTGTAGGAATATTTAATGGTAATTCAGATATAGGCAATCCTAAAAAAGCTGGTTCCTCAGTCTACAATAAGGCTGATCAGAGCTATGTATTAAAAGGAGCCGGATATAACATCTGGTTTGACAGAGATGAATTTCATTATCTCTTCAATAAGATAAAAGGAGATTTTATCCTTACAGCGAACTTCGAATTTATTGGAAAAGGGAAAAACCCTCACCGGAAAACAGGATGGATGGTCAGAGAGACAACAGATGCAAAATCATCGCACATTTCTGCTACTCTTCATGGCAGCGGATTAACTGTTCTTCAATGGCGGGTTTCAGAAGGAGCTGACATGAGAGATCCTCAGGATGAGATATTTGCGAAGGACTCATCGTTTAATGTTATTCAGATTGAAAGAGCCGGGAAGAACATAATTATGAGAGCGGCACATAGCGGCAAGCCACTTGAGATAATTGGTTCACATGAAATGGGAAATATGCCGGACGAGGTATTGGTAGGTCCGTTCATCTGTTCCCATGATTCAGATATAGTAGAAGCCGTAAAAGTATGGAATGTAAGAATTGACCAACCAGTTTCCGATGATTATGATCCTTATAAATCCCCGCCTCTTGGCTGCAGAATGGAGACCATGACAGTAGCAGATGGCAAAAGGAAAGTAATTTATGAAAAACCAGGCAGGTTTGAAGCACCCAACTGGATGCCTGATGGGAAAAAACTACTCTTTAATATGGACGGTTTGTTGTATAAAATTCCTGTCGCAGGCGGTATACCGGAAAAACTTAATACTGATTTTGCTAAAAGCATCAATAATGACCATGGAATCTCGTTCAATGGTAAACTGCTGGCGATAAGCAACTCCCGCCAGGGTTTCCCGGGTGGAGGTTCAACAGTTTATGTTCTTCCTCTTGAAGGTGGCATTCCAAAATTGATAACCGAGAATACTCCATCTTACTTTCATGGATGGGCGCCAAATAACACGGAATTGGTTTATGTTGCTATGCGCGATGGAAAAACAGTATACAACATTTACAGAAATTCTATTGAAGGGGGTAAAGAAGTGGCTTTGACTGACATTAAGCCTGGTCAGCATGTTGATGGCTGTGAATATTCACCCGACGGAAAGTATATATATTATAATGGTCATTATTCAGGTACAATGCAAATCTGGCGCATAAAACCCGATGGAACAGGAAAGGAACAGCTGACATTCGACAATTACAACAACTGGTTCCCGCATATCTCACCCGATGGTAAATGGATGGTAATCATATCATTTCCTGCAGATATCGACCCGAACAGTCATCCGTCTTATAAACGTTGTTTGTTAAGAATTTTGCCGGTTGATGGAGGAGAACCACGTGTATTAGCATATCTGTATGGCGGCCAGGGAACTATTAATGTTGCTTCATGGTCACCCGACAGCAAACAGATCGCATTTGTGAGTAATTCGGGAAAATAGCTCCAAAGGGGGAACTAACTAATTACATATTTCTTTACACTTATATCTCCATAGACGGTATTAAGGAATGGTTTGCCGTTTTTCATACCAACATTTCCAAAGCCGGTTTCTGTTGAGATAAAACTTGTAAAGTCATCTTTCCCTGCCTTAATAAACAGTTCCTGTGCTACTGCATCATATCTTATCCCGGTTAAACCCTGCAGCATACCATAGCTCGATAGGGCCCGGGCATACCAGTGCCCACATTCATATTCATCAAAAGGATTCCTTATTCTGCCGTCATATCTGTTACGACAGGCCCTCACAATCTCAAGGGCTTTTTCTGTCTCACCAATCATCATAAGGTGGGATGCAACCTGATATTCTATACCTGTCCATACTTCATTACTATACACAAAAGGAAGTGAAAGCATCTCTCCTTTCGGCCATGTGCATAACAGAAGTCCTCCTTCTTTTCCAAGAGCATAAGAAGGTCGTTGTGGATTTGAATGTTCTGTGAGATCGGGTCTGAAGTTGTATTTATGAACTGAATTAAGATGGCTGGCAAGCTTAACAGGGTCAACTATATTTTTTAAACCGCAGACCTCAGCAATCCATATCCCAAGAGCTCCGTCAGAAAGGCATCCTTTACCGTACTGGTATTTGGGTCCCTCTCTTTCCAGCAATTCCTTTGCCTCTGGCGAATAGTCTGAATTCCATGCCCCTTTCGATGCCGCCACAGGATCGGGAGCATTCAGACCCTTCCACATAATTTTTTGCATAAAATACTCGCCGTCGAAGAGATCTGTTTCAAGTGACTTCCTTCCTTTTTCAAAAAGTGACTGATATTTTTTCACATCCTCACCCATGAATGCTCCCATCTCAGAAACAGCTTTTAATGCCCCGAGATAAAAACCTGTACACATACCATCGGGTCCCCAGAATTCTATGTCGTATGTATTATGATGGGGTTCTTCCAGTGTTCCTGTAGACCGGGGATCCCAGGTATGAATACAATAGTCAATGCTTTTCACCACCTGAGGATACATCTTTTTCATCCAGTTACTATCACCACTGATCCTCCACTCCCGGTAGATCTTCATTATTCCTCCAAGCTGTCCGTCAGAAGCTGCATAAAAGCTATTTGCAACAGGCCTGATAGGAAGGGCTGACCGGAAAGTCTGGTGACCATCATTATCCTGACTGGCGAAAAACTCAGTCTCACGGAGTGTACGTTCAAGTTTAGGGAAAAGATGTGGAATAGCCTGGGCATAGTTCCATACATGGGTGCACGACCCTTCGCAACATCCCGAATTATCACCGCAACCTTCCCAGCTCCACAGCTTACCATCGGGTTGTCTTAACACAGTAGGTGATTTAAGGATACTCAGATTGGCCGCAACTGACTCAATAACTTCGCCAGGGAGCGTACAGTTAAAGAACGATTCTTTAAATAAAACAGACTTATTTCTAAGATCAGCATAGTTCGTTTTCCAGAATGTTATAACTTCCTCTACCGTTTTGAAACTGGCTGAATACCAGGGTTTATAAAATGGGTCCCTGCAGGAACAGTTCGCTGCAGTACATTTTTCTTTATCCTTTTCTTCAGAATCCCTGCCTAATCTAAGATCTGTATCAGGGACATACCAGGCCATCATCAGTCTTATAACTTTTGTTTCCCCCGGATTCAGGTTAAATGGAATATATAATGATGCACCGGGAGCTCCTTTTTCTACGGGATCTTTTTGTCGTATTTCCCCTTTCATAATTGTTTCCCAGGTAATGGTGAGAGGATCCCACCAGCCTCCTCTGAACCAGCAATGATCAACGATTGTTCCGGGTTCATTGGTAAAAATGGCAAAATCTCCATATGTTTGAGGTTTATCTTTTACACCCTCTTCAGAAAGGATAAAACCATTACTGACTGATCTTATTTTGTTAACACCATTTTTCTGACTCATAAAATTCCTTGAATTATACGAGAAAATAGTTTCAATCCGTGAATCACCCCTGTTTTTGAATGAATATTCAACTGCTCCTACAGGTAAACTTGAATTGTCGGCATCGGTTGGAATAAAAGGACTCCAGCCGGTAAGCTGGATATCAATTGGAATATCATCATCCTGCAATTCAATTACAGCAAATGGAAACCTCGGAGTAAACCTTGTATTCCGGAACCTTGGCAACCCATAATCAGTTCCGCCGGATCCATTCGCCGAATCGGGCTGACCAAATTTTTTCCAGTCAGGGACCTGGCCTTCAATAACTTTTGTTCCATTTTTCAACCCTTTCACCGATATTGCAGCAAACATACACGGTTCATTATAAACTTCAGGACGGTTACGAACAGACATATGAGAAATACCCCCAGTGCCTTCAAGACAGAACATACCTGCACCGATCCCCCCAATCGGGAAAGCAATACGATCGAGATAATTCCCTGAATAATAGCTATTGAATTCATGATGTCCTGTTTCCATTCTACTTTCAGTGACACTGTTTTTTGCAGCACAGGAAGTTAAAAGATTTACAGACCCCATTGTCCCTATACCGGCGAGAGTTGTATTGGAGATAAATCTGCGCCGGGTGAGTTTGTTATTGGTTTTCATACCATGAAAATAAAATGAGATTATTAAACTGATAAATTTAAACGGTAAGCAGATAAATTTATGAAAAAGAGTTTATATCAGCGTTAATTACTTTTAAATAAAAAAAATAACTATTTTTCAACCGGAAGATATATACAGGTATAATGCGTTCACGACTTTACGCAATTTTGTCCGTTTTACTGTTTGGGGTTCTTTATTGCTATACTGCAATAGGAGTATTCATTGTTCTTATTCTTACCCTATTCCATTTGAAAAAGCCGATCCGTTTCCTTTTCCAGATGTGGGCAAAATCAGTTTTCATTATTATGGGAAAAAAATTTCATGTTTATGGAAAGGAAAACATTAAAAAAGGGGAAAAATATATTCTGGTAGCTAACCATGCGAGCCTTTTTGATATTGTGGCAATTACATCCTTCTACCCTGGAATATCATGGTTTGGACATGAGCGGCTTCTCAAGGTGCCTGTTTTCAGCAATTTATTGAAAATAATGGATTATGTCCCTTTTAAAGATCCTACTTACAGGAACACAAGAGAAATGATTGATCAGCTAATTCATAAATCTCAATATCAATCAGTTGCTATTTTTCCGGAAGGAACCAGGACCCTGAATGGAAATATTAATCAGTTTTACAGGGGATTTATTTACCTTTTTCGCACAAGAGATATTGAAATCTTACCGGTTACACTTAATGGTTTCTATAAACTAAAACCAAAAAACAGGTTTTATATTAATTTCGGATCAAAACTCGATGTGGTCATTCATAAACCTATTAAAAGAGAAGACTTACTAGGGAAGAATGATAATGAAATAATAGATACCGTTAAAACTGTTATTGAATCGGCTTATCATTAGCTTTCAGCCTAAAAATATTTTACTCACGAAAATCACCAAGAAAGATAGGTTCAGATATGGATAACGTAAATAAGGAGTGGGTTTTTATTATAAACCCTATTGCCGGAAACGGTTTTGCAAACTTGCTGGTGCCTAAGCTCCAGGAGATGATACAAAAACACAATGTTAATGCAGAAATAGTATTCACTGAAAGAAGCGGTCACGCAACCCAATTATCACAACAGTATCTCGAGAGAGGTTTTAGAAATATAATTGCTGTAGGTGGTGATGGTACCTTTAATGAGGTGGCTCGTCCGCTTATTGATAATAAAGAGGTCACAACAGGTATAATTCCTGCCGGAACAGGAAATGATTTCGTTCAGATCCTGGGTTTTCCAAACCGTTTTTCAGAAAAAGACTGGGATGTTTTTTTCAACAGGAATATTATCACAATGGATGCTGGATTATGCAATGGCATGATCTTTCTCAATGGCATGGGCCTTGGATTTGATGCCCAGGTGGCAGCTGAGAATTTTACCGAACCAGGTATGGTAAAAAGAGGAAGCAAGTACAAATATATCTGGCATATAATAAAGACTCTGTTGTTCTTCAAAGAAAAAAGGATGACAGTTATTACTGAGACAGGCAGACATGAAACGGATTGTTTTATTAACACTATCTCTATAGGAAGACGGTTTGCAGGTGGATTTTACCTTACGCCGAAAGCAATTGCAAATGACGGATTATTAGATGTATGTATGATAAAGAAACTTTCACTTTTTGAAAGATTTTCAATTCTGCTTAAAGTCCCTGAAGGAAGGCATATCACTGATAAAAGAGTAAATTATTACCAGACGAAAGGCATCAGTCTTGAGTTCCCTGAGATAGTACCATTTCATGTTGACGGTGAACTGAACTATTCCGACAGATTTGATGTAACTATTCTGCCGGATACATTAAAAATCATATACAATCCTGATGGAAACCATTTTTTCAAATGACAGAAACACATTAAATAATTATATCGCATTCTTTGACCTTGACCAGACAATAGCAAATTCCATAAGTGGAAAATTATTGGCAAGAGCTGCTTTCAGGAAAGGCCTTTTCACTCATATGGACCTCATAAATGCAGCATTTCTGTCACTTGCTTTCCGTCTTAAGCTCAGAGATCCGTTGAAAATAATTGAAAGCATGGTAAGCTGGGTAAAGGGTATCCCTGAAACTTCGATGATTGAGTTATGTTCAGAAGTATCTGATGAGGTAATTATTCCGTCGGTTTATAAAGAAGCGATTGCTGAAATAGAATATCATAAATCGCAAAATGCAAAAGTTATCATTCTCTCATCAGCTTTGACCCATGTATGTAAGATAATGGCCAGTTATCTGGGTATCGATGATATTATCTGTTCCGAACTTGAGGTTAAGAATGGATATCTCACCGGCCGGCCACAGGGACATTTCTGCTTTGGCAGGGAAAAAGCCATCAGGTTAATTGCCTATTGTGACAAATATCTTTATTCACCTACTGATACATGGTATTACGGTGATTCAATCTCAGATCTTTATGCACTGAAAGCCGTAGGCAATCCTGTCTGTATCAATCCCGATAAAAAACTCAGGAAAGAAGCAGTTAAAAGAGCCTGGAAAACTTACAACTGGAGAAATTAATTCACCTCAAGTTTCTGCCACTCAGGAAGCTTTGGAAATTTTGCATGAGGTTCTGTCTGGTACCAGAAACATGTAGAAGCAATATCCGATTGTTGCTTCAGGTATCTTCCTCCTTTATGCCATCCCAAGTCTTGTATAGTGATATTAAGATCTGATTCAAACCTGACAGGATCCATTATATGCCATCTGTAAAGACCAAAGCGTTGCATCACCTTGTAATGTCCGTCACCCTTTATAACCTGTACCAATCCGGAATAGGGCGTACAGAATTCCGTGTATCCCGATTCATCAATCCCCAGTGAATTTGTCTTATGAGTATCAAAATCATAGGAGCCGCAGAAATAATCTTCTGTACCCGTTCCGCAGATTGTTGGAAATTTGCTGTCTCCATCAATGTAAAATTTTATCTCACCTTCTCCCCACCAGCTGTTATTATTAACACCTACAGCCAGGTAAACGCCGACATATTGGCCCTTCCCTTTTATTCCATCAATGATAGTATAAACAGAGGACTCATCAGGATTTGTTCTCCGGAACTGGGCATGAAAATAACCCGCATCTTCAGGCACTTCGGTTAAGGTATAGTCGACCTGGTAAAAAAGTGTCATTGGATCAGTATCGTCAATGTTTTCCATTGTTATCCTGCACTTCTTACGAAATGGCATCACCCAATATGAATTAAAGGCACTTCCCGGATTGACACAGACAGCTGAAGAGACAAGCGGAGAATATTTATTCCATCCCATACCAAAAAAGTCGCCGACAGGGCATTCAACGGATGGTTCAGTTTCGTCATCCCAATAGATCCGAAGGATTGAATATCGCCAGTTCCCTGTGGGAGTCATCCATATATGCTGTATGGCGCCAGGGCCTTCAATCTCAGCCATTTTGAAAGTTTCTCCCGGCTTAATAATAACATACGGATTAACTTTCCATCCCTGCCCAAGATCGCGCGCAGCATTTGATGCGTTTGCAGTGTTGCGTTTGTCCTTGTCTGCAGGATCTGCCATTCCGCCTTTCCCCTTTTCACCTGACAGGTTTTCGGGACTTATTGAGCGGGTTTTTGCGTCGGATAATCTGTATAGATTTCCCATATTCATATCGAGCCCGTTAAACTTTTTCTGGCCAGATATAACAAGAGGGAGAAATAAGATAATTAAAGCCAGTGCCGATAATTTTTTCATTTTGGATAATTTTAGATTCAATTTTTCAATCAAACCTAAAATTATGAATAATCGGGGAATACTAAACTGAGTTTTTAAATTTAAGTATAAACTACTGTGAATATATACGTGGATAACATATTCTCTAGAAGACATATCTTACTGAAATCGCACCTTCAGGCCATAAACCCGTATATCCCATTAGGTTAACAGCCGGTTTTATGTCAATACCTAAATTAAGAGGAATTTCAATAAAAGAATATTCAATTCCAATTATGCCATCGAGTCCGAATATGGTATATGCTGCACCTGATCTACCCCATGAAACATCATTTCCGTTATAGAATCCAAGGTGAGCTCCTCCACCATAATACCAGACAAGGTGTTTAACGTCAAAGGCCCGCTGTTTATGTATCTCAAACAATCCCGTTAAATTAACTCCCTGCCATCGTGTTGTCAGCAAACCCTCAAAAGCTAATTTTGGATTTACAAAATGCTTTAATGTCAGTCCTGATGCAAAACCGCCTCTGATTCCTATCCCTGTTCTATATTCCTGAGCACATAATATTCCCCCGATACTCAAGCCCATCACAAAAATTAAAATTACTTTTTTCATATTCAGGTTATAAAATTAAGGTCGCCAAATTAATCAAAATCATCATAAAAATTATTAATTTTAATGACTTCAGTACTATTCTGTGTAAAGTCATATCCTAAATATCTGAAACAAAACAAAGAACTTTTCCATACTCTTTTTTATCGCTGTACTTTTAATTACTTTTGACTGGGAACTCAGAAAAGGCAGAATTGTTAAAACAATAATTTTTAATATACTATCATGAAAAACCAAATTATCATAATTATTTTAATGGCAACTATTATCTCTTGTAACGGTCCGGCAGATAAAAAAATTACCTACCCTGCTACAAAAAAGGGTGATGTTATTGATACATATTTCGGAAAGAAGGTTCCCGATCCTTATCGATGGCTTGAGGATGACAGGTCTGAAGAGACTGCTGCCTGGGTAAAGGAGCAGAATAAAGTTACTTTTGATTACCTGCGGGCCATCCCTTACAGAGATCAGTTAAAATCGCGTCTCGAGAAAATGTGGAATTACGAGAAATTTACTGCGCCTCAGAAAGAAGGTGCCTACACTTACTTTTCAAGGAATGACGGATTACAGAATCAGTATGTAATTTACCGGCAGAAAAACAATGAAGAACCTGAGGTATTTCTTGATCCGAATAAGTTTTCTGCAGACGGAACTACATCACTTGGGGAGATTGAATTTACAAAGGATGGCAGTAAAGTTGCATATTCAATTTCGGAAGGAGGATCCGACTGGCGGAAAGTAATTGTTCTGGATGCAGAGACAAAGCAAATTCTGGGCGATACGCTGAAAGATATAAAATTCAGCGGTTTAGCATGGCAATCAAATGATGGATTCTATTATTCAAGCTACGACAAACCTAAGGGTAGTGAGCTTTCTGCAAAAACTGATCACCATAAGCTCTACTACCACAAGCTTGGAACAAAACAAAGCGAAGACAAGGTTGTATTTGGTTCAGATATTATCCGACGATATGTTGAGGGAACAGTAACTGAAGACGGGAGGTATCTTATAGTAACTGCGGCAATATCAACTACAGGAAATGAATTATATATAAAGGATTTAAGAAACCCGGCAAATAAGTTTACAGCTGTCGTGTCAAATTTCGACAATGATAATTATGTACTCGATAATGATGGTTCAAAACTTTTCATTGTTACCAATCTCAACGCACCGAATAAAAAAGTCATAACCGTTGATGCTGAAAACCCTGAAGTTAAGAACTGGGTTGACCTCATACCTGAAACAGATAATGTTCTTGAGCCTGCAACAGGTTCGGGATATATCTTTGCTCATTATATGACTGACGCTATATCAAAGGTAAAACAATATGACAGGAATGGAGTGCTGGTCAGGGATATCGTTTTGCCAGGTATTGGAACGGTATCGGGTTTAACAGCCAAAAGAGATGATAAGGAAGTATATTATTCATTCACAAATTACATTACACCGGCCACTATCTATAAACTTGATCCGAAGACAGGGAATTCAGAGATTTGGAAAAAGCCTGTGGTAGCTTTTAATGGTGATGATTTCGAATCTACACAGGTGTTTTATAACTCAAAAGATGGAACACGAATACCCATGATAATCACTTTCAGGAAAGGAACTCAGCTGAATGGTAAGAATCCAACAATTCTCTACGGTTATGGAGGATTCAATATAAGCGAGACCCCTGCTTTTAGCATCCCTGTGGCATTATGGCTTGAGCTTGGTGGTATTTATGCGGTACCGAATATCAGAGGAGGTGGTGAGTATGGTGAAAAGTGGCATCTTGCCGGGACTAAAATGAATAAGCAGAATGTCTTTGATGATTTTATTGCCGCAGGAGAATATCTGATCAATAAAAAATATACTTCTTCAGATTTTCTTGCCATAAGAGGAGGATCAAACGGTGGTCTTCTCGTAGGAGCAGTAATGACACAGCGTCCCGACCTGATGAAGGTTGCCCTTCCTGCAGTTGGAGTAATGGATATGTTAAGATATCACAAATTTACGGCAGGGGCAGGCTGGGCATATGACTATGGCACTTCTGAGGATAGTAAGGAGATGTTTGATTATATATACAAATATTCACCTGTTCAAAATGTCAGGGAGGGTGTCAGATATCCTGCTACGCTTATCCTTACAGGTGATCACGACGACAGGGTTGTACCGGCACATTCTTTCAAATTTGCTGCTCAGCTGCAGGCTAAACAGGCAGGGAATAATCCGATACTGATCAGGATTGAAACCAACGCTGGACATGGTGCAGGCACTCCTGTAAGTAAATCCATTGAACAATACGCTGATATTTTCAGCTTTACTCTATACAATATGGGGATAAAGAAACTGAAATAGAGTAAAAATTGAAATCCTTTAAACACAAAGATCACAAAGGATTAGCACAAACCTGCCTGCCGGTAGGCAGGGAACACAAAGTTCCGTCCCGATAGTTATCGGGAGCTATCGGAATGAAATATAGTGTCTTAACTTTGTGTACTCTGTTTCTTCTTTGTGCAATTTGTGGTTAGTTGTTTTTTCTTCCTATAAAACGAGTGTTTGTATTGCATGCGGAAGAATAGTCACTTCAGCAGCCTGATACCCGATACACAGATTATAAGTAATCTTCAGATTGCTCTGATTCATCACAACCACTGCTACTTTACCGTCGGTATTGATGAATGCTGTTGTTAATAACTGGCTTCGGCTTGCAGAACTGATGATCCGTTTTGCTCCGGGACGGATAAATTTTGAGAAATGCCCAATGTAATAGTATGAGTTGGTATAGATCAGCTGGCTGGTTTTTGTATCACCATGTATAGGGGCAAAACAAAAATTCTGAACATGATTAGGTCCTCCAGTCTCATCAAGCAGGACATTCCAATCGGTCCAACCCACTGTTCCATTATTAAAATCATTTATCATAGAACGTCCGTAGGTTTCACCCAGTGACCAGTTATTATACATTGAGGGATCAAAACTTTCAGGACAACCTTCTGTAAAAATCAGGTTTTTATCAGGATAAGCCTCATGTACCCGTTTGACATTTTCAAACATTTTAGTCCCCCCACTCCAGCTTTCATACCAATGAAATCCCATTCCCCAGGCATATTTTGAAGCTTCAGGATCGCCGAAAATAACGTCAGCTCTCTGAACCATAAGATCACGATTATGGTCCCAGACAATGATCTTCTTATCACCCAGTCCTTCTTTCTGAATTGTCGGTCCCAGATAATTTTTAAGGAAATCTCTTTCGTCATTAGCGGTATATATACATGATTCCCATCGCTGGGTTGCCATCGGCTCATTCTGAATTGTCATGCCCCATACAGGTATTCCCACCTTCTCATAAGCTTTTATAAACCTTACATAATAGTCGGCCCAGGTCTGGTAATACTCTGGTTTCAATTTACCTCCATGTAACATATCATTGTTATCCTTCATGTATCCGGGTGGACTCCAGGGACTTACGAACAATGTCAGTTTGCCGCCGGCTGCAGTAATAGCTTTTTTAATGAAGGGTATACGGAATTGCTGATCGTGATCGATGCTGAAAGATTTTAATTCTTTGTCGCCATCGGTAACATAAGTATAGCTCTCACTTGAAAAATCGCAACTGTTAATATTGGTTCTGGCAAGAGTATAACCTATTCCCTTTTGAGTATCATAGTACGCCTGCAGTATCTCATCCTGCTTTGCTTTCGGCATTTTTGCATAGGTCTCGGCTGAAGCATCGGTTAATGCACCTCCAATTCCAAGAAATGTCTGAAACGTCTTATCAGGATTGGTAAACACGCAGATCTGTGTCTCAACAGGTTGAATAAGTTCTTTAAAACTAAGTGTGTCAGTAGCCGTTAGTCTAAGATTTGTACTATCAGCAGTTGTATAGACAATCACATTCTTTCCTTCAACACTGAATTTATTTGAAACTGTTGAAGAGTTATTCACTGTCGGCTTTAGCTGACTGCATGAAACAAGTATCAAGAGACTGGTTGTCAGAAAGGTAAACTTCTTCATCTGATCATGATTTTTTTTCATTTTAATATCATTTTACAACTGGAAATATACTAAGAAACTATCGAAATTTTCAAAATCTTAAAATAATATCATTCTGAATACTATCGGTGATACTATTTATAACCCATATTTCTTTTTCTTTTCATTACTTTGCTAATATAAAGCCTGATTAATTTTAAAACGAGCATAATTATGAGGACCAGGACGATATCTGTAATCTATTTCATTATCGGGATAATCTCCATTATCCTTTTAAATCAACCAGCTTTCTGGCCGGGATTTATTTCCAAAGTAATGATAATACCGGTACTCGTCATTTTGTTACTTGCTAATCTAAATCTTTTTGAAAACAGGTCCCACGGCTTTATGATTGCAGGTCTCATCTTCTCATGGGCAGGAGATGTATTCCTTGAGTTCACAAAAGATAACAGCAATATGTTCATCATCGGACTTGTATGTTTCCTGCTTGCTCATGTGATGTATTTTACGGTTTTTATAATAACGCCCGGGGAAAACACTATTCTTACAAAACGTGTTTACCTTCTTGTACCGGTTATAATCTATGGAGCAGCATTGGTATCCTATCTTTATGACGGTCTTGGTGAGATGAAGTTACCTGTTATCATTTATGCAATAGTCATACTTACAATGCTATCGGGGGCATTGGACAGGAAAGGCAGGGTAAATAACAAAAGTTATTATCTTATTCTTGCAGGAGCAATTATTTTTGTGATCTCCGACTCTACCATAGCTATAAGCAAATTCAGCCATCAGTTTAAATTATCAGAATTGGTGATTATGTCATCCTATATAGTGGCACAATACCTGATAGTCAGGGGATATATTTATCAATTCGGGAAAATTAAACCAGATCAGATGATTCTATAGTTTTCGTAATAGGTATTTATTCCGAGATATTTTTTTATGAAAATCTTACCCCTGTACCTTAATGATAACCTGTTGAATGAAATATCGTGTTCAAAATTCCAGTTTTTACGTTGGATTCGTGATTCCATGACTTTCGGATGGGAATCGGTAAATAATCTTAAGGAATCAATGGAAGAATAATCAAATTCCTTACTTCCGTTAGAGTCTTTGGATTTCATCCGTTTCAGGAAGTTTTTATCCTGGTAGAATGAATTTGCATTAATTGCTTTCTTCATCATTGTTCCAGGCTCTTTTACCCAACCATAATGATAAACATATGCATCGATTGGCTTAACATTGAGTTTTTCGTTTTGATTCTTCCTGAAACCTTGTGCATCTCTGAATGAGTAGAAATTTTTATTATTTCTGATAATCCGAATCTCGTAGCTATACCATTTCGGGGAAAGTCCGACGTAATCATAGGAACCATAGAAGTGCAGATAATTGAATAACAAACCATCCACCATTTTATCATCTTTCCATTTCTCCATTGAGGAATAAATACCTGCCAGATATTTTTCATGTATAACTTCGTCTCCCTGGATATAAAAGGCCCAATCAGAATCCTTGCCTATAGCCTGAAAAGCCTTGTCTGTCTCCGAAGCGAACACTTTCCCCCCAATCTTCATCTCTGCCGAATCGTCCCAGACAGTCTCGATTATCCTGATTTTTTGTTTATCAATATTCTGAACGAGATCCAGTGTATTATCATCTGATTTACCTACGGCTACAACAAAGTCGTCACAAACAGGCAGGATCGAAGTAATTGCCTCAACAACAGGATAGTCAAATCGTGTTGCGTTACGGATAAAAGTAAAGCCGGTTACTTTCATTGAATGTACTTGATGAGTTTTAAAAACATGAGAACAAAAATGGTTGGATAAAAGTATGAAAAAAAAGTGTTTCTTGGAGAAATCACAAGTAAAATCAATAACTTGTATCCCTTAAACATATTTAATATGAAGAACTCATCTGCGATTACAATAATCCTACTCGCGCTTTCGCTGTCAGCATGTGTACAACGACAAAATCAGGTAAAACCAGCCGGGAAGCTTTTTATTATCGGAGGGGGCAACCGTACCGACTCTATGATGAATAAAATGGTTGATATTTCAGGAGTCAGGACCGAAGGCTATGTCTATATTTTACCCATGGCAAGTGCCACTCCCGATAGTGCAATTATATGGACTAAAGACGATTTCAATGTTACAGGGATAAAAAAAGTCTACGGCTACAATTTTAAAGCTGGAGAATTACCTCCAAAAGCGCAGCTCGATTCATTACGTAATGCAAAGCTTATTTTTATAAGTGGAGGTGATCAGGCAAGGTTTATGTCGGTTGTTCTGAACACCCCGATAATGGATGCCATACATCAGGATTATAAAAACGGATCAGTAATTGCGGGTACAAGCGCCGGGGCAGCTGTCATGAGCAAAAAGATGATAACCGGGAATCAGAAAAAACATACCGAGCCTGAAGCCGGCTTTGTAACTATTGAATCTGATAATATTGAAGTTACTCAGGGCCTTGGCTTATTAGCAGATGTAATTATAGATCAACATTTCATTAAGCGTCAGAGACTTAACAGACTAATTGCTGTGTCGATTGAAAACCCTGATGAATTATGTGTTGCAATGGATGAATCTACTGCAATAATTGTCGATGGTGATTATGCAACAGTTAACGGTATCAGCCAGGTGATCGTAATAAAAAATATAAATAAAATTAAAAGAATAAGGAATGGCTTACTAGGAACTGAAGGGCTTCAATTAAGCGTCTATTTGCCCGGACAGAAATTCAGATTAAGATGATGTTTAAAAATATTAACAGCTACTAGTGTATGGATTAGAATTGTATCCATCCCGCCTAAAGGATGGGTTAATCCTATAATTTTTAGCTATTTAATTATTCATAAGTTCCTCTTTTAATAATCTCCCCGCTCCTGACAGCCCATTTTCCCATGGCCAAAAGGTGTACCATCTTCAGTTCTTTATCAAGAAACAAAAGGTCAGCATCCATTCCCGGTGAAATAAAACCTTTACCCGGCAACTTCAGTATTGTTGCGACATTTGAAGTCAGAACTTTCAAGGCTGTCTCCAGCGGTATCTTTTCTACAGCTACACAATCTGCCAATTCACGGAGATTGGATGAAGGCAAGCCCATCTCAAGTTTTACCAGAAATCCCTGTTCATCAAAACCCGGAAGAGATCCGCATGAATCTGATGAAAAAGTAATATGATTGGCAGGTACACCAGCGTCAAGTAATATCTTAAGTGAAGCCGAAGGCTTTATCTCTTCATCCTGAAAATATGGCCACGAACTGGTAGTTATATCCACATAACCGGTTTTACCATAAGTTTTTGAATCTTCAAAAATATAACTATTTCTATTACAATGCGTTGGGAGAAATTGAGTATATTTAAGTTCACTATGATTAACTACCTCATGAAGCGGAGAAAATGGGTCTTTTGCATCACCCATATGGATATTTATCATCCCTGCTTTTTTACCAAGCATTCCTCCCACCCTTGCCTGTGCTGTGATCCGGATTAATTCATTTGTTGTTGGGCATGAACTCCTGTGATCTGATATTGCGAGTTCTCCGACTCCGATAATTTCATCAATCAATGCAATATCCCTGCCAGGATCACCTGTAATGGTAGGTGTTGGAACCTGGTATGCGCCTGTCCATATCCAGGCTGAAGCTCCTTGAAGACGCAACGATTTAGCCTTCATCAGAACTGCTTCTACCGATCGGGTTAATCCATCTGTTCCAAGGCATCCAATTACTGTTGTCACACCTCCTTCAAACATTCGGGAAAGAGTCAGCTCTGGTGTACGGGTAGCCGGTCCTCCTTCTCCTCCTGCACCGGCAATATGAACATGGTTATCTATTAAACCAGGGACAACTGACAATCCCTTTGCGTCAACTACCTCAACATCCAGACCCTGAGGCAGCTCGATTTGATCCGAAATTCCAAGGATAGTGTTTCCACCAATCAACAATTCCTTTTTGCCCAGGAATTCCGGGGCATAAACGAGAGCATTCCTGATTAGAAGCATAAGATCTTTTTTAATGAACTGATTCAATAGTAAAATTAGCTATTCTCAGGATTAAAATTAACCTATGACCATTTTTTGATTATTTTTACTTAACCGGAATTACTAATAAGTTTTAATAATTGCCTTTCATCCTAACCAAAAAAACCTATGCATTTCAAATTTACTATCCCTCATAACCTTGTAATTGTCTTCAGTATTATAATAATTGCTGCAGTTCTCACATGGATAATTCCGGGTGGAAAATATGACCGTCACTTAGTTTCCGTGAATGGTGTGGAAAGAAGTGTAATTATAAATAATTCATTTCACTATGTTGACAGTCAGCCCCAGACATGGCAGATCTTTTCCGCATTTTATAAGGGATTCATAAACATGTCTCACATTATTGTCTTCATTCTTATGATAGGCGGAGCATTCTGGATTATGAATGAAACTAAATCAATTGATGTTGGCATATTTTCGTTCCTGGGGTTTACACAGAGAATGGAGCGATACCGTCTAGTGAAATTGGTTGGTGTAAACAATATTATCATTACATTAATTATGATCATATTCAGTCTGTTCGGAGCTATATTCGGAATGGCTGAAGAAACCATTGCATTCGCTGTAATATTTGTACCACTTTCAATTTCAATGGGATATGATTCGATTGTTGGAATTTCATTATGTTACTTTGCTGCACACATCGGGTTTGCGGCAGCTATTCTGAACCCGTTCACTGTTGGCATAGCTCAGGGATTGGCGAGTGTACCACTTTTTACAGGCATAGAGTACCGTACATTTTGCTGGATTATCATAACATTTATCAGCATCTGTTTCATACTTTGGTATGCAGCCAGGATAAAACGAAATCCACGCAGGAGTCCCATGTATGATGCCGACGCTTACTGGAGGCAAAAAGGGAAATCGCATCTCGACGAAATTAAATACTATACACCCGTATCCGCGTGGATCATTGCATTTCTGACCTGGGTTGCCCTGTTAATCTTTGCCATTAAATATCCTGTCACACACCTGTCAGTTGGTTTATCGGCAGTCTCCGCTCCTCTGCTTCCAATACTGGCAGCATTATTCCTTATTTCCAGTTTCTTTACCTTGCGCCGCTCGATACATTTCTTTGTGCTGAATATCCTGGCCTTCACAATGGCGTATCTTATTGTTGGAGTACTTGGTTATCAGTGGTATATAATGGAAATTGCAGCTCTTTTTCTGGCAATGGGCATAGTTACAGGCTTTGCATCGGGTAAGAAACCCGGTGAAATTACTAAACTTTTCGTCGAAGGGGTAAAAGATATTGTATCAGCTTCTCTTGTTGTAGGATTCGCCGGAGGGATTATTGCTATTCTTACTGATGGTCAGATAATTGATACAGTCTTATACTCATTATCTGGTGCATTGAAAGGGGCAAATCAGATTTCTGCCATCACAATCATGTACCTTTTTCAATCTGTTTTAAACCTGGTAATAACATCGGGATCAGCAAAAGCCGCTCTCACAATACCTATTATGGCAGAGTTTTCAGATATTGTCGGATTAACAAGGCAGGCAACTATTATGGCTTTTCAGTTTGGTGCCGGTTTTACCGACATGATCGCACCAACATCAGGGGTTTTGATAGGAGTCCTAGGGATGGCAAGAATACCATATGTAAAATGGCTTAGATGGATAATGCCATTTCTTATTATCCTTATTATTGTTGGATTTTTACTTCTTATACCTACAGTAACAATGAAACTTAACGGATTCTGATTTTCTTTATATAGTTCTTTTGTTTTATTCCCTACCTGAAGATCCTTTCATTTGTTCTGAAAGCCATTAACTGCTAACCACAGTTTTAAGGCACTATTCTCAGTGTTGCGAAATTCAGCCATTTAATTTATAACTGACATTATTTTTGTCATTAAAATTGTACATAGCAGCAAAAATAAAATTATCCTGCTAATATCCTGACCTGAAAGCTGGCTTTAAAAAACGAAAGAGAATTCAATGACAAAAACAGTGCTTTTTTAAGGGCAATCAATAAAGTGACTTATATAATTCCTTCATTGCTCTCAGGTAAAATATCGGACAGGAAGTGATAAGGCTTTTTTTGAAACAGGTGAAATGAACTAACTGTATATATGGGCGGAAGAAATACCTTTCAGGTAATATGTTATCAGACCGGTATAAGGATTTTGTTTCATCAATTTTTTAAATACATTGGTCAAAATACGCAAAAACAGCTTTTAGGAGTCAGAAGAGTCTCAGATAAATAATATATATCTGATTATCTGTTATTTAAGAAATTTCATGTTTGGATATTAAAAGAAGATATGAAAATAATAGTAAAAATGCATTCATTTTTTACCAATGAAACGTTTCTATACATTAATAGCCAATTATCATTGATGTTCATTCATTTTAATGAGAATTTTCGACTCCTGTTGACCTAACATTAATCAATATGCTACATTTAAAAATTTGATTGAAGTTAACTTATTGAATAATTTTAATTCCAAACAGGGAATCAGATCGATGAAGAGTAAACCACACGCAAACAATAAACATATTACTAAGAATCAACGTGTTAGTAAGCGCTCTCGTTTTAAAGGTTCGGCAGGTGTAAATACCGATATCAATCCTATATATGCAAAACTGGCCGAAGAGGGTCATGAAAACTTCTATAATTATCTCGATTGGTTAGGTTTGTCTAAAAGTCCGGATTTTTTGATATTAACTTCATCACACCACTATTATTTCGAAAATGAGGATCTAAAAGAGGTTAAAACTGTGGTAAATCTTGAAAAATTAAACAATATAAAAGGGTTAAAGGATTTTCTACATTCAATTTATCATGTACTTCCGAAAAAATGCTATTTTGTTGGAAGTTTCACCGACAATAAAAATCATAAAAGTATATTTTCGTATACCAACAGGTACTACGACAAATTAACCGGGCGAATTTCAAATACTGAGAAAAGCGTTGGCCAAAGTAGTACGTTCCTGAATGTTATATATCACCTATTTGACTCAAATTCAAAAAGATACATGACTGAAAGAACAGCGAGACTGTTGTTTGTGAATTCAGGTCTGAAGATTTTGGACATTACTGAATTTAACGGTCTTACTTATTTTTGCACCCAAAAAGATATAGTGTCTGCAGAATAATTATTACTTTCACAGGTTAGTTTCAGGTTTTAATTGGACAATGCAAACTCCCTGACGCGATGTATTCTTGTTTATGGATCTTCTTAATTCTCAATATCAGTTTCATATTGACTCTCGTATGAAGATATTGAATTATGTGAAAAAAATACTGAATCCTATTGATGTTTTATCAATTCTTTTTGCATTTCAATGTTCTTACATGCTGAATTATTTTCAGAAGGGTGGCTTTTTTTTCTCCGATATCAATTTATTAAAACTCTTTTTATGGATACTCCCTTTCTGGATAATGATTTTATTCATGGTAAAAGTCACCGGGATACCTACTAAACGTTATAAAGTTCTGTTTTTTTTATATCTGCAATCATCAATTTCAATTTTTTTCCTTCTTACACTCTTCTATTTTTTACTGGGAATAAACTCAGTCCCCCGATTGTTTCTCATCGAACTGTCGTTTTCAGGATTCCTTTTCCTGTTTATCGTACGAGTATTGGTTTACAGGATTCTTAAAATCCTTGGAATAAAAGGCTACAATCAAGTAAATATTATCATAATTGCTGACAGTTTTTCATTGTCGTACATTGAAGATATTCTATCGAATAAAGAGCTGGGTTATAAAATAATTGTGATATTTTCAGATTCAGTACTGATCAAACAAAAATTTGAAAACGCCGCAATTATTCTTCCGGAAATATATTTAGGCATACTCAACGATTTGATAGAGGTTGATTTCATAGATGAAGTTCTGTTTATGAAAGAGAAAACAGATTCAGCTAAGGTTCGGGAAATTCTTAGATCATGTGAAGATCTGGGAGTTACTTTAAAACTAAAGATTAAAAACCCAAAAGCTAACCTTTCCAGTGCTGTAAGGGCAGATACAGGACATGGTAAATTTTTGAGTTTTATTAATATCCCCAACAATTCCTATGCTCAGGCAATTAAGAAGACATTAGATATCAATATGGCGCTTTTAATGATTGTTGTTTTATCTCCATTCTTAATTCTCTTTAGTGTTTTGATTAAGCTTACTTCAAGGGGACCTGTTATATATGATCTTGTAAAAACAGGATGGAGAGGCAGACAGATCAAAGTATACAGATTCAGAACAATGTATACAAATAACGAAAAGCAGACCGGGTTTTCTGAATTTGATATTAAACCTGATTGTTTAGATCCTGATCTTAAAAAAGATGAAAGGTTTACCACAATCGGAAGATTCCTTTTTAAGTCAGGGTTGGATCAGCTGCCTCAGTTATTCAATGTTTTAAAGGGCGATATGCCAATTATCAGTCAGCGTCACCCTCTCCAGAGCGATAATGTTAAACTCCGTTGAAGGAATAGTGTTCGGCTCCTTTAGTTCTAGTTAATGAAAATGTCGAAAAGCTTCCGACAATTCATGTTAAAAACAAAACCAGAGTGTTCATATAATAAAGTGAAAAGCAAAAAATTAACATTATTTATTATTTTAGCAAGAAAATCCGAAGTCATTATGGATCTGTTAATAGATAATAGATAACATCTTTCCATATAATTGGTTATGTAAAACAATTTTATTTTTTATTTTTAACTTTTTCGAATAATAAATGTTAATTATAGTATTATAATCAGAACGAAAATGAAACATAGAAATTTATTTAAAACAATTAGTCTTATTGTCTTTGTAGTTTTTTCAACGATAGCTGTCAAAGCCCAGGGACGAAATGATGTTATCGAAGCTTATAATGAAGGAGCCAAAGCTGTTCAGACGAATCCCCAGGCAGCAATTAAAGCCTTTGAGAATGTAGTCACCCTGTCCAAACAGGTTGGTGATTCTGCAGCTGATCTAAGTCAGAAGGCAATAAAAGTATTACCAAGTTTGTATTATAATGTTGCTGCAGATGCATATTCCGGGAAAAAGCCAACTCCCGAAATAATACGGGCTGCAAAAAATGCAGTTGCTGCAGCAGAAAAATATGATAATACTTCCGTTAAACAGAACGCTGACAATATTCTGGAAAAGGCATATAATAAAATGGCGGGCGAATATTTTTCTAAAGATGATTACAATAATACTCTTGCAGCATTTGACAGCGTTTTGATGATTAACCCCGATTATTCTTCTGCATTATATAATAAGGCATTAATATATATGAAACAGGGTAATTCTGAAGATTTTGAAAAAACTATCGACATGTATATTGAGAAAATGAAAGCAGCAAATGATGAAGCTAAGGTTAAACAGGCATCCACACTGGCGCTTGGCTACTTTCGTGCAACCGGATCAAAGTCAGATCAGGCAGATAAACTTGATGAGGCACTTATCTTTCTTAATAAAGCTGCAAAATA